>DKBO01000222.1 GCA_002448975.1 Nitrospiraceae bacterium UBA6898
ATGACCACGCGCATTCTCGAAACAAAAAGGGAACGGCTTATCGCCACCTTTCTCATTGCGCTTGCCATCCCCTGTTCCGCACAGCTTGGGGTGATCCTCGGCATGCTGGGACCATATTCCATTAAAGTGGCTCTCTGGTGGATCGGCACCGTCCTGGGGGTCCTGCTCCTTGCCGGCACGATCACGGCACAGGTACTGCCGGGCGACAAGGCGGATTTCTTTCTGGAAATTCCGCCCATGCGCATGCCGCGCATGGGAAATATTTTCATGAAGACGCTCAGCAGGATCGAATGGTACCTGAAAGAAGCGGTGCCCCTCTTTGTCCTGGGCACCCTCATACTCTTCATCCTCGATAAGACGCATGTCCTGAGGTGGCTGGAAGAGGCGGCGTCACCCCTCATCGTGAGATTCCTTGGTCTTCCGCGAGAGGCTACAGCAGCGTTTATCATGGGCTTTCTGAGAAGAGACTACGGGGCAGCGGGGCTCTTTGAGCTCTCCAAAGAGGGCCTTATGGATGAAAACCAGATCATCGTCAGCATTGTAACCCTCACCCTTTTCGTCCCCTGCCTTGCGAGTTTCTTTATGATCATCAAGGAACGGGGCATGAGGACATCGCTCCTGATGTTCGGACTTATAACCGTCTTCGCCCTCCTTGTCGGAGGGAGCATCAATATCGTGTTGTCGCTGTTTTCCTGAGCACATCCTTTTGACAGCCCTTTCGGAAGACGGGTATAATCGTAACTGACAGTGAAAGCGCGACGTGTCATTATTCTCATTCTGTCCTCCGTTCTTGTTGGCGGCATAGCAGGCGGTTATCTTGCACTGATCAGGGGTATACCGTCCATTGATGAGCTCAAGCACTACCATGCTGTCCCGGGGACAAAGATCTTTGCTGACGATGATATCCTCATCGGGGAACTGAAGGCCGAAAAAGGCATCTTCGTCCCCTTCAAAAACATCCCGAGGCATATGACCCAGGCGCTCATTGCCGTCGAGGACTCGCGGTTCTTCAAGCACAAGGGGATCGACTATATTGCCATTGCACGTGCCGTCGTGAAAGACATCATCCACGTAAGCCTGAAGGAGGGTGGAAGCACCCTGACGCAGCAGCTCGCAAAAGTGGTATTCCTCACCTCTGAAAAAACGCTCACCCGGAAACTGAAAGAGGCAGCCCTGGCATTCAAAATAGAGAAGAGCCTTACCAAGCAGGAGATCCTCGAACTCTACCTGAACAAGGTCTATTTCGGCCATGGCGCCTACGGCGTTGAGATGGCTGCCAGGACGTACTTCGGAAAATCCGCGCGACAGCTGTCGCTTGCCGAGTCGTCGCTCATCGCAGGCCTGGTAAAGGCTCCCAGCACCTATTCGCCCTTTAATGACCTCTCCCGTGCAAAGGAGCGGCAGTACACCGTCCTCAACCGCATGGTAGAGGAAGGATATATCACCGCTAGGGAACGGGAAACAGCATATACCCAACCTCTGTATCTTTCCAGCCTGAGAAGGGGGGCCGAGGCAAACGGCTACTTCATAGAATATGTCAGAAAATATGCTGAAGACACGTATGGAGAAGAGATGGTGTATAAGACCGGGCTGAAAATATACACCACGCTGAACCGCGCAATGCAGCTGTCGGCTGTCAATGCCATGCAGAACGGACTGCGGGAGGTCGACAAACGGCGCGGTTGGCGCGGGGTGCTTGAGAACAAAAAAGATACGGATTTCGAGAAGGAGCTGAAAACCCGGGACATCGCGACCTCGGTGGTGAACAATCCGGGTGACATGTATACGGGTCTGGTGCTGAAGGTGACCGCGGACGAAGCAACGATCAAGACACGGGGAATGATCGGAAAGCTTTCGGTCAAGGATGCGTTATGGGCAGCAAAGGTGATGAACAAATCCGGCAGCACCAAGATGCTGAAGAACTTCAGCCTTACTCAGATCCTCCACCCCGGTGATGTCATCAGGGTCAGCATAAAGAGCATTCAAAACAAGAAAGTAACCCTTGCCCTTGAGCAGGAACCTGAATTGGAAGGAGCCCTTGTCGCGCTTGAACCCTATTCCGGTTTTGTGCGTGCCATGGTCGGCGGCTATGATTTTTCACGGAGCGACTTTAACCGCGCCACCATGGCAAGGCGCCAGCCCGGATCTGCCTTCAAACCCATCATCTATGCCGCTGCCATGGATCACGGGTTCACGCCCGCCAGCGTTATCATCGATGAGCCGGTCACCTATCCCGGAGGTCCCAAGGGCGAATGGAAGCCGGAAAACTACGATCATATCCATTACGGCCCGACACGGCTGCGGGAGGCGCTCACCTATTCACGCAATGTCGTTACCGTGAGGCTTGTGGATGCCATGGGCATCGACAGCCTCCTGAGCTTTGCGCGGACCGTCGGCGTGACCGGCGATATGCCCCGGAACTTGAGCATTGCCCTGGGGTCCTTCAGCATCACACCACTCGAAATGGCATCTGTTTACAACGTCTTTGCCAGCAGCGGCATGAAATCACGGCCGATCACCATAAAATATATAACCGACATTAAGGGCAGGGTCCTTGAGACGAATGAGCCTGAACCTGCACAGTGCATCAGTCCGCAGACTGCCTTTCTCATCACCTCCATGATGGAGGATGTTGTAAAGTACGGTACGGGATGGCAGGCAAAAGCTCTTGGCAGACCGGTTGCCGCAAAGACCGGCACGACGAATGACTATAAGGATGCCTGGTTTGTCGGCTATACCACTAACCTTGTTGCCGCTGTCTGGGTCGGGTTTGACAATGCAAGGACGCTCGGCTCGCAGGAGACGGGAGGCAGGGCCGCTGCCCCCATCTGGACATCGTTCATGAGCGGCGCAGCCAAAGAAGAGCCGGAAGAGTTCGCCTCGCCGGAGGGAATTGTGAGCATGAACATTGATCCGAAGACCGGTCTCCTTTCCCAAGATGATTTTGCCGTCAAGGAGTATTTCAAGGAAAGCACGCAGCCGAAACAATACACCCCTGTGCCGACCATCTGGGAAATCAGGGATCCGTCTAAATTCAAATTTGACTGAGGAGGAACCATGAAGACAAGGCTAATGTTTCTGATCGTTGCATTACTCTGTTTCGCGGCGTCTGCCGCCTCTGCAGATTACGCAGCCGGAGTATCTTTCTACAAAAAACAGCATTATGCGGAATGCATCCGGGAACTGCAGGCATATACCGAAAAGACCCCCGACCCCCGCGCGTATTACCTTATGGGATATGCAAGCTATAAGCTCAGGGATTTTTCAGGGGCACGGGAGTACTTTAATAAGACATACCTTCTTGACCCTAATTTCGGGCCGTCTTCCCTGGAGATCACGAAATAGGGAAGCGGGTGCAGCTATTTTTTCGAAGCGCCCTTCTTTGAGATGTAGACGACACAGTCCTCACATATCCGGCCGGACTCCGTGTTGCATATCATTCTGTTGAGTTCCCAACAGGGCTTGGTCTTATCAATATAGGCAGAGCACTTCCCCTTGCGCTCCGTCGGACAGTTCGTGATCTCCCAACAGGGGGCGTAATCAAGCAGCTTCTTGATGCCCTCAATGCTGATCTTTTTGTTATGGATGAGGTCCCGCAGGCATCGGAGCCACTTGATATCATTCTCTGAATAGAACCGGTTCTTGTTCCTCCGGGCGGGCTTGATGAGCCCGTGCTTCTCATAGAGCCTGAGCGTCTGGTCGGTCGTTCCGATCAGCTCCGCTACTATCCCGATAGGATAGAGCGCCATGTTCTGTTTCTCTTCTTCGCTCAGGTCTTTCTTCATCTTTTCTTTTGCCATAGTATCGTTTTGACCGCCTGTGCAGGTGCGTTGCTGATAATCACAATTATTAATACACTTTTAAAATGAAAAATGCAAGTTTTTTGCTTTTATTGTCATTTTTTATAGTCCTATAACAGGGCGGTAAATCCTTGACTTCTCGCAATTTCCTTAGGTAATATTACCCTAATTTTCTCCAAAGGAGACCTTATGCACGAAGAAAAACTCTTGATGGATATATTCATAAATCCTCACACCGTGCCCCATTTCGTATCCTATGCCTTTCTTGCATCGCTGCTTCTTATCGGGACAGCCCTTATGGTCAGAACATCCCTGCAGCTCGTTCCGACCGGTGTACAGAACTTCATGGAGACAATTGCTGAAGGGATCCTGAACCTCTGTGAGGAAAACATCGGACACCACTGGGCAAAGCATTTTTTCCCCTTTATAGGAACCATAGCCCTGTATGTGGCTGTCTGCAACTTCATGGGGCTTATCCCCGGCTTCTTTTCGCCGACAAGCAATATCAACAACAACATTGCCCTGGCGATACCGGTCTTTTTGGCAACACATATCTACGGCATCAGGGTCCACGGATTCGGTTATCTGAAGCACTTTCTCGGCCCTATCCGGTCGATCGCAGCATTGCCGCTCATGATCCTGATCTTCCTGATAGAGCTCATCGGCCATCTGGTCAGGCCGGTTACCCTCTCGGTCAGGCTTTTCGGCAATATGGTTGCAAAGCATATCATACTGCTGGTTCTTGCATCACTTTCCCCCTGGATTATTCCGACGGCGATTCTCGCGCTCGGAACTCTGGTGAGCATCATCCAGGCATTCGTCTTCACGCTGCTCGCTACCTTGTATCTCGCTGGTGCCGTTGAAGAGGCACATTAATGAAAGTTCTGAGGAAAGGAGGGAAGAACCACATGAAAAAAATTCTTTCTCTCGCACTGCTGGCATGTGCAGTTGTCTGCCTGCTTGCTCCGGTGATGGTCTTCGCTGAGGAGGCTGCAGCCAAGGCAGAGGGCGGATCAGGAAGCAGCATGGCTGCTCTTGCAGCGGGCATCGCTATCGGCGTTGCAGCATTCGGTACCGGCATTGGCCAGGGTATGGGCCTGAAAGGTGCTACCGAGGGTATTGCAAGGAATCCGGGAGCCTCCGGCAAGATCACGACGACCCTGATCATCGGTCTCGCCATGATCGAGTCTCTTGCGATCTACGCGCTGCTGGTATCGCTCGGTATCCTGATCAACCAGAAGATGTTCTTCTAAGAATGTCTCGGGAAGGTAAAAAAGGCCGTGGTCACCACGGCCTTTTTTTTGTTCAGGCACCTGGGTTATGCAGCGCTATGCCTTCCGGGAGCCTGTATGCAGCTTCTCATACATACGCGCATTTTCTATGGCAATGCCGCATTGTTCGGAAAGGGCAACGCTAAAATCGATCTCGTCCTGGCTGAAGGTCCTGTGCACGTTGGTAAGAAGCCGGAGTATGCCGATAACCCTGCCGTGCGCATTGATCGGAAGTGTCAGGACACTCTTAATCCCCTCCGCCTCTGCCTCCTTCTTGTAGGCTATCCGATCGTCCGTCATCACGTCATAGATCGCGACCGGCTTTTCATTCAGTGCTTCCCGGATGTTCTCCTCGGTATCAACCGGCCCCCTGCTCAGATACCGTTCGGACAATCCGTGCGCTGCAACAAGCACAAGTTTCTTTCCTGATTCATCAAGAAGGCGTATCGTAGCTGCCTTGAGCTTCATGACTGCAGGGATCATCTTGACGATCATGTCCAGGACCTCATGGATATTGAGGGTTGAGCTTATCGTCTTGGTGACCGCTTGGAAAATATCGAGATATTCCCGCTCTCTCGATACGACCCCTTCAAAATGCCGGGCATTCATGATGGCAATCGCGGCCTGTTCCGCAAGGGCTGCAAGGAACTTAAGATCCTCATCCGAATAGGCCACCGGTTCGGCAGTGTACATCCTGAGCAGGCCGATCACCTCGTCCTTGACCCTGAGGGGAATGGACAGGATGGTCCTTATGCCCTCTTTTTCTGCCTCCTTGCGGTACTTTGCGGACTTGTCCTCCGTGATGTCATAGATGGAGACCGGTTTCCCTGCAAGCGCGTCGTCCACAGAGCGGTCATACTCAACTGGGCCCTTGTTCACATAGCTTTCGCTCAAACCGTGTGAGGCAGCGATCTCGAGCTGATTCTTTTCCTTGTTGAGGAGCCGCACCAGGCTGGCTTTCATATTCATGACCCTGACGACATTCGTCACGATAAGCTTCAGCACCTCTTCCAGAGAAAGACTCGTACTGATGGCCTTGCAGACGTTCTGATAGCTTTCAAGGTAGATTCGCTTGGAAAATATCTTCTCGGCACAGACGGGACACATGGAATGCGTAAAGTCACCGAACCCCTGTTCGCCGAGATAGGCTTCCAACTGCTCCCAGGTATCGTCATCGTGACGTATCTTCTTGCACCACCCGCATATCGGAATGAGCCTGTCCAGCTTCTCCGTCCTGAGTTGAAACGGTCTGAGCCCCCTGAAACCGGCAGTCGCCCGGAATGCAAGGACAGCCCCTTCGTAGTTCCCGTCACCCTTAAGCGGAGAGATATGCGCTTCAACAAGAATCTTCCCTCCCGTCGCCGAAATGACAAAAAGATTCTTCTGGAGGGGCTCTCGTATACCACCTGTGGACGCTATGTGATCGCAGAAGTCATTGCCTTCCTCATCCTCGAAGCGCGGCAAACGCTCATGACTGAGCGCGGACAGCACGTCATCAGCAGGAATGCCGGTAATGGCAGCAGCACCGCGGTTCCAGTATCGTATGCTTCCGTCCGGAGCAACAAGACAGACGCCGTCAGCGATATGTTCCAGTATACGGTGATAGAACTTCAATTTCTTGTCGAACATGGTCTCACGCCGCTTCCGTATTTTTTTTCCAAAGAAATCAAAAAAGCATTATAATTATACATCAGTCCCGCGGTTCTATAGGAAAGAAATGTTACTGATCACTGATTTGCGTAAGATTACCGACCGGTTCACCAACTGCGTCCTGACCCTGGGGAACTTTGACGGCATCCACCTGGGCCATCAGGAACTGGTGCGCATGGTCATCAGACGGGCGCGCGAGATCAGCGGCCAGAGCATGGTCGTAACCTTCCGCCCCCACCCGCTCAAGGTGCTCGCACCGGAAAAATGTCCTCCCCTTATCAGCATCTACGAGGAGAAGATCAGGCTTTTCGAAAAGCTCGGCATCGATGTGCTCGTCAAGATCCCCTTCAGCCTGAATTTCGCTGAAATGACACCCCGGGAGTTCGTCAAGGGCGTCCTCTGTGATACCCTCGGCGCAAAGGATATCTTTGTCGGATATAACTACCGCTTCGGAAAGGGCCGTGAAGGGACCACACAGACGCTGAAGCAGATGGGCAGGGATTTCGGGTTCAATGTCCATGAGGTCGAGCAGATATCCCTGAACGGAGAGGTAATCAGCAGCACAAAGATCCGCCAGCTCCTGAAGGACGGTGAGGTTGAGCATGCGGCACGGCTCCTTGGCAGGCCCTATGCGATCACGGGCATCGTCATCAAGGGTGACAGCAGGGGCAAGACCCTTGGGTTCCCGACAGCCAATATCGCATCAAAGCACAGCATCATCCCGTCGAACGGGGTGTATGCAGTCAAGCTTCTTGCGCGGGAGCGGTGCTATGACGGCATAGTCAATATCGGCACCCGGCCCACCTTTGACGCCGGCTCGCTCGCGATAGAGGTCCATGTCTTCAGCTTCAACGAAGACCTTTACGGAGAAGAGATCACGCTCTTTTTCATACGGAAGATTCGGGAAGAGAAGAAGTTCAATACTGCAGCGGCCCTCATAGGCCAAATAAGCAGGGACATTGGGACCGCAAAGGAAATCCTTTCCGAAAGCCCGGAATGCATTGACCTGGGTATTTGAGAAGGGTTAGTACGCGTATAGGACAGACATCCGGGAATTTTCGCGCGGATTTGTCGTATTCTCCGCAAGGATTTCCGTCCGGTATAGATACGGTGCAGCCGGCGGACTCACAACTCCCGAGGTGCTCGTCACCACTCCCTGTCCTCCTAATTCCCCGGGCGCAGCAATGCCGCCGACGTCCGAGTTGCCCCGGACGGTATCGACAATCTTCACATAGACGCGATACTGGTTCGGCGCAACCCCTAACAGAATCGGGTTCGCATTATCGCCGAGGTCTGGATTGGTCCTCGGGTCAAGATCGACCTGGAGCCCTGCAACTCCGCCATTGTCGTCGCAGGATGCAGTTCCTGAATCCATCCAATCTGCCGTAGAATTACAGAGTTTGTCGCACCGGCAGGTTCTCGCGTTGCCGGCGTTTTCGTCCGTGTTATCGCTCGGATCCAAAGGATCTCCGCAGTTGCACCCACTTGCATAGGGTGCGCCCATGATGTTCAGCACGCCTCTATTTTCAAAGTAATCGGGCAAGATTTCAGCTGTGCCGACGCTCGCATCTTCCGCTGAACGGTAGAACCGCATTGCGCCTGACATGGTTGTGCCCTGTGTAATGAGATAGAGCAGGGCAGAGACAATGGCAAGCCCGATCAGAGAGAGCATCAGGACCATCACAAGGGCAACGCCTCTTTCGTTCATGGGATGATGAAAATGGTTATAGCGCATCGCTACCTCAGATCATAGGGTTTTATGAACAGGGTGTATATCTTCCACCGGTAATTAAGCCGGAGGTCTCCCGCAGGTATGGTAAAAGTGATGACATTGCCGTGAACCGGATCGTCTGCCGTAATCGGTGACGGCGACGTATAGGACGTATCGCGCTGGCCTTCCTGGGCAAGGATATAGACGCGGATATCTTTGAGTTGATCGCGTATGTTTTCGGCAGTCAACCCTGCCCCAAGGTCTTCGACAACCGACTCGACAGCCCCATCGTTGTTCGTATCCAACCCAAAGAGAACCTGCATTGCGGCAACGCAATCCAAGAGGGGGTGCTCTGAACCTAGAAACTGATTAGCCGCACTGGTAGCGCCATGATTCAGCAGCGCCTTATAGAGCACGCCCGTATTGGGAGCGCACCGCGTCGGCATTGCTGCAGGAGTTCGTATATAATAATCAGCCCTGTTGAAGGGCATGCGCAGTGCCGCACCAGGGCTTATGCCATAGATCAGATATGTCTCAAAGCTGCTCGCCACAGGCTGAAAATCCGATGCAAAAGTCCCGGCACTCGAATCGAAGGTCGTGGAAAACGTTGCACCCGATGATAGCAGTACCCGTTGCGTGCCGCCTGCAATGGGGTTCAATACAATCACCTGGTCGCCATTCTCAAGATTTTCATCGGGAATGGCTGCGCCGTCTACATTGTTCCAAGGCTGTATCGTATTAGGCAGGGCCCCCCGGTTCGAAACATAGGCCCACTTGGTGGCGGCAGAGCTGAGGCCGAGGTTCGTTGCCTTGATCACCAGCACATCCGACTGGGCACCGGGCGTCACAGCAGCATTGTTGAAGCCGATATTATTGCCGACCTGCACTGCCCGCGGCGGATTAGCTGTCGCGTCATTGTATGCCGCAGGATCGCTATATGGCGTTGCACTACTAAACGCTTCGTTATAGGTTATCCCATTCAGATTATAGGGGAGTCCGTAGCCGGCCTGTTCGATATCCGACCGCAGCATCTGGAGCCCGACTATACCCTCTATGTTCGTTTCCGCGATCTTGGACTGCTGCTTGAACTGGTTGAGAAGGCTGGAGAATATGTTCGCCGCAGCTGTGATCGTGAGCAGAAACACCACCATCGTGATCATAAGTTCGACAAAGGTGAACCCTCTCTGCGACTTTATCATGATCTCCTCCGTATGGTAGATATGGAGTGGGTGAAGTTTTCACCCTGCCATGCCCAGGTCGTTGTCAGAGTCACCTGCTTATGGTTTGCGTCAATATCCGCGATAATCCGCCGGACAGTAAAGCCAACCGTAGTAGCACGTACGGCCCTGTTGTCAACAGGGTCATTCGTGCCCGCCGTGGCCGTAAGATCTGCATGGTCAAATGATACAGACCGCAGTCGATTCATCCGGTCAGCAGTGAGCCGCACTGCCTCATCCCGAAGAACGTTTTTCATATTGCCCTGGATCGCCACAATGGAGACCTGCATGAGCCCCATGAAGACGATCAGGAGCACCACAAGGGCGATCATCACCTCGACAAGTGTGACACCCCGTCTATTTCGCGGCGCAATTAGTAGCATTGCATAGGCCTCCGGAAAAGATTTGAGTCGCCAGCTTGCCCATATTTACTCTCGTCTCTGCAATCACGACACAGTCATAATCGGGCTCGGTCTGGGCATTGAGGGCGGCAAAGCAGATTGTCCCCGGTGTCATGATACCCCGCTTGTCGATGACCATGGTGCCTCCCGTGTTCCACGTTATGGCATGCTCAACAGTCTTCGGATATGTGGGGAGTATGGCGTCATCGGTAACATCGGGGCCGGGATCGGAGACGGCGTTGTTGTTCCTGTCTTCGATCAGCCGATAGGTAGTCGCCGTCGGAAAATCCATAAAATAATTCTGCCCCCGGGTGATTGCCATGGAGCGAGCACTGAGCAGGTCAGCGTAGACATCCTTTGTCTCTTTCTCGATCTTGTATGCCCCCATCCATCCCACATAGTTGAAGCCGAGGGCGACCATAAGCACGGCGATAATCGCTATCACCACCATCAATTCAACCAGTGTCACGCCTCTGTCTTTCATCGTGGTCATTATTCTACTGTTTCTTTATATGCAGAATCTTGTTTATCGGCTTGGGCGGCACCACAAGCGACAGCGCCCCTGCGGGCGGCAGGCCCTGAATCATACTGCTCCGCCGCTGATCTTTCTCCGTAAACGCCGTAGCAAGGTCAACTTCCTCAATGGCGCCCGTAGAAACCTGCACGATCGCCGTGCCGCGCAATGTTCCCGTGCCTACCAGCGTGCCGCCGGTGTCGTAGCGAACTGCCCATATGTGCGAGGCACCGCCATATTCGCAGATGTCTGCTGTCGGGCTGGACGATGTGAAGAAAACTGCGCCGTTGAGCGTGGCAAGCGGGTCGGTCACAATCCGCTCTGAACGAAATACGGCTGCGGGATCTGAACAGCTGATCGCCGCACCGCTGAGATCAACACATTGATCGAGGTTGATGTACCACCCGTCCGCGTCTGTCGAGCCTGCTGCGGTGGCAGCATCGCCGAGAGCAACTGATGACACCGCTGCCGTACAGGTCGTGTCGATGTTGGCAGGATTGCTGCCGGTCAAGGGGAAGCAGGGCTCCTTTATCCCGTAGAGACGCCTCTGTGCTGAAGGGTCGTCGATGAGGTCGTTGATCTTGTAGAAATATCTCCCGGCGCCGAAAAAGAGCCGCAGTTCCTTGTTTTTCAGGTTCTGCAATTTGCCCACGCCGGAAGTTACCGGCCCGATGTTGCTGATCACGGTAGAAACAGACCATTGGCCCGGATCAAGGCTCTGTTTGGTCAAAAGCCGCTTCACTCCTCCGACGTTCCAGCCATCCAGAATATTGTACTGAGTTGAAGATGTTGGGGCGGCGTCCTTCCATGGGGAGTCGATTGTCGCGATCTTGGCCGCACCATTATAGGCAATGATCAGTTTCGTCTCATGGTTAAGGTCATACCGGTGGACAAATTTTCCTTTGTAAAAATCGTTGGTGGAGTCGGAAGAAGATACAAGCGTGATCGTATTGGCACTGCCGCCCTGGGCGATTTCTGTCGTTCCCAGTGTCGCCCTCTCGGTATAGCCGAAGTAAATAGCGTCATCGGAATAGTTCATGTCAAAATCAATGGAAGAATTCACCAGATTACCGATGAAAGCAGCAGTTCCGCCAGCATCTATGGTCTGCAACCTTGTCCCGGTCTTGAGATCGAGAACCACGAGCTTGGCACTGCTCCTGCTCAGGTGTCCCTTTATTCCGGTGAATTGGTGGGTCGTCTGACTCACATACCCGGTAGGTCCGGACCCGAGGACAACGTACCAGCGGCCATTAGAAAAATCGTTCTTTTGGCAGGTCTCCCCGGAAGGACAATCGGAATCAGCGTTGCAGGACGTAGTGGCCGTCGTAGAACACTGCTTATGGTTGATCCTCACAATGCCCGGACCTGTTGTCGAGAGCCCGAGGTCCGGATCGGCATATTCCCATAACAGCGTCGGATTCGCCGGGTCCGTTACATCCATCGCAAAGTACGAGGAATATCCGTAATTGCTGACCGGTGTCTTTACACATTCAGTGCAGGTTGAAGACAGATCTTCACATGCGCCTCCCAGGCGCATGCTGCCGATAAGGACCGTGCGCCAGCTGTCTTTCGATTTTCTGCATTTCCAATAATCCGAATAAACCGAAGAATTGCAGTTGCTGTCAGGCTGATCGCTCGTGCCGTCGTCGTTCAGGTCAGAATCGATGGCAATGCTTGCGTCGAAGAGGTACGGTGTTGCATCAATGTAATAGAGATGGCAGTAATTCCGGTCCGCGAGATACTTCAGATAGGGCAATGCATGTTGCGGGATGAAGGCCCAGATTTCCTTGCCCATATCCGGATCGGTCATGCAGGTCTCGGCCAAGGGACAATCTGCATTGTCGCGGCATGCCTTGGTCGTGGTGACTGAACAGGCCTTCCCCAGGGAGGCCTTTGCGTTGGGGTCTCTATACAATCCTAGTTTGCCAAGTTTGAATGCATGGAGCATGCCGTCGTTGGCGCCGCTGAACACGGTACCCCGGTTCGTGTAACCTGCCGAGTTCAGATAATCCCGGTAGGTCGTGTCCCGATAGGATTTATCGTACAGGTTCAGTGGTATCCAGGACGAGATCTTTGGAGTCGAATTGACAATGTCGGCCAGCTTCCAGGTGTTTGTGACGCCGCCCACGGTTACGGTGCGGGGTCTTACCACAGCACCGTCTATTGCATCGCTGTTATCGACATCGCTGTCTCCGTCCAGATCGTCGACCCCCCTGATGTACTGAATGAGGTTCGCTGTCCCCGTCACATTAAGGAAGGGAGAAAGGTCGGCCGCGTTTGTCGCAGTAAAATCGTCGAGCGTAGCATTGCCATCAGTATTCGTATAGATCACACGGTCACTTGCAGCCCGCGCATGGAGCTTCCGTCCAGCTTCCCAGAGGTACATCACGCTGTCCATGGGCACATTAGCTGTCGTCGGCGTCACGGAATCTCTGGTGCCGTTACCGTCGGCATCAGCAAAAAGATTCGCTGTGGTCTCATTCGTGACCTTCGAAAAGGTAAAGTCAATGATATAATCACTGCCCAGCTTCAGCACTCTGTCGCCGTCCGTGTCTTCCCGAATGCTGCTCAACCCGAGGTTTGGATCGAGATAGTACCACATATTCTGCAGCACGCCTGTCCAGGTCACGTCGACCGTGCCTAATTGGCGCTTTGGATAAAACAGGGCCTGGATGAGGTTCGCCCCAGAACCCTCGCCGGAGGCGAGCACCGAGGCAGCAGTGCCGGAGGCGGTCTTTGCCGATATCTTGATGAGGGCATCGCGGAGCGCTATCCTCAAGTCACCGGGATTTCTGGGATTGTAGAGTGTTGTACCGCCGTTGACCGCAGTATTGTTCATGAGCGTTTTTGGGTTGCACTCGTTCGTCAGCCCGGTGTCAGGCCCGGTGTATACCACATAGGTCGTGATCTGTTCGCTGGCGTTCGCCGGTATTGCGGTAGATGCAGTACCCGTATCAAAAGTCTTGATGTTCCTGTGCTTTGCCAGCCAGGCAAGGTCATCGAGGTTCCTGCTTCCCTCGTATGGCGGGCAGGTCGCAGTCTGGCCGGTCTGTCCGTCGCCGTCATTATAGAGCGCCACAAGGTTGTTCACTGCCGTCCGCTTGTCCGCAGTCGACTGGCCGTCTGATATGATAAGGACATTGTTGTCCTGACATCTGAACTGGGACGGGTTCTTGTTTCCCGCAAAGTCGGTGCTGTTGATCCTGAGGTCTGTCCTGCTGGTGCCCGGGACCGAGGGGTCGCCATAGGCATCAGTCCGTGCATAGTAGCCAATAGCATTGTAATAGGACTCTGCAAAAGGTGTCCAGTTCTTTCCCTGCAGGTCGTCAATCGCACGTACCAGCCCGGCACCCGAATTGTGGTCTCCCACAGGATCACCGATATAGCTTTTGATCTTGGCGCCATCGAGATTGTTCGAGCCTGCTGTTGTCGCGTCGCACGTGGTGAATGCTGATTTAGGGTCTGGACAGTCCAGCTTTGTGGAACAGGTCACGCTGAGATCAGAAGAGCAGCGCTTGGGACACGGCACCGGCGTAATGCAGAGACCGCCCCCGGTGCAGCTGGCATCGCTAATGCAAGTGGTGGAAAAGCTGTTGGAGCAGACCTTTCTCCCACACTCGGTTGCGGAGCCGTTAAAATCAAAGCTCATCGCACCCATTCGGATGAGCCCGGAAAACTCCTGCACAAGATTCGTGGGCTGCGAAGGCGAAGCCGAGAGGTCCTTGATCCTGACCGTGAGCTTTTCGAAGGGCTGCCCCAACTGCCCTTCAATGCCCATGTCACTGATGATCGCCGGCAGGTTGTCGAACTCCGAAGTGTCCGACGGCAGGTCTGTCGGGTCAGTGACCGGCGGCACCGTAATGTCGCCGCAGAACTTATTGTGCTGCGTCAGAATGCAGGCATCGCCGCAGTCAGTGCCGATGCAGCCGGTCCAGGTACCTCCTGGGGACGCGCCAACGTAGCAGATACCCGTATACGCACTGCTGCAGAGATATGCGGGATTGCCGGGCCTGACCGCATCAGGCCCATTGACGCAGCTGCCGCTTGGACAGTCAGCAGCGCCGGTGCAGAGTCTTCCGTCATTGGTGCCGCCGTTGCAGGTGTAGAGTTCGTCATAGATGTCAGTACATTGATTAATTACCGTATTCTTCTCGTCAATGCCCAGCGGTGTGCCCTTTTTTAATGCCCAGCAGGCCTGGATTGTCTGGTTGAAGGTCGCCTGCGTCTTCGAAGCAGTCGTGGCAGTAGAAGTGATACACGGCCCCTCGTCGTTATCACAATCAGAGTCTTTCTTGCAGGCTGATGCAGCAGCAACCTTTTCAGGGTCGCCGGCTGTGCATACTTTCGAGGTGCATATGCCTGTCCCAGCGATAATACAGTCGGTACTTTTTGTGCAGGTCTTCGTAACATTCTGTGCGCAATAGGCGCTCCCCAGTGTAGTTGAGGAAAGACAGTCGTCTACAGCCTTCTTTATGTCAGCATTGCTCGCTGACGGGTCCTGATAGGCATTGATCGCAGCCTGACAGAGCCCCTGATTGTAATCACCGAAATAGAGCTTGAGATAGGTCTGCCCGCCCGGTGACGGCGCAGCCGGGTTGTCCGGGTGACGCGGCCCCTCCACGCCCATGGTGATGCCCAGGGAGGTATTCGTGCCTCCTTCCACATAATCGGCGCTGAGCGCCTCCTTGATGAACTTGCGGCCGATGCAGCCCCGCGTTTCGGGCAGAAGGATGGCGTTCGTCGCGTCATATTTACCGCCGGTCAATATCTGCTTCTGGACATCAAACTTCGAACTCGTGAGCCAGTTCAGATAATTCCCTTTCGCCACAAACTGCACAAGGCTGAGGGGAGGACCGGTAAGCATATCAATATATAACTGTCCGGCAATGCCCTTGCAGGAAGAAGATGCGCAAGCCGGCACCGTCGCTATCTCGTAAAAATAATTGCCTGTCAGGTCATACTGGTATACCTTGGCACTATCGAAATATCCTGCATAGGGCGTCGCACTGGCATAGGTCTGGTCGTAACAGTACGCCGCCTTCCGCGTGGATGTTCCATTGTCCACATAGCTTAAATCATACATGCTCGCGGAATTGTCAAGAATCAGAAGGAGGTTCGGCATGACACCGCCTACAATAAAAGGAGGGGTCATGCAATAGTCTGTCATGGTTGCTGATTCGACGTCCCCCACAGGCAGAATCATCAGGCAGAAAGCGATTAAAAGCAGGACAGCAATGGTCATCGGTGATTTCGGTGACAACATAACATACTCCCTTCCGGTTGTTCTCGCCTTATGGCATATCGATTTCATGATTATAACTCTAGCAATTTCAAGACCAATGCGCACTACTGGCAACAAAGAGCCTAACCAGCTGAATATGAATAAAAATTATTCCTGGCCTCCGGCGAGCCTACCATACGCACAGGGTAAATTGGGTAAGAGATTACATAGTATGGGAAAGCCCTTACATACTTCGTGCTGCTTTCCGATGCATCGCTACGGCGCGTGACCCCACTAGCAAGCCTCTTCCGGCTTTGGATAGGGCTTTGCTCAGCGCTGCAACATCCTCTCTTCTTCCGAATTCAGCTTTTTCACTGCTTCGTTAAAGCCACCTATCCTCACTTCAAGTTCAGCAATGCGTTTTTTTATCTCATCGATCTGTTCCTGATTTTTCACAACGCCGGTGTTCTTAACATCCTCATACAACTGGTCGCGGTCCGTGGCCAAGCGGTCGCGTTCAGCCTGCAAGGCAGTCTTCCTCTCATTGATCTGATCAAGCTGTTTGGCCTGCTCGGGCGTGAGGCCGGTTATGAGCCTGCCCTCGCCGGGCTGTCCGGGCACTTCCTTTTTCTCTGCCTCCGGACCCCCGGAGGGCTTCTTCTCTTCAGCCGGTGCCTCCGGCTCGGGTACAGCCTCCTCGCTGAGGCTCTCTCTCCGTACGCTCACCTCCCTGATGCTCGCTATATCCTTCCGCGGGACCGCCAGGGTGCCACCCTGCATGTCGCAGACCATCTTACCGTTCACTCCCCTGCAAAAGTCGACGATGAACGATCTGCCGTTCTTCAGAGTTACCCTCACCTCTGCAGAGGACAATGCCGGCATCAGGATCAAGAACACGGCAGCAAAAATCAGCGCATGCACAGTCCTCATTTTGTCTCTCCTTTTTTGGGAGGATTGGTCACAAGCTCTATGAGTGTTTTTGCATCTTTCACCCCTCTGACGACCAGGCCGTCGGGAAGCACCAGGGTCGGCGTCCCGGTGATGTCGAGAGCCCGCGCAATCCTGATGTTCGCCTCGATCTCCGGTTTATTGTCGCAGTCAGGCTTCGGTATCTCCTTCTTCGCAAAGTTGTCCTCGAGCCATTGGAGCGAGCCCTTGCAGAGAATGCTCTGGGATTTCCAGAAGGCATCGGGGTGGAAGCTGAGCGGCATAAACTTCAGAAAGAACGCAATGTCTTTCCGTTCTGCAACGACCTTCTTCATCTCCTCGTGCGCCTTTGCACAGTAGGGGCAGTCAGGGTCGGTAAAGACCGCCACCTTATAGCGCGCGTCCTTTTCGCCGAGCACCAGTGCCGGCTCAAGAGGGATCTTCGCAGTGTCCACATACCTTGCCGGCTGCGGGTTTAGCTGTTCGAAGGATTCCTGCGTCTTGTTCAGCCCTGCGTCCACCTCAATAATGGGGCCCGCGATTACATGGTTCTTCGAGAAACCGACATACATGATACCGTTCTGCCCCTTGTCGTCGACCACGACTTCCCAGAGCCCCTTGACCGGACTCATTTTGACCTCAAGGGCCTTTGCTTCCACCGCGCCGAGCTTGCCGAGGATCTTCTGCGCCTCCTCAGTGCTCAGGCTGTGGCACTTCACACAGTCTTCTTCACATCCGCCAAAGGCCCAGACCTGTAACGGGAGCAGGAACAGCACACATATCCCTATGATGAGTCCACGCTTCATATGATCACTTCTCCTTTACCACGATAATAGCTACATTATATATCACAGCACGGTCCATTTCGCAAAGCTGATTCTTACCGCCGTATCCTGAGTACGCCCTCCATCTGGCTGATCTTGTGCATGAGCAGCTTGAGCTGGCTGAGGTCCTTTACCTCTATGATAAGCGTGATGTGCCCCTTCTTGTCCTGCGTCGACGTTGCCTCGAGATGTGCAATATTGATATTGAGCGATGAAACGAGCGCGCTGAGGTTAGCCAGGATGCCGGGTTTGTCCACGGTCTCGACGAACAGCTTGGTGCTCGCGGTCTGATCTGTCGCAGGCTGCCACTCCACGTCCACCAGCCGGGCATCCTCGGATGCGAGACGGTCGAGGTTCGGACAGTCTTTCCGGTGGACAGTCACGCCCTTCCCGATGGTCACAAAGCCGACAAGATCATCCCCGGGGATCGGGAAACAGCACTTGCCGGTGTGATAGAGGATATCGTCGATGCCCTTGATGCTGACACCTTTGTGCTCCTTTGACGGTTTCCGTATCTTGATCGCCTCTTCCTCAGTGACCTCCTTCTCCGGCTTGAGCCTGTTGATCACCTGATGCGGCGTAACCTTGCCGAAACCGACGGAGACAAAGAGCTCTTCGAGCGTGCCGACACCGAGCGCCTTGGCGACAGCAAGGATCTCGTCAGATTTCATGAGCGTGTTGCTCATGCCGTGCTTCCGGAATTCGTTCTCGAGAAGCTTGATGCCGAGTTCCACGGACCGCGCGTTCTCCTCTGACTTGATCCACTGCTTTATGCGTGATTTCGCGCGCTGGGTAACAACGAACTTCAGCCAGTCCCTGCTCGGACCATGCGAGGACGACGTGATGATCTCAACCGTATCTCCGTTGCGCAGCTTGTAGCGGAGGGGGACGATCTTCCCGTTGATCCGTGCGCCAACACACCTGTGGCCGATCTGCGTATGGATGCCGTAGGCGAAATCGACCGGTGTTGAGCCGAGAGGCATCTCCTTGACCTCGCCTTTCGGGGTGAAGACATAGACGACCTCAGGGATCACCTCACCCTTGACCGCCTCAAGAAAGTCGACTGCGTTCGGGACCTCTTTCTGCACCTGCACCAGATCACGGAGCCACGATATATACTTGCTGCTCCGGTCGTCAACGGCACCTTTCTCCTTGTACTTCCAGTGAGACGCGATACCCTCTTCCGCAAGGCTGTGCATCTCGTCGGTCCGTATCTGGAACTCGACCCGCTCGCCCTTGGGGCCAATGACGGTCGTATGAAGAGACTGGTACATATTGGATTTGGGCACACCGATATAGTCCTTGAATCTTCCGGGTATGGGAGTCCAGAGGGAGTGGATGATGCCGAGGATCGCGTAACAGTTTGCCTTGTTGTCCGTAATGATTCTGATACCGATGACATCATGCACCTGGTCAAAAGTGATCCGCTGTTTCTGCATCTTCTGGTAAATGCCGTAGAAATGTTTGACCCTGCCGGTTACCCTGCCCGGAAGTCCCTCTTCCTTCAGCTTCTTCTCAATCAGTTCCCTGACCTCGGTAATATAGCCTTCCTGCTCCTCCCGGCGCTTTACGACCTTTCTTTTCAGCTCCTCATAGAGCTGCGGCATGAGATATTTGAAGCTCAGGTCTTCGAGTTCCGTCTTGAGCCATCCGATACCCAGCCTGTTTGCAATCGGCGCATAAATCTCAAGTGTCTCAGCGGCAATGCGCTGCTGCTTGTTTTCGGGCAGGAATCCAAGGGTTCGCATGTTATGGAGCCGGTCAGCGAACTTGATAAGCATTACCCGGATATCTTCGGACATCGCAAGAAGCATCTTCCGGAAGTTCTCTGCCTGGGCCTCCTGCTTTGTCCGGAATTCGACCTTCGAGAGCTTGGTGAGGCCTTTGACAATGAAAGCAATCTCCTTGCCGAAGATAGTTCGGATGTCCTCCTGCGAAATTTCGGCATCCTCCACCGTGTCATGGAGAAGGCCCGATGCGATGGAGAGCGTGTCCATTCTCATATCAGCCAGGATATAGGCAACGGAGAGGGGATGATTTATATACGGGGACCCTTCGCTCCTCTTTTGACTGCAGTGTGCCTCGCGCGAAAAATGATATGCGCGCTGCATCGACATGAGGTCTGCATCAGGGCTGTACGAACGGACCTTCTCGAGCAGGCCGGTAAGCGATAGAGACGGCTTTTTGGGCATAGCTTATTATACTGTGAAACCTCGAAGCATGAACAGTAAGGGATGAAACGCGGGGGAGACACTATTGCGTCTCCTCCCTGCCGGTCACTCGTTACGCCGAGGGACGGAGCCCCCTCAGCACCAGCTGGAGATATCTGTTGCCATTCCACTCATT
>DKBO01000025.1 GCA_002448975.1 Nitrospiraceae bacterium UBA6898
TTGTAATGTGAGAGTTTTTTGCTGAGAGCGTCTGTCATTGCCGGTATCAGTGAAGCGTCAGTATTGCCGAGAAACTTTAGCGTAAGATGGACGTTCCCCGCATTCACCCACTTTATATCCGCTCCCGTCTTTTTCAGCTCCGACAGGACCTGTTCCAAGGTTCTTTTCATCTCATCGGGCAGATTAACCGCTATGAAGCAGCGAATATCCATCGCAGTCCTTGTGCTACCTCCTCAATACAGGGATTCGTTTGCTCCGGTATATTTCATTACCAGGCTCTTGTTCCGCAGGCGACGATGATGATTGTATTCATTCACCTAACAGTTACCTGCAGATACACTTGAACGACCATGTTTGCGTATATCCCGGCCAGGATGTCGTCAGCCATAACCCCCATGCCGTTACTTAAAGCATTTTCTAGATTACGTATCATAAGTGGCTTTAATATATCAAATAAACGAAATAATATAAAGGATGTCATCAAGAGTGGAAGGCTGTGCGGTATGTAGAGCGTGGCGATATAAAAACCGGCGAATTCGTCGATAATAATTTTACTGCTGTCCTTCTGGCAGAAGATTTTTTCTGCTGACGTTGCGGCGAATGAGCCCAGTATCGTGACTGCGACAAAAAATATGAGGTGTTCAAAGAAAGATAGGGGGAAGACCAGGATGCAGACCAGCGCAGCCAGTGTGCCGAACGTGCCGGGTGCCAGAGGCATATATCCAATCGGACCGAGCGTTGCAATATGCTTTAACAATATCTGCATAACTGCCCGTATTGTAGCATTATCACTCCTGCAATTCCTGAATGACATGTTTATGTCTTCCCCAAAGGGCACGGTTAATAATATGGTAAAATAGAACATATGAAAAACACGGCTATCTTTATCCTCTTTGTCCTTGCAGTCACCGGTTTTCTTTACAGCATTTCCGGGAAAAAATATCCGCAGATGCCTGCCAATGCCGATCACATGGGTATTACAGATACAGCGATCTGTCTGGGATGCCATGACGCAGGAAAGGTATATCCGAGAAAGGAAACGCATCCCCCCAAGTTCGAATGCCTGAAGTGTCACAAGCAGAAGAGAAAGAAGACATAAGATCTCCTGTTGCCCGCCGGAACTGATTTTACGAAGGGATCAAAAGCTTTCGGAGTAATGATTCCTTACACTTCAGGAATAGCAGACATGATTTTTTTTAGCGCTGCGTGCGCTAATATATACCCTATGAGCAGACTGAAGATGCTGGTTGTCGATGACGAACCTGACATTGTTGAACTCGTCTCCTACAATCTCAAAAAGGAGGGGTTCGACGTTGCATCAGCCTCTGATGGCGAAGAGGCTCTCGCCATGCTCAGAAAGGGGGCTTTCGATTTTCTTGTTCTGGATCTGATGCTCCCGGGTATACAGGGCATGGAACTCTGCCGCATTCTCAGAAACGACCCTAAGACAGCCCACCTGCCGATCATCATGCTTACGGCAAAAGGGGAAGAGATCGACCGGATACTTGGCCTTGAGACAGGGGCTGATGATTATATGACGAAACCCTTCAGCCCGAGAGAATTGATTGCCCGCGTGAAGGCTGTTATGAGAAGGCTCAGCGAGAAGGTTGAGAAACCTCAGGTGATTCGGATAGGCGATCTGCTCATCAATAAGGAAAACTATTCCGTAGCAAAGAAGACGGTCCCCATGATGTTGAGTTCGACCGAGTTCAAGCTCCTGTTATATCTTGCGGAGAGGAAGGGAAAGATATTCAGCCGTGACCAGCTGCTCGATGCCGTTTGGAAGGACGAAGCGTTTGTAGAGCCCAGGACCGTGGATGTGCATATCCGCAGGCTGCGTACCCAGGTCGAGGACGACCCTTCTGAGCCGAAATACATAAAAACAAGAAGGGGCATTGGCTACTACATGGATACCGAGATATGAAACCTGACATTTTCAAGCGCATCTTCATACTGTATGCAGTATTGATGATACTGGCATTGATCGCTGTTGAACTGTATGTGACGGCTGCTGTAAGGAATTACTATATCGATAATCTCAGAAAGGAACTTGCCGTACAGATCAGTCTCATGGCAAAAGGATTGTCGTTCAAACAGTTAAATGCCGACAGTCTCTGCAGGGATATAAAGAAGGATACGGGCGCCCGGGTCACTCTCATAGCCGAAGACGGCAGAGTCATAGGAGACTCAGACAAAGAATCCGCACAGATGGATAATCACCTGCACCGGACCGAGATAGAGAAGGCGACCCTTTTTGATACCGGCATGACCATACGTTTCAGCGATACCCTCAACTATGACTTTCTCTATGTTGCCAGGAAGGTCCGGCTGGGAGATGAGTCAGGATTCATTCGTCTCGCCGTGCCGCTCAGGGAGATCGACCAGGCAGTTAATCTGCTCAGGATCAAGATCGTACTCACGGTCGGTGTCGTGTTGCTGTTGACGTGGATGGTTTCATTCTGGCAGACCAACCATCTGAGGAGGCTACTCCATCAGATCACGGAATTTTCCCAGCTGCTTTCCCGGGGAGAAATTGAAAAGAGGCTCTTTTTGAGTAACGCCGGCGAGTTCAACGAGATTGCACACAACCTGACGGCAATGTCATCGAAGCTCCAAGGGATGATAGCCCAGACCGAAGAGGAAAAGAGCCGTCTGAATGTGATCCTCAAGAGTGTTCCCGATGCCCTGCTGATCATCGATGCCAGGGGAGTTATCACCCTCTCCAGTTCATCGGCAAAGGAATTCTTCAGAGATGCTCCCATGGCAGGCATGCAGTTCATTGATGTTGTCCGCAACCACGAATTTTCTGAACTCGTGAGCGAGGTGAGGAAGACACTGTTACCGGGGATGACGGAGTTCAGAATTGATTATCCTGCAGAGAAATATCTCAGCGTGCGGGTATCCCCGCTGTTTTACAAGGGGCAGGAGCTTTCGGGCTTTGTGGCGATTTTTCATGATGTCACCCAGATCGAGAAGCTCGAGCAGGTCAGAAAGGATTTTGTGGCGAATGTTTCCCATGAGTTAAAGACCCCCATTACGGCGATCAAGGGTTTTGCTGATACGCTCCTTGAAGGTGCTATCGACGATAAAGAAAATGCCCTCAGGTTCATTCAGACCATTAAATCGAATAGCGAGCGCATCAACAGCCTGGTGGACGATCTCATGACTATCTCGAAGATAGAGCTTGGCGTGATAAAGGTCGAGAAGTCTCTCATCGATGTCACGGATGTATTCGAAACGGTCACGGAGCTCTTCCAGGATAAGGCGAAAGCCAAGGACCTGTTTCTGCAGCCATCACCTGATCCTGATATCCTCCAGATCAATGCAGATAAGAACCGGCTAATCCAGATATTGACCAACCTCGTGGACAATGCCATCAAGTTTACGGAAAAAGGCGGCGTGACCTTCGGTACGGAAAGGGATGGCGGCAGGGCGGTCATATTTGTTGAAGACACCGGTATGGGAGTCCCGGGTAAGTATCTGCAGAGGCTGGGGGAACGATTCTTCCGTGTAGATCCTGCCCGTTCACGGAAGATGGGGGGGACGGGCCTCGGGCTGGCGATCGTCAAGCATCTGATAAAGGCCCATGGATGGACCATGCAGATTGAAAGCGTCCAGGGGCAGGGAACAAAGGTCAGCATTTTCATTTCCTGATTTTTTCTCAAACGACCCATCCTTTTATTGACAGCGAGATACTCTTTCTATATATTACTTTGTAGGTAGGTAATGGTATGGGACTTTTTCCAAAAGAAATAGACTTCTTCGAGATCTTCGACAGAGCAGCCCTCAACCTCACGAAGGCAGGTGTGCTTCTTGTTGCACTTATGGAGAAGTTTGACCGTCTTGAAGAGCGGGCAAAAGAGATTTACGAGGTGGAGCAGGAAGGGGACATTCTGACTCACGAAATTATGAAGAAGCTGAACAAGACCTTCATAACGCCCATCGACAGGGAGGATCTCTACGCGCTTGCATCGCGGCTCGACGATATCCTCGATCTTATCTGGGGGGCAGTTGATCGTCTGGTGGTCTTTAAGCTCACAGAAGCCACGAACGAGGCAATTGCGATGTCAAAGGATGTCCTTGCGACAACTGAGGTCCTCCATAAGGCGATCCATAAGCTGAAGGAAAAACAGTATACGCATGTGCAGGAATACTGCATCGAAATCAACCGCCTCGAAAACCGCATTGACCGGGACTTCCGGGACGCTCTCGGTAAACTCTTCGAAGAGATAAAGGACCCGATCCTCATCATCAAGTGGAAAGAAATTTATGAGCATCTTGAAGACGCCTCCGACAAATGTGAAGACGTGGCGAACATCCTCGAAGCCATTGTCCTGAAGCATGCATGAAATAGTCATCTTCACCGTTGTTCTTGCGGTCCTCTTTGATATCAGTAACGGCTGGAACGATTCGGCCAATGCCATTGCAACCGTCGTTTCCACCCGCGTTCTCTCTCCGTTACAGGCAGTCCTGCTTGCCGCAGGCATGAATATCCTGGGCGCCTTTCTGACTACGGCAGTTGCCAAGACTATCGGGAAAGGCGTGGTAGATCCCAAGGCGGTAACGGAAATCGTTGTTGCCGCGGCACTCTTGGCGGGCTTTGCCTGGAACTGGGCCATGACGTGGCTGGGGCTTCCGGTCAGCGCCTCCCACGCGCTTGTGGGCGGATTGATCGGTTCAGCTTACGCCCACGGCGGGAGCGCGATTTTGAACACAGCGGGCATCATCAAGATATTCTCCTCGCTCATCACCTCGCCCATCATCGGACTTATCTTCGGATTTTTCTTTATGAAGCTTATCCTTGGGTTCTTGGGTACCCTTTCGGTAGGCATGATCAACCGGTACTTCGGAAGACTCCAGATTTTTTCCTCGGCGTTCATGGCCTTGAGCCACGGCTCCAACGATGCCCAGAAGGTCATGGGGATCATAACACTGTCACTCGTCAGCGGCGGTTATCTCCAGAGCGTCGAGGTCCCCTTCTGGGTCATCCTCATCTGCGCTCTTGCCATGGGGCTCGGTACAGCCCTGGGAGGCTGGAAGGTGATCAAAACAATGGGTGTGAGCATGCTGAAGCTGGAGCCGATTCATGGATTTGCAGCAGAAACGTCGGCAACGGCGATCATCCTCGGTGCAAGCCAGATGGGTCTTCCGGTAAGCACGACGCATGTCATCTCGACCTGCATTATGGGTGTTGGAGCAACAAGGCGTCTTTCTGCTGTCCGATGGGGTGTTGCCGGGAAAATCGTGCTCGCCTGGGTATTTACTCTCCCGACCTGTGCAGTATTAGCCTGGGGACTTTGCACGCTCCTTGCTTTCCTGAACATCGGGACCTGAACATCGTAGTCGTCTGCTTCCGGCAATATCGTTTCATGCTGTCCCGGCACGGCAACCGCTCTGCAGTTTCTGCGACATCACCGCAGTTTCCTAAGCACGGCCTTCAAAATGTCTGCCCGGGATATGATGCCGACGAGTTTATTCTTCTCATCGACCACCGGCAGCCTCCGGATCTTCTTCTCGTCCATAATCCGGACGATTTCAGCGATGTTTGTCTGCGGGCTTGTGGTCAGCACCCGGGAGGTCATGACGTCACCCACAATATCGCCCATCCTGCGCTCGAGGAACGGTTCCCCCAGCATATGCTTCAAAAGGTCCTTGAAAGTATGTTCCTTTCTCACTCCCACCACGGAGAGGATGTCTGCCTGCGTGATGATACCGACCACCTTCCCCTGCTTATCCACGACAGGGATTCCGCTGATATTTCTAGTCGCGAGCATATCCGCCACCGCCATTACGCTCTCAAATTTCTGGACAGTAATGACGTCTTTCGTCATCACATCCTTGACCACCATATCGAACCCCACAGTAGAACGTGCCTGATTGCTGCTCTTTGAACCCATAATGACTCCTTTACCGGCGTGATTATTGGTACTTAGTATAATTGACCATATGGGACGGATGCAAAATATTTATGCGGCGTCTTGCTGCCCTCAATCAGGCGATAAACTCACCTTGCGCCCGGACCGCCAGAAGAGAAAGCTTTCCGTGAAAAAAAGAAATTCTCACGTGGCAGCAACAATGAAGGCGAGTATTTC
Organism: Nitrospiraceae bacterium UBA6898; assembly: GCA_002448975.1. Taxonomy (GTDB): domain Bacteria; phylum Nitrospirota; class Thermodesulfovibrionia; order Thermodesulfovibrionales; family UBA6898; genus UBA6898. The sequence goes on from DKBO01000025.1 coordinate 6,093, forward strand.
ACAGAAATGTAACAATCCCGTAATACGGCAGTAACGTACTGAATGCAGAATATCCTCAGTCCGCTATAAGAGAAATCATAAAGAACCATGATTGATAGCCGGCATATTCACGTTATTGACAACAAACCGGATATCGTTGAGTTAATACGCTACAACTCCAGCAAGGAGGGCTTAGCTGTCTCAACGTCGCCCGATGGCGAAGAAACGCTCAGGAGGATAAAACTGGCGATTTTGCACTGATCATTCTCGATCTCATGCTATTGGAAATACAGGGCATGGATATCTGCAGCATTTTGGAAAGAGATTCCGCAGCAGAGAATATCCTGATCAGCGAGCTGACGGCGAAAGTTACGGAAGCTAACCAGATACTTGCTCCAGAATCCGGAACGATAGCCGCAACTATAGTCGTTACAACAAAACCGATACTATTTTTTTCAACTTGTAGAAAAAATAATCGGCTCCAGGAAGTTCTGGCTGACGTTGCTCCCGCAGAGCCCATGATACACGAGGGTTTAATAGCGATCATGGGCAGGAGGTGATACAATTACCATAATGTAACGAAAGCTTAATCCCGCTGTAACACAGATGTAACATTCAGGGTATATTCTTAACAATGTATAACAAAGGAGGAAGTATGAAAACGATTTTCAGATTAGCATTAATTGCTGCTTTAGTATTCACATTTGCCCAAGTTGAAGCTGCTGAGATGTTGAGCGGCGCAGGCGCAACGTTCCCCTATCCGGTATATTCTGCCTGGGCGTATGATTATAATAAGGTTACCGGCGTGCAGCTGAACTACCAGTCCATCGGATCTGGAGGAGGGGTCAAGCAGATCACTGCCCGGACCGTCGATTTCGGCGCGTCTGATGATCCGATGAAACCCGAGGATCAAACAAAACAAAAACTGCTTCAGTTTCCTGCTGTTATCGGTGGTGTCGTGCCCGTTGCCAACCTTGGGAACGTAAAACCGGGTCAGCTCAAGCTCGATGCAGATACGCTCTGCAAGATCTTTCTAGGTGATGTCAAGAAATGGTCGGATGCCAGGGTAACAAAGTTGAATGCAGGGTTAAAATTCCCTGACGGCGAGATCACCGTCGTTTATCGTTCTGACGGATCGGGGACTACCGCAATATTCACCAATTATCTTGCAGAGACCTGCCCGGCATGGAAGGAAAAGGTTGGCGCAGGCAAGGCAGTGAAGTTCCCTGTTGGCATAGGCGGTAAGGGGAACGAGGGAGTTACCAATTATGTAAAAAGGACTGCTAACTCCATCGGCTTTGTGGAATTTGCCTATGCTAAACAGAACAAACTTGTCTACATCCAGATGAAGAATAAGGCAGGGAATTTTGTGGAGCCGGGATTTGAGAGCTTTGAGGATGCAGCTGAGACTGGGGATTTTGACGCAAAGAAAGGATTTTATCTTTGGCTTACGAATGCCCCGGGCAAACAGTCATGGCCGATTGCTGGCGCCACATTTATCCTTCTTGCACAAGAGAAAACGGGCGTCAACAAACAGACCGTGAAATTCTTTGACTGGGCATTCACCAATGGGGATAATAAGGCAAAAGAGCTTGTCTATGTCCCGCTGCCGAAGTCGCTCAAGGACAAGGTCAGGGCGTACTGGAAGGCAAAGGGTATTCAGTAATTATCAGATGAAAGGGCATGCGTGATGCTTGCCCTTTCTTTGTATGAGAAATTGAGAGTATAGAGCAATTAGCTATGGCGATGACACTGAAAAGAAAGAACCCGGTCGACCTGATCTTTTCTTCGATCACTGCTCTTGCATCTGTTACGGTCATACTCTTTATCATCGGTATTATCTATGTCCTCATCTCTGAATCTTCCCTTTCCATCGAAAAATTCGGGATTGTGAAATTTCTCTTTTCAACAGAGTGGAACCCGGTGAAGGAAGATTTTGGCGCCCTGACCAACATTTACGGGACGGTTCTTACGACAGTACTTTCACTGCTCTTCGCCATACCCGTAGCCATAGGGATCGCAATATTTGTCACGGAGATCGCCCCCAATTTTCTGAAGGGACCGATCGGGGTTGCCATTGAGCTGCTGGCTGCCATTCCGAGCATCATTTACGGCATGTGGGGGCTTTTCACGCTTTCACCTATCATGAGCAACTATATAGAGCCACTCCTGAAAAAAGCCACGGCAAATATACCACTTGTCAGTATACTTTTTCAGGGTACGCCTATGGGTATAGACATCCTGACGGCGAGCGTTATCCTGAGCATCATGATCATCCCGTTCACGGCCAGCATATCGCGGGACTCCTTTAATCTCACTCCCGCGGTTGTCAAGGAATCAGCCTATGCCATTGGCGCTACACAGTGGGAGGTCGTAAAAAATGTCATTCTTCCCTATTCGAAGCTCGGCGTCTTCGGGGGGGTGGTACTTTCTCTGGGCAGGGCCCTTGGCGAGACCATGGCCGTTGCCTTTGTACTTGGCAATAACCACAGGATCTCGACGTCGCTCCTCGATGCAGCGGCTACCATAACCGTGACGCTGGCGAATGAATTTGCCGAGGCGGATAATGATGTATACTTGTCCTCGCTGTTTTATCTTGCTCTGGTGCTCTTTGTGATGAGCTTCATCACCCTTGCCATAGCGAAATTCTTTCTGCTCAAGGCAGAAAGGAAGTATTCCCGATGACGTCAGTTCAGAGAAGAAAGATAGAAGGCACGATCGCACTTACGCTCAGCACCCTCGCAGCATTCATGGGCCTGTTCTGGCTTGTCTTTATCCTGGGGGACGTGCTTGTTCACGGGATGAAATCCCTGAATTTGAGCCTTTTTATTAGTGACCCCGCACCACCGGGAGCTGCAGGGGGGGGTCTGAGAAACGCCTTTGTCGGCCAATTGCTCATAACAATCTGCGCGACGCTGGTCGGCGTCCCTATGGGCGTGCTTGGCGGCACCTTCCTTGCCGAATATGCCCGCGGCAGGAAGATAGCGCGGATGATCAGCATTCTTGCTGATATCATGGTGAGCGTACCGTCGATCGTCATAGGCACATTCATATACGCAGTGCTCGTAAAACCGCTGGGACACTTCAATGGCTGGGCAGGATCCATTGCCCTGTCCATCATCATGATCCCTGTCGTTCTCAGGACGACCGAAGACATGCTCTCCCTTGTGCCCTGGACCTTGAGGGAGGCTGCCTTTGCGCTTGGCGCACCCTATTACAAGGTCATAACGCAGGTCGTCTACCGCGGGGCTGCGACCGGTATCCTTACAGGCATATTGCTTTCCATAGCCCGGGTGGCAGGAGAGACGGCACCGCTGCTCTTCACCTCCTTCAATAACTCATTCTTTTCGCTCAATATGAACCAGCCTATATCATCGCTGACCGTGACCATATTTCAGTATGCCATGGGGCCGTATGACAGCTGGCATGAACAGGCATGGGCTGCTGCTTTTGTGATAACGATTTTTATCCTTATCATTACAATGCTCGGCAGGCTCATGATCAGGTGGAGGTATCGGTAGTGAACGGAACGACAGAGATCGAAGTCCGGGGCCTCAATTTTTACTATTCCGGCAATATCCATGCACTGAAACAGATAAATCTGACCGTGCAGAAGAATTCGGTCACCGCGCTGATCGGCCCGTCGGGATGCGGAAAGACCACTCTGCTGAGATGCTTTAACCGCATGCATGACCTCTATCCCCGGAACAGATATGAGGGTGAGATACTGTTTCAGGGGAACAATATCCTTTCAAAAGACGTGGATGTAATAGATCTCAGGAGCCGAGTCGGCATGGTCTTCCAGAAACCGACACCCTTTCCCATGAGCATCTTTGATAATATTGCCTACGGGGTCAAGTTGAAAGGCATTAAGAAGAGGTCCGATCTTTCCGAACGGGTAGAAAGGGCTCTGGTCCATGCTGTCCTGTGGGATGAAGTTAAGGATAAGCTGAATGCAAGCGCCTATGATCTTTCCGGCGGCCAGCAACAGAGGCTTGTCATTGCCAGGGCGCTCGCGGTCAACCCTGAAGTGTTGCTCTTTGATGAGCCGACATCCGCACTTGACCCCATATCAACGGGCAAGATAGAGGAACTTGCGGCAAAGCTAAAAAAAGAGGTTACGATCATCATCGTAACGCACAATATGCAGCAGGCAGCAAGGATTTCCGACTGGACAGGATTCATGATGCTGGGAGAACTGATCGAATTTGACGGCACCAATAAGATCTTTACTGCGCCGTCGGAGAAACTCACTGAAGATTATGTAACCGGGAGGTTCGGCTGATGACGGTTTTTGATGATGAACTGCAGCATTTGAAGGAGAAACTGCTCAGGATGGGATCACTGGTCGAGGATGCGGTCAAGAACTCGATCATTGCGCTTGTTGACCGGGATAATACGCTTGCGCAGTTGGTTATCGAGAATGACCGGCAGGTGAATACCCTCGACGTTGAGATCGACGAGGAGTCCATTCGTCTTATTGCATTGAGGCAGCCCATGGCTACGGACCTCCGTTTCATCACGATGGCCATGAAGATCACGACTGACATGGAGAGGGTGGGCGACCTTGCAGTCAATATTGCCGAAAGGGCGCTGGAACTGAATACCGAGCCCATGCTCAAGCCCTATATCGATATTCCGAAGATGCGGGATATCGCCCAGGGGATGATCCGGGATGCCCTGAACGCTTTTGTGAAAAAGGACAAGAAACTCGCCATGGATGTCATCATGAGGGATGATGAGGTCGATGACCTGAAACACGATGTCCTTCAGGAACTGGCGGTCTTCATGGCGCAGGACCCGACAACCGTTTCGCGTGCCATGAAGATAAGTTTTGTAGCCCAGTACCTGGAACGCATTGCCGACCACGCTACCAATATAGCCGAGATGGTGATCTACTTTGTCGACGGGAAGATCATCAGGCATATGGCACCGCCTGCCGAAGAGAAATAAGGGGATAGCAGTGTTCAGTGGCTCTCAGCGCAAAGTCAGCTGTTTCTTACTGCGCGTTACGCAGTCAGCCGTGCCGAAGCATGGGACTTTCTTCTAGAATGAGTGCTCAGCAGGTTGCGGCACGCAACATCTGTTGCGTAAAAAGCGGGAAGCACATTCCGTCATAGGTTTTTGAATGTTAGTTGACATGAAGCGATATGGCAAAGGGACTAATTACGTGCCTTAACGACCAGTACCGGGCAGGGGGCATATCCGATGACCTTTTCCGCGACACTGCCCATGAGAAGCCGTTTCAGACCGGTCTTTCCATGGGAGCCGATCACAATGGTATCGGCTTTCCCGGTCTCTGCTACGTCTATGATCGCCTGCCAGGTCTCGGCCTCTTTGACCATGGTGCTGCATCTGATTCCTGAACTCTCTGCCTGCTGTTTCGCCTTCTTCAGATGGTCTTGTGCCTTTTCAACCAGTCTATCCCAGGCCTCAGGAGATTCGCCGTAAAATTCTGCCGGCACATCGACCACGGATATGATGATCAGCTCTCCGCCATAAGACGAGGCAAAGTCTATGGCCTTTTCAACTGCTGCCTGGCTGAATCTCGACCCGTCGGTTGCTACAAGGATCTTCTTCCATCCGACCGTTGTTTCGTTCGGAACAACAAGGACGTCCGTGTGGCTATATCCTATCACGCGGGCTGTTGAGCTGCCGACCAGCGCACGTTCGATCCTGTTCTGTCCCCGCCGTCCCATGACGATCAGATCGAAGTTCTCACCATCTGCCAGGTCAACGATCCGTTCGTGAATCTCTCCTTCTTCGCATACTGTTCGCATGATGACCTTAGCCTCTGCAGCAAGTTTTTTTGCCTCGTCAAGTGCATCCTCACAGGGTTTGCGCATTGAGGCCATCACATTGCCGACAGAGGTCGAATCAAGGTCTCCAAGATAGGGCGGGATGACCGATACCACGGTCATCCAGCACTTTTCATATTCTGCCAACTTGAAGGACTCTTTCAGTGCATGCATGCTTGACAGGGAACCATCGATCGCTGCAAGGATCTTCCGATATCTGCCCATGCATTTATGCCTTTGAATGAGCCAGTGACTCCTGCCGTGAGAGCTTTTCTTCCCGCCGTCCCTGCCAGATCGCCTTCAGGATAATAAATGCACCGACACCGAGCGCGAATGCCATGATACCGAAGCTGACGTTCTTGAGTACTTTAACGGTCATCTCAGACATAGACGGGATGACGCCAAGCTGCGCCAGGTATACCGGCACCATCAGTCCCCTGCTGAATAGGACGATTACCATGATCACGCCCATGACCATCTTGATCATGAAGGGCTTTACATAGGTCGTTCCCATAGCGCCGAGCTGGATGCCGAAGAGCGATCCTCCGAGTATGATCATGGCGAGGCGGATATCTACCAGGCCGCTCATGGCGTACTTGAACGATCCGCCGAGACCCATGACGAATGCGATGACCAGCTCCGTGGCTGAAGCCATGAGGCTGGGCGCACCCAATACGTAGATCATTGCCGGCACGCCGATGAAACCGCCAACCGCAATCGTTGCCGCGAGCATTCCGGTCGCGAAGCCGAGCGGGATAGTAAAGAGTATGGAGATCCGTGCATTGAGGCTCTTGAAGTACATCATGGTGCCGGGGATATGGACCGACTGAACCCACCGGGCGAGCTTCGGGACCTGCTCATCATCGTTTGTGGTGCCCGATCTGTGTGTTTTCCATGCGTCGCGAAGCACGAAGCCGCCGACAACGCTCAGGATGATGACGAAGGCAATGCTTACGTAAAGGTTTGAGCCTGCATTGCCGAAGTTCTTCTTGATCAATTCCTGGATATGGGCACCGTACAAGACGCCCGCCTCCGCCGAAATGCCAATGATGATACCGAGTTTTACATCGACCTGGCCATACTTTGCCCGTTTGAGGGACCCGACGAGGGCCTTGGGGAATTTGTGGCACATGTTGCTGGCCACCGCCATGAGGCCGGGGACGCCGAGAACCATCATGCCCGGGGTCAGAACGAACGCGCCGCCCGAACCGATGAACCCACTGACAAGTCCGCCGACAAAGCCGACGAGGAAAAGATAGGTGACGTTAGCGACGTCGAGATGGATAAAACTGGTTACCTGCGCGACTACATCGTGCATCTTACTTTACCTCCTTTTTCTTTTTGGATGCCTCGACGCCGAGAACCGTCCAGAAATGACCGGTGAACGAGCCGTGGATGAATGAAAAGATAAATGCCGTCGCGATCGGGAGGAACGCGTAAAGTCCTCCTTTTGCGAATGTGTTGTTAATAAAGTCTTGGTTGGTCATCAGCGCTACATAGAGCGCGATAGACACTGCCCCTGCCAGAAGCATCGGTACGACCGGCTTTTTCCGTGCATGTTGTTCCTGTGCTGCCATGAATTCCTCCTTGGTATGATATTAATGGGATTTTCTCAAAGACTTCTTTACCGACATTTCCGGCCTGTCTGCTGCCCGCTTGCCGGTACGCTCATCCTCACGCAGGAATTCCCTGGCTGTCTCGAATTCGCCTTCTTCCGCGAAGGCCACTGCCGCCATGATCCTGTCGAATTTTGTAAGTAACGCCTTTTTCATTGCAGTCTCCTTTCTTATATCTCCGAAGCCGCCGGCTTCGAGATATGAACAATAGGTTTAGATATATTCTTCAGCATACGTTTGATATCGAGTGATTTCTTGCTTTCCGAAAGTGCCGGGCTCAGAAGGACCATATCCACGTAGGGTCTCGTCTTGAGGAAGGCCTTGACCGTATTCGTGACATCGCCTTCAGCCATATGGCAGATGAGGTCAACGTCCGTTTCACGCGAACCCTGCATGAAGGACCTGATCTTTTCTTCAAGGACGGCACTGCATGCATGCGGCTTCCCGGTAAGCATCTCCCTTGCCGATTTCACATCCCCCTCTTCGGCAAAAGCAGCTGCTGAAAGCATATCCTCGAGAGGGGCCGGCTGCATGATCAGGACTTCGATACCTGCATTGAGGGTCTTGGCGAGTTCGAGCACATAGGAAAAACCGTCATCGCANNTAAACCTATTGAAATTAAATAATAATAATAAAGGAATCTGGCGGCAGAGCGTTTCATATTGAAACTATAGTGAAACGTATGGCTCTGTCGCAGAGTTCTATAAGATGCAGGTATAATGATCATGGAGGTATGGGAAGATGGATCAGGAGCAGATAAGTGGACCGTTGAGGAACCGTCGCGTGCATATGGCGAATGAAAGAACTTTTCTTGCCTGGATACGTACGAGCATTGCTATCATGGCCTTCGGGTTTGTTGTAGAAAAGTTCGCTCTCTTTATCCGGGAGTTTTCGGTCTACATCATGCGAGATCGTAGTCTTCAACCATCTCCGGATTCCGTACCGGCCGGAGCCGGGGGGCTATCAGGTTTGCTCGGCATGATGCTGGTAGGACTGGGTGCTCTTATGAGTCTGCTTGCGTTCATCAGGTACAAGAGGGTAGAGCGTCAGATAGATAATGACAGATTTCAGCCATCGGTCATCCTTGACCTGCTTCTCGTGATGTCCATCCTGGCTGTTGCAACGTTGCTTGTGCTATACCTCATTCACCGAGTTTGAGCCATGCCTGACGTATCAGCATTGATAGCGCATTTCCCCTATTTCGGCCTCTTTGTGCTACTTGTCCTTGGCGGAATCGGGTTGCCTTTTCCTGAGGATACCACGCTCATTCTGACAGGATTTCTGATCTCCCATCGCGTTATTAGGGTGTTTCCAGCCATTATTGTTGTTTATATAGGTGCATTGATCGCTGATGTCCTCATTTTTGCCGTGGGAAGGAAATATGGCAGAAGAATTGTTGATCATCCAAGATTTCAAAGGTTGCTGACCAGGGAACGGCTTTTCTCGCTGGAGGAGCGTTTTAAAAAACAGGGTGTAATCCTGATACTCGCAGGCCGGCACCTAATCGGGTTGCGGGCGCAGATATTTCTCGCTGCCGGCGTTATGAAAATGTCAGTTGTAGCATTCATTCTGGCTGACGCCTGTTCTCTGACCCTGACGATCGCGCTCATGGTCGGTGTGGGTATCCTTGGGGGCAACAGCCTTCAGATAATTGAAAAAGATGTGAGACATATCGAGCACGTGGCAATATTCCTGGCATTCCTCGTCTTTGTAGCGTATCTGGTCAGGAGATATTTCAGCTCATGGAGGGGCAGGAAGCCCGCGAAGTGACTCCGGCTAGCGTTTCAGAATGCGCCAGAGGCTGGTACGCGATATGCCGAGAAGCTCCGCAGCTTTTGAGCGGTTATGGTCGACAAAGTCAAGGATCTTTTCGGCATATTCCCTGTTCAGTTCCTCGATCGTTCTGACCTTGTTGGGGGAGATGGTCTCAACATCAAACAGCTTGATGGTCTGGGGCAGGCTTTCGGCATGTATCGTTGTGCTCTTCTCGAGGATTACCGCACGCTCAATGATATTTTCCAGCTCTCTGACGTTGCCCGGAAAACCGTAGGACATCAGCGTGTCCATGGCCTCTTTGGTGAAGGCCGTTATTTTCTTGTTCTCTTTCTTCGTATACTTTTGCAGGAAATGTTGGGTGAGCGGGACAATATCTCCTCGGCGTTCCCTGAGGGGCGGGATATATATGTCCATGACATTGAGACGGTAGTAAAGATCTTCCCTGAATTTACCCTCCTTGATG
>DKBO01000239.1 GCA_002448975.1 Nitrospiraceae bacterium UBA6898
AACAATCTATCATAGTATCTGATACTCTGCAGCCGTCAGCCTCCTGCAAATGATGAGAAATTCACCGATGAACCAACCCCGGAACTATTCAGACAATGTAACGATTACCGAATATGACTTCACTCTTCTGAGGGCCTGATTTTTACCGTGCCTGCCGAAGGACTCCCCGCCTCCCTGAGCGAGTACGCCGACGCATGCAACGGTTGAGCGGCCGGCTTATGAAAGTCACTGATAAGGAATAATCATTTTTACTCTGATACATCATGAGGACAAAAGAACACATGACTCAGACAAAAAAGAAGTGATCTTATATCCGGGCACTACCTCAGGTTATTGCGATTCTGCGGAGCATCTCTATGTCGTCAAGCATCTTGCCGACGCCGATGACCACTGCTGTCAGGGGGTTCTCGGCGATGGTAACAGGAAGATCGGTCTTCTCTTTAATCAGCAGGTCGAGCCGGCGCAGAAGCGCACCCCCGCCGGCAAGGACTATGCCCTTGTCTACGATATCGGCGGCGATTTCCGGCGGGGTGTTTTCAAGAGCAACCTTGATGGTATCGAGTATGACGTTGATCGGTTCGGACAGGGCTCCGAGTATCTCGTCCTCGTTGATCGTTATGGTCTTTGGTATGCCCGATACCAGGTCTCTCCCTTTGATCTCTTTCACCCTTTTCTCTGCATCGACTGTATCGCAGGCCGACCCGATTTCTATCTTTATCTGCTCGCTCGTCGTTTCACCGATCATCAGATTGTATCTTCTCTTTATATACGCCATGATCGCCTCATCCATCTTATCGCCGCCCATCCTTACTGCCTTGCTGTAAACCACTCCGTCTATGGAGATGACCGCGACGTCGGTAGTGCCGCCCCCAATGTCCACGATCATGTTGCCGGACGGCTCTCCGACGGGCAGCCCTACGCCAATGGCAGCCGCCATCGGCTCCTCAATCAGATAGACCTCTCTGGCACCCGATGCCTCGGCCGCATCCTTGACCGCCCGCTGTTCTACCTGCGTGATCCCGGAAGGCACGCCGACAATTACCCTCGGCGACACAAAACTTCTCCTGTTATGGACCTTCTTGATAAAATATTTGAGCATCTCGCCGGTTGCGTCGAAATCCGCTATGACGCCGTCTTTCATAGGCCTGATGGCCATGATATTGGAGGGGGTTTTTCCGAGCATTCTCTTTGCTTCGGAGCCGACCGCTACAGGCTTTTTGTTGTCCTTCTTTATCACGACGACGGAAGGTTCATCGCAGACAATGCCTTTTCCTTTAACATAGACAAGGGTATTGGCAGTGCCAAGGTCTATTGCAAGATCATTTGAAAACAGCCCGAGTACGCTATGAAAAAGCATGTCACCTCCAATAATGCCTATAAAGTTTCACTCGCGGTAGAAGCTATCTCAAAATATCGTTCCCTCATCTACCGGCCCTCTTTCGTCATTCCCGTGAAAACGGGAATCCAGTCTTTTCAAAGACTTCTGGATACCCGCCTTCGCGGGTATGACAGCCTTTTAACAAAAATGCATTCTTGAGATAGGTTCCAGTCTTTGCGGTCTCATTCCTGAGAACGCACGCCGTTTTTACTCCCGAGAAGCAGGATGATTTCAACTATGCTGATAATCAAACCGTGGCGCCCACATAGGCTCGTGGATTCAATGTCGCCATTCCCATAGCTGACAATAACATTCGTTCACGAAGAGTCACTAAAAAGTTCAAAAAATAGTACTCTTTTCACGAACATCTTATATAGAATTTTAAGGCCGTCTCTCTCCCCCTCTCCTTTCTTGAGATTCCTGACAAGACGCGATTCTCCTGAGTCCTGTCGGGCCGCCCATACTGTAGTTACCGATCGTTAAGAGTCGATTAAGAATAGATTAAATTTTCTTCATTTCCTCACGGCCTGATTATTTCAGCAATATGAGATGGCGGCTTGGGAAGGATGCCTCACCCTGCAGCGGAGTAGCTCAAATGTCTGTTCCTGTGAGAACTCACCACTCAAGAACGTAACGTAATCATTGATTTTGTTCAGTATGCGTGAATTGATGTCATCTTTGCCGGACCATTTTCCGTCCGTCAATGTGCCTCATCTCCGCGACATAATCAACGATATCCCGCCCTGTTGCGGAAGTTGCAGGCCGGGGAGGTCGTCATCAGATCATGCACCGGCACAAAAAGCCGCATAACTGGGCCGATCTCTACTATACTGTACGTATGGCAACGCCTGATGCCAAAATGGGCATGGTCCGCAAGATCATGCTCGCTTTCGCAGAGAGAACCGGCCTTTTTCCTGAAGGAGCATCCCCGGAGCGCTATCTCTGGACCGACTCTTTCGCGGTATGCAACTATCTCGGCCTGTATCGCCAAACCGGCGACGATCAGTACCGTGACCTGGCTTTTCGCCTTGTCGCCCAGGTGCATGGAGTGCTCGGCAGGCACCGCCGCGATGACAAGCGCTCCGGATGGATCAGCGGCCTGAGTGAAGAAGAGGGTCGAAGCCACCCCACAGCAGGTGGTCTCAGGATCGGCAAGAAGATAAACGAACGGAAACCGGAGGAGCCCTTTGACGATCAGCTGGAATGGGACCGGGACGGCCAGTATTTTCATTACCTCACCCAGTGGATGCACGCCCTTGACGCGGTGAGCCGGGCAACGGGCGAGCCGGTCTTCAACGGGTGGGCAGTGGAGCTTGCGAAGGCCGTTCATGCAAGGTTTTCCTATGAGCCGCAGATAGGGGCGGAGAAACGTCTCTACTGGAAGATGAGCATCGACCTCTCATATCCGCTCGTGCAGTCCATGGGACACCATGATCCGCTCGACGGACGTATTACCTATGAGGAACTTGAAAGGACAGATGCTCAATTGTCAGGAAAGTCGTCCTCGCGGCAATTGAGCGGAGAGATCTCTGACATGTCTGCTATCTGCGCGGGCAAGAGCTGGGCCACTGATGACGCCCTCGGCATAGGCAGCCTTCTGACCGCTGCCTACAGGATCGCCCGGCTCATGCATGCCGGCAGCGACACGGGCAGTCTCCTGAAGACGGTGCTGCATGATTCCCTGAGGAGCCTGAAGGCCTTCGATAGCAGTTCTCTGTGGCTGCCGCCCGATTACCGCCTCGCCTTCCGGGAACTGGGCCTCTCCATCGGACTGCAGGCCATTCAGAAATTAAAGGAGTTGGTCGAGCAGCATACAGATGCCTTCCAGAAACCAGGCGGAAGCGTCAACGTAAAGGGCTTTGAGCAATATCTGACGCTGACCGAAACGATCAATGCTTTCTGGATGGAGAAGAAGAGCCGGGAGTCTGCCGCATGGAAGCAACATCAGGACATCAATATGGTCATGCTGGCCTCCAGCCTCGCACCTGACGGCTGCCTTTTATAGTCCATACGTACCATATACTTCTTCCCTCTTCTCTGAGAGAACGGCTGACATGTGTCGGTTCGGGCCCAAAGGCCTTCCCGTATCGCTGAAACCACCTGATGCCTCGCCCTGCTGGCATCTCGCCATGGATAATGCTTTCGGCGATATGCATCGCTTTTTTCTCATGTTGCAGCCATGTTCCCTGCTCCCCCACAAAAGCCTTTTTACGTTGCTATAATGTGCGCAGCAAACCAGCAATGAACTTCTGATGACTGAAGGGGGGGTACCCTATGGCGAAAAGATCCTATCCGCTGTCCAAAGTTTATGGCCTGCTTGAACCCGGACCGGTTGTGATGGTCACGACAGTACGAAAGGGGAAAGCGAACATCATGACCCTGTCGTGGCATACGATGATGGAGTTCGAGCCGCCGGTCGTGGGATGCGTGATCAGCAATCGGAACTACACCTTCGACATCCTGAAGAAAACCCGGGAGTGCGTCATGAACATCCCGACGCTGGAGCTGGCCGAAAAGGTTGTGGCCGTCGGGAACAGCTCCGGTCGCAAGATCGACAAGTTCACCGTCTTCGGCCTCACGCAGGCAGCTGCATCATGCGTCAAAGCACCGCTCATTGCCGAGTGTTCTGCCAATCTGGAATGCAGGGTTATCGACATGAAGATGGTGGCCAAGTATAACTTCTTCATCCTCGAAGTGCGCAAGGCCTGGATCGACCCGGCAAGGAAAGACCAGCCTACGATCCATCATCGCGGGAGAGGGACTTTTATGGTTGCCGGTGAAACGCTCACCTTGCCTTCACGAATGAAATAGCTCCACCTGCTGTGCAGCACGTATCGTGTTCCCGCAATAGGGATGTCTGACCGGTGCACATCACGGGCTCATACGGACCCGATACTTCCCTGTGATATCCTGCTACAATAGGAGAGAATAATCTTACAGAGGTTGACGCATGAAAAAACTCTTCGAAAAAACAACGATCAATGGTATGACACTCAACAACAGGTTTGTCCGGTCCGCGACTTGGGAAGGCATGTGCGAAGAGGACGGACGTCCCACAGCAAGGCTTGCTTCGTGCTACCGCGACCTCGCTGCAGGTCATGTCGGCTTGATCATCACCGGCTATGCGTTTGTAAGACCGGACGGTAAGCAGTTGCCCGGGAAAATGGGGATCCATTCGGACATTTTTGCAACGGAAATGCGGGCCCTTACCCAGGCTGTCCACAACGAGGGCGGCAGGATATGCATCCAGCTCGTTCACGCAGGCGGTCAGACAACAACAGAAACAGCAGGGAGACGTCCCCTTGCCCCTTCCGCGGTGAAGGTTGAACAATTTCCCGAAGAACCTGAGGCAATGCGTAAAGGGGACATAGATGAAGTTATCGCAGCCTTTGGCAATGCTGCCCGACGGGCAAAAGAGTACGGCTGCGATGCCGTCCAGCTCCATGCGGCCCACGGCTACCTCATCAACCAGTTCCTCTCCCCGCTGACCAACCGGCGGACCGACGGCTATGGTGGCTCTGGGGAAAACCGCAGTCGCTTTCTTCTGGAAGTCTATGAATCTGTCCGGCGTGCGGTGGGCCCTGATTTTCCTGTTTTCGCCAAATTGAACGGGTCAGACAATCTTGCGGGCGGCCTCGAGGTGAGCGATGCAGTCCATGCAGCCCGTTTGCTGGACAAGGCAGATATCGATGCCATAGAAGTGAGCGGGGGCACCTCTGCCTCCGGTGAAGAGAACCCTGTCAGGACAAAAATCGACAGCCCCGGCCGGGAGGCTTACAACCTGGCACTCGCCCGGGAGATCAGGAAATCAATTCGATGCCCCATCATGGTAGTGGGCGGGTTCAGGTCCCTTGACGTTATCAATGGAGCTGTTATTGAGAATGGGATCGATTATGTTGCCATGGCCCGCCCCTTCATCAGGGAGCCTCAGCTGGTCAAACGCTGGCAGAAAGGCGATTTGTCTCCTGCCCGCTGCATTTCCTGTAACGGCTGCTTTGAGCCGGGGATCAAGGAAGGCGGCATCTATTGTGTGGTTGAAAAGAAAGAAGCGCACAAAAAGACATAGCGCGCCGGGTAAATGCATATCCGCTCATCCGCTGCCACGCATGCACAGGCGGGCAGCGAGAGGGGCCTCACCCCGCTCTCGGCGGGATTGTCAGAGCTCGACGATCCTCGTGCTGATCTCGATGGCTGCCTCGGCCCCCTGCCCGGCAGAGATGATCGCCTGGGAGTGGCCCTGGCGAAGGGCACCCAGGACGAAGAGGCCGGGAATGCTCGACTCGCCCGAGCCCTTTGTCACGATCTTGAACCCCTCAGTGTCGCGCTCCAGGGGAAGACCCTCGAGGTACTCTTCGTTGAGAGATATCCCCCCCCACCCCAGAATTACTTCGCAGGGGATGACACGCCCGTCGGCAAGCCGCACTCCCTCAAGGTTCTTTTCACCGAGAAGCTCTTCCGGCCGCCCCTCGACCCGGCCGATCCCCTCCTCATCGAGCAGTGCAGCGTACTGCGGCGGCAGGGAGAAGCCCTGAGCGAGAAAGGTCACGTCTTTGGTGAACATCTGCTTCATGCCGACGCTCATGCGCGCACCGTTGATGGTGCGGTCTATGACGAGCAGTTTCTTGCCGGTGGTGCGGTAGCCGTCGCAGATCATGCAGGTGAAGTAGGAGATGCCGAAGAAGCGCGGGAGGTTCTTGAAGGGCGCGATGGACTCCCTGGCTCCCGATGCAGCGATGACGAAGCGGGAGCGATAGGTCTTGCCCGCAGCCAGCACCGCGAAGTGCCCCTCGCGTACCTCGACGCGCTCTACTTTGACACGCTCGACAGCAACGCCGAAGCTCTCGGCCTGGGCGAGGCCCGTCTCCAGGAGGTCCGGGCCCGAGACAGCGCGAAGACCGAGATAGTTCTCGATATGCTTTGCGTGGTAGGTCCTTCCCCCGGGACGGTGGAAAAGAAGGACGCGAAAGTTATAGCGGCCGAGGTGGATGCAGGCCTGCAGGCCGCCCGGGCCGGCTCCAACGACAATGCAGTCGAAGAGTTCTCCGGTCTCTAAACTGTCTGTTCGTTCCATAGTCCCTCCTTCAGTCACTGAGAATTGCCGGCAGAAATTTGCTTCTTTATTATGGGAGGAACATATCACGTGAACGGGCTCTTGTCAACGCAATGCATTGTCCTGTCAAGAATCATGCGGATATATTCGGTCCTTATCTGCTCTTACATGAACCGAACAATGCGTATGGGCTCGGAGAAAAGAAGCGGAATTCCATTGCGATGGCAGCATACATTCAGAGCACGGCCAATCCCCTCCATCCCTTTTTCAGTTTCCATAATTGATAGATAAGTTAAAGATTTTGACATGCGCACTCTTCCATGATAATATGCAAACATGCGTCGCACCATCCTCGGCTTGCTCTTGATATTTATCGCTTTTCCGGTAGCCATGCCGGTCCCGGCACAGGCTGTGCAGGAAAGGATAAGCGGACCTATTCATGCCGAATGGCCTGATCTTGACTTCAATGCCGCCTATGACGATTTCATCAAAGGGAACTTTGCAGCTGCCTCTCGGGAGATACGAGAGGGGGCTAACTTCCTCTTGGCTGCTGCAGAACGCTCCTCAGGAAGCATTGAGAAAGACCTCCTCCGCACATACGATGAGCTGAAAGAGCTTGCAAAGGACATAGAAGAAGGCGCGGTAAAATCTCCATCGAGGCTTCGCAGGGCGTTTTCCCATGCACACCAGGTACTGGCCGAATACTACGCTGTGCGTCTCAGGGATTCTTGGCTCAAAAAAGAGAGCGAAACAGCAGACAGAGAATTGAGACTGGCAGCATCAAACCTTGAGCGCAGCATATCGTGGGTCGATGAAGAGATGAAAGAGAAGACTGAGAAGCTGATCAAGGAACTTCGGGAATTAGGCGAGAAGTTGGCCCAAAGGGCGGAATCTCTTGCTGGAGAAATAGAGAAATCGATAAAGGAGATTGAGGAAGAACTCAATAAACTGCAGGACAGAATCGCCCGTGGAGGAGATAAGCAATAAGTGAAATTTCCTCCTTTTTCTTGACCCGAAGCACACTGACCACGGTATCCCGTCCTGCTTTCCCGTAAACTCGCGGCAGAAGAGGCTTGGCGCTCTCCCTAAATTCTGATCCTCCGACGCAACGCATCATTGTGATACAGTCCGCAGGCGGGCAGAAGTGCCTATTACCCTCATGGAGCTCAGGCGGATGCTCGCAGACCGTGGGGACACCGCAGCATAACCCTCAGAAAGCTTGCGCAACGTGGCCCATCCCTCGTCCTTGCAGATCTTATCTTCCCTGCTGCAGTCGAATGACGGACCCGTTGCTATGGCTGAATCCGCCAGTGGCAGAAGACTGTTATAAACAGTACGGCTTTTAAAGAGCATAGAATCGTGCCTTTATTAGTTTTCATTCAGATGACTCCATAGCTCGGATCTCGCCTACGGTGAAAGGCTGACATTGTTTTATAAAACGCACCGTTTTTGTCATTGCAGGAGCACCCATGGCAGCTGTCAGGGAAAACTGATGCATCAGTGCCTCTTGGTCGTGACCTATAGTATATCCTCTCAGCAGGCTCACGGACCTCTTCTCTCCAGGTTCTTGCCTGCCACCTCTGAGGGCGCAGGTCTGCTAAAATAGAACATGGGCATGAAACGGATAGGATTAAGAGAAAGGGGGGTCATCGCACTCCTCCTTGCAATGGTCTTTGTGTTGATCCACGGCCTTTCTTCTGAAACACGTTCTTCGGTCGGTGCAGTGGACTCCGGCCTGGACCTGCTTATTAAGAAGAGGATAACCGAATGGGCAACCCCCTCCAAAGCAGTAATCAGGGACGAAATGATATATTCCCCTGTCCTTGTCGAAAGCTTTTATAAAGGGAGAAGTTACCAGCCTGCGTGGAGTCAGGATAGTCATCTGACGCAGGCAGAGCAACTGCTGAGGGCGGTGGGGGAGACGTACCGCGATGGGCTGACGCCAAATTACTATCATCTCGGCCTCATAAAATCTCTCGTCTTTCAGGCAGGGAAAGGCGTATCCATGAGCTCAACCCTGCTGGTTGATCTCGACTTACTTCTCACCGACGCATTCCTGACCCTTGGCTGCCACCTGTCAGGCGGGTGCGTGAATCCGGTAACCCTTAAGGCAGAATGGTATGCAAAACGCGGGGATGTGGACGTTTCCGCTGCCCTTGAACAGGCACTAATAAAGAAAGACATACCGGAAGCGCTGATGAGATTCCGGCCCGAAGAGGGTTCCTATGTCAGGCTCAGACAAGCGCTGGCACGTTACCGGGAACTCTTATTAAAGGGTGAATGGCCGCAGCTTTCAGACGGTAGCCCTCTGAAACTGCATTCTCTGTCCCCAAGGGTTGCGGAACTCAGAAAGAGACTTATTGCCTCCGGTGATCTGGGTCCTGATGAGGTCAAGGGAGTGGACTTTTTTGATGAGAAACTGAAACAGTCGGTGATCAGCTTTCAGAAAAGTCACGGGCTCAAAGCCGATGGCGTCGTCGGCACTGCCACGCTCAATGCCCTTAACGTTCCTTTACCGCAGCGGACACGGCAGATCGAAGTAAACTTGGAAAGGCTGCGCTGGATCCTGGCCAATAAGGAGCAGCGCTCCATTGTCGTCAACATTGCGAATTTTGAACTGTATGTCGTTGAAAACGACCAGTCCATGCTTCCCATGAGGGTGGTCGTAGGCAAGCCTTTCTGGAACACCCCGGTTTTTACGGCAAAGATGACGCACCTCATCATCAATCCGACATGGAACGTACCGGACAGCATTGCAAGGAAGGAGATACTGAAGAAGGTCAAGAAAGATCACGATTATCTGGCCAAACAAAATATGAAGGTCCTGCGGGGCTGGGGGCCCGGGGAAGAGACCATGGACCCCGATACCATAGACTGGTCTCAGATAAGCGCAAACAGATTATCGTACAGGTTTCGGCAGGAGCCGGGTCCGCTGAATCCCCTGGGAAAGCTTAAGTTTGTACTGCCCAACAAGTTCGATGTCTACCTCCACGATACTCCGGCCAAACGACTGTTTTTGGAAAATGTACGGACCTTGAGCCACGGTTGCATACGCGTTGAAAAACCGCTCGAACTGGCAGCGTATCTCCTGCAGGGAGACCCGCGCTGGACCAGAGAAAACATCCTGGCCGCCATGCAGAAAGGTACGGAGCAGAAAGTCCTGATTCCCCGCCCGTTGAATGTCCATTTCCTTTATCTTACGGCATGGGTTGACGAGGGTGGCACGCTTCAGTTCAGAAATGACATCTACGAAAGGGACAAACTCCTCGATGAGGCCCTTTCAGAAAAACCATCGCTTAACTGAAGGTTGACCGTAGTATCTTCGTGCTGCATAAGCTGCAGGGCCTCTTTTTCTCGGCCGCTTCCCTGACAGGACCATGCGCCTGCAACTATGCGGTCTCCCCTTGCTCTGTCGACACGTTCGTGATCTTTCTTAAAGGTTGTTATAGATGGCATTCTTTACTGTAATGTCTATGGTATATTGTGACGCTTATCACGTGTATATAAGCCGGCCTCTGATATAAAAGTATTAATTGCATCGTTTTTGCTGTAATACCGATATTTGGACCATGAAACGTGTTCACCACATATTCTCATCTGACGGTCATACAGGGATTGTCTCATGCATCATGAAAAGGGGATTCTTCGGCTATAGGTTTTTTGAGCAGAGGTAGTGATCTATGGAATGCAAAAAGAAATCACCCGCTCCCATAGCACGCCATGGGATGAGCCGCAGAGATTTTCTCTCAGCCGGAGCCGCGGTCACCGCTGCGACTCTTTTCCCTCTCAAGGCCTTTGCCGGGGCCCCAGAGGACTTTTCTGCCGAGAGATCTCTCCTCTTTTATAACACCCATACCGGCGAGAAGATAACCGCCGTTTACTGGAGCCGGGGTACGTACGTGCCGCAGGCACTGTATGATATAAACCACATATTGCGCGATCATCGGACAGGGGAGATGAAGGCGATTGATACTTCTTTGCTGGACCTCCTTTTTGCTCTTCAGCAGAAGCTGGAAAGTGCAGGCCCCTTTCATATTATTTCGGGTTATCGCTCCTTAAAAACGAACTCACTTCTGAGGATGACCAGCAAGGGAATTGCGAAAAACAGCCTGCACACCGATGGAAAAGCCATAGATATACGTCTTCCCGATTATGAACTGAAGACGGTACAGTGCGCTGCGCTGGACCTGCAGATGGGAGGCGTGGGGTATTATCCGCGTTCTGATTTTGTCCATGTAGACGTGGGGAGAGTGCGCTATTGGTGAACATGGAGCATGTGCCCCTTAGCAGAACAATAACAGGTCTGCCTTACGTTCTGACCTCGAATCAGATTTCGCCGTTGTTCGCTATCTTGCCGATGCGCGCTGTTTGATGGGCTAGAGAAGCTCACCTGTCAAGACAGTGATGAGAATTGCCTGCGGGCACCTTTCTTTATTGACATGTGCTGCACCCGCTCTGCCCTATTTTAATGAAGAGCCCAGAGCTGCATCTTTCTTCCCCTAAACCCCAGGGTTTTTAAGACTGCTGCGACTTTCCAGAGCAGACATACTTTATGATAGGTTGTTGACTCTTCACCGACGATTTCGAAAAAGCTCCAGCTGGCCAGGACATATCTTTTTGATTACCCCTCAATCGTGCCATCTGCTCCAGCGAATCTCTCATCCTGAAATAGCTATGTATTAAGGCGGACTGACTCCCGTTCTCTGCAAAGCTGAGGGCACCCGGGGGAAGGGAAAAATGAACAAGCAAGAATCAGTTGTGTAATGGGGAGAGGATATCCCCATTACACAATCTGAATCTCGCCTTACTACTTTGCAGGCTGCATCAGCTCTTCGGCTTGCTTGAAGCCTTTCTCGACGGCCTTTCTGTAGTCATCCCAGCCTTTTTTGCTGTTTTCGTGCCATTCGCTCACGATCTTTTCAGCATTGGCCTGGATCTGCTTGCCGGTTGTACCCATGTCTTTGACTATCTTGTCATTGAACTCCTGGATTTTCGTAAAGCTGTCAAAGGTTACATCGAGAGAATACTTCATCATCTTGAGAACATTTTCGCTCACATTCTTCGGCTCAAAACCCGTAAAACCTGTTGTTGCTTCCATTGTTGGATCTCCTTCTTTTGTTGTAGTTTCTGTTTGTTCTTTATGAGAAGCCATCCCGTTCGGGATTTCAGCTGTCATTTCATTACTTCTCATTGTCCTCTTCTTAGCCAGTGATACTACGGTTTTTCTTTCCCGCGACTGCTTCATCTCCACCTCCTTCCTGTTATGGGCTTATATGTTGCCGAGAGTACACGAGTTGTATACTCCACTTGTAAGCACTGCAAGGTTCTTTATTAATCTTACGTTCAGTAGTAATACTTTGGTAGTATTATAGTATTACCATAGAAATTTATCAAGCGGAAGTTTCGCCCTTTTCTTGGGTATGCTGCATTTCACGATAACCTATTGATTTAATATGGTAATCTTCTGGATCGAGAGGGAATCCTCAGGTCCCTTCTTCATGCAACGCAGATTACACCGGGTGACGCAGGTCTGCCGGAAATCGCAGTACAGACCGGCGTTATTCAGGCCATAGGCGGGCGCAAAGACCTGGTTCGTCATCTGTTCCCGCAGGCCTCGGAATAACCGGCTTTTCAGCTTATCTCAACATATGGGGTTCGGCCGGGCTTTGATCTTATCCTGTTGATTCATCCACGAAACGCCCCAGTCGCTCAAGAAATTTCAGTTTGCCACAGGACCGGCTGATACTGTTGCGCGCTGCGCCCAACACAGGTTCCCTCCGCAGTATCGGCCCCATCTCTTTCGCTCACGACGTTGCAGGCATGTGCGCCTGTTTATAAATGGATCTGCCAGCCATTATAATATGAAGCAGAAGGTGATGGATTTTATAGGTGCAACGCTATGGCAGAGAGGATTGAGATGAACGCGACACGAGTTGTTTCGGAACTGAAGAACAGACTCTGGATTTTGCCGGCTTTATGCATGCTCACGATAATTATCGGCCAGCTCTGTGCGGCAAAGTGTGCCTTTATCCAGGGAGATATCCTCGGCATTGACCTGAATATCTTCGGCATGCTCTTTTATGCCCTGCTCCTGGTATCACTCCTCGTGCACGGAAAATTCTATCCTGAGGACCGGCTTATGAAGGCGATTGCCGCTGTTGCGTCTGCGGGTGTGGGGGCTGAGCTGATCCTCATAAAGTTCCAGGTCGAAAACAACGTCTATTGCCCGAAATGCCTTATCTCGGGTTTCTTCTTCCTTGTCCTGTTCTTCCTGGTTGTCCGGCACCTGAAAAAATGGGTCATCATCCTGCTGATCGCGGCCGGTCTGCTCTTCACCTCGTTCACCTTCAACGGATCTGTTATCCCCTCGTATGCCGATGAGTCATACCCGCAGTTCGGTTCTGACAAGGCACAGGTCAGGGTCGTTGTCTATTCGGATTATTTCTGCCCGCACTGCGGAAAGATAGATGGGCCGGTCAACGCCATCCTGGGCAGACTGAAGGACAGGGTCAGCATTCGTTTTGTCGATGTGCCGCTTCACCCGGGCTCCCTTGAATATGCGGAGGTGTTTCTCTATGCATGGTTTGTCTCGGGAAACAACCTGGAATCCGCTGTCAGGGTACGGGGGCTGCTTTTTGACGCGGCCGCAAGGAAAACAGACCAGGCCGGAGTCATAGCCCTGCTGAAGTCAAAGGGCATCTCCGTAACGGCTGACAGGGAGAGGGCGCGGTCAATCTTTCGCGGGTTCTACAATGAAGCACTGAAAACAGACAAGGTGAACGCGACGCCTGCAGTCGTCATTATGAAGGGCAGCGAAAGAAATAAATATGTGGGAGGGAAGGAGATCCATGCAGCTCTGGAGAAGCTCTCCTCTCCCTGAGCCGGTTTTGGAAAGATTTTCAGGAAAGAAGTCTGCGCAGAGTCCCGTCTTTTCTTCAGGTTGCGGGCTTCGCCCTGTCCTTCCCCTGAATTGATGGACAGGCCGGATAATTTGCATATGTGGAAACGAAGCGTGCAAGATAACCGCAATTTCCCTCGTAATATGCCTCTTTGCTCTCTGTATGTTCCTCTGTTACGCATGACGTACCTTATCCGAAGTGGACATGTGTTATCCGCCCTATGTATTTCTCGAAGAACATGCGGAGTTGATAAGGACTTTCCGGGATGCTGTATCCGTGCTGTTGCGTCTTCCCCATAAAATCAATTATCACTCCTGTGGTAAGGTATATATATGCGCGTAACCTGCAACCTTTGCAGGAAAGGAGTGGGAATTATGGAAAGCAACAGGAAGATACAATGTTGGGAGTACAATAACTGCGGTCATGGAGAGGATGCCTTATGCCCCGCGGCAGATCAGAAGGCCGGCAGATCGTGCTGGCTCGTGGCAAAGACATTGTGTGGGGGCAAGGTGCACGGCAGGCGCACCCAAAGGACCAAGGAATGTGAGGGATGTGGCTTTTACATTCATATGCATATTGTGCGGTCCACCTCATCCTCGTCTCATCAACCTTACCATGAGACCAGAGGGGGAGAAGTACTCCGCAGCAATCTGCCCCGTTAGGTGCCATAAGGACCTTCAGAATGCTATGCAAGATATGCGCAGGCGCGATGGAGGAGGGAGTACTCATATTCTGAAGGATGCAGTACAATGAGAATAACTCGTACCAAGGAGGCATCTCATGAGCAAGGAAAAAGACAAGCAAAAAGCGAACACAAAGAAAAAAGCACAGCACACCCTGAAAGAAAAAAGACAGGCAAAGAGGGAAAAGGCTGAAGGCAAGGCCGCCCCATTCATCTCCAAGTGACCGCATAACATGCCCTGAACACTCATGGTGTTTGGCGGCAGAAGTTGAGAATTGCCTTGGCGGACGTTATGCATGAAAATCTCGACTATTACCTATACCGGACAGTTTGAATCTGCGCGAGTCACGTCTTCCTTCGCGTTACTGCTTTCGCCCCGCCCCATGCACCGCCTCTGTGTCTGGTTCAGCTGCGACCAGTCGCCTCCAGCGCACCATGATACGTAATGCTGTTTCCCCCTGCTGTTCCTGATATACCACGCGTTCACCGGCTTCATTTTCAGCGAAAAAGGAAGCTTCGGCATGATGTAGTTGCGGTGTTATCATAGGATACACATCGGGATAGATATGGAGAATGCGACAATGGAAGAAAACAGGATAGCAATTGACAGGGATCTCTGCAACGGCTGCGGATTATGCATCACTGTCTGCCCCACAGGAACCGTCTCGCTCCTGGATGGAAAGGCAGCTGTCTCAAGAGAAGAGTCGATCCTGTGCGGACATTGCGCAGCAGTATGTCCCCAGGAGGCAATCCGCGTCACGGCAATTGATGAAGAGATGTCACGGTACAGGACGTTCACTGCTGAGAAATCGTGGCTTGCTCCCGGAAAATTCAGCACTGCCGCTTTGGTCCAGCTTATGGCCTCGCGCCGGTCCTGCCGCTGCTTCACCCGCCGGCCCGTAGACCGGGCAGTGCTCGAAGACCTCATAAAGATCGGCATCACTGCCCCGTCAGGAACCAACAGTCAGGCCTGGACCTTCACTGTTCTGCCGACGAGGAAGGCGGTGTTATCCTTGGCAGGATGCATTGCGGCCTATTTCGGGAGATTGAACACCAGGGCAGAGAAGACCGTGCTTCGTCTGTTCCTCAGGGTGACCGGCAAAGGAGAACTCGATGCCTATTACCACGGCTACTACCGAAAGGTGAAGGAGGCGCTTGACGAATGGCATGGGTCAGGCAAAGACCGGCTCTTTCACGGAAGCACGGCTGCCATTCTTGTCGGGTCCAGGCCGGGCGCAAGCTGTCCGGCTGAGGACGCCCTGCTGGCGACGGAGAATATCCTGCTTGCAGCGCACAGCATGGGACTCGGCTCCTGTCTCATCGGCTATGCCGTTGCGGCGATGAAGAACGATCCCTCCATCGGGCAGGCTGTGGGCATTCCGCCGGAAGAGGCAATTCATGCCGTTATTGCCCTCGGCTATCCCGGCGAGGTCTATCAGCGCATAGCAGGGCGAAAAAACGCAACACCGCGCTATTTCGAGGGATAGAAGCTCGGAACAGACTCCCGTCGCCGGCGCACTTGGCATCAGGCGAAGCCGGGCTGTTGCCGGCTGCAGAGAGATCGGTCAGCCTGGCTTTCGTTTACTTCTTTCCGAGACCATGCATTACGAGAGGAAGCAAGGCGCCCGGAGCAGGTGCAGTGCTCTCGCATTGCGCCGGACAACAGGTAAAGGCAACGACCGCCACCCTGCTGTCCGGTTGTTTCAGCTACTCTACCTTTACAGCTATCTTCTTCGTCTCCTCCACCGCCTTTGCGGTCTTGGGAAGTGTAATGCTCAGCACGCCTTTCTTGAACTTTGCATCGATCTTTTCGGTATCGACCTCAACCGGAATCGGGACTGACCTGCTGAACGAGCCGTAGGACCGCTCCAGTTTGTAGTAGTCCTTGCCCTTGTCCTCCTTCTCCTCCCGCTTATCTCCCCTGATCGTGAGCATGCCCCCCTGGAGAGAAACGTCGATATCCTTTTCATCCATGCCCGGAAGTTCGGCCGAGATCCTGATCTCCTTGTCGTTCTCGGTAACATCGACCTTCGGGCTAAAGGCGCCGAGCCTTCCTTCAAAGGGCTGGAGGTCGAAGCTGCGGAAGAAGTTGTCGAACAGGTCGTCGAATTCCCTCCGGAAGGTCGCGAAGGGATGCTCCTCCTCCCGCCTCACCGGGACGTCCTTTCTGCCGAATGTCACCAGATCCTTCAGTGCCATGGTCACTCTCCTTTCCGGCCGGTTCGCTCCTTATGCCCCGGCCTTTACTTCAATTTTCTGGGTCTTGGCCTTTTCGGCCTTCGGGAGCAGGAGTTTCAGAACGCCGTTCTTCACCGTCGCCTGAATCCGCTCCCGGTCGATCTCATCCGACAGGGTGAACCGGCGGTGGTAATCGCCGATGCCGTATTCGTACACAGCGAGCTGCATGTCCTGCGGGATATCCGGATCCACCTTTGCGTAGATCTCGAGTATGTTCTTCTCAAGCGTGATGTCGACCGAGGACTCGTCCACGCCCGGGACATCCGCAATGATCGTGGTCTGAACCCTGCCCTCAATGATGTCCACGGCCGGTTGATACACGCGCCGCTCACGCGTGCGCTCATCCCGTTCCGTTGTTACCGCTTCCTTTTTCCGTGCATCCAGATTGTCGTTTGCCATATCTTCACCTCCTGTCGCTATTCGCTGCTAATGCTGATCTTCCGGGGCTTGTCAGCCTCGGCGCGCTGCACCGAGATCGTCAGCACACCCTTCTGGTACTTCGCATCCACCCTGCTGCTCTCGACCCTGAAGGGCAGGACGATATTCTTCGAGAACTGGCCGCCCCAGCGTTCGCGGCGGTGATAGGTCTCGTCCTCCTGCAAATCGCTGCCCTGGCGCTTTCCCTTGAGCGTCAGCATCTCGTCAGCCACGGATATGTCGATATCCCTGGGGTCCATGCCTGCGACTTCCGTCGTGATGACTGCCTTGTCAGCCGATGCCCAGACATTCACGAGAGGAAAATCATGTGCTGACGATCTGCCCATGCGGGACAGGTCCCTGCTCATCCGCTCGAATTCCCTCCAGGGATCGACGAACCTTCCCAGCCTATCGAAATCCGACCACAACATATGCACACCTCCTGATATAAATGTTTAATAATTAACCAGTTGGCACTCTCTCAAGCCGAGTGCTAATTATTATTTATCATAAAAAAACAGGGGCTGTCAAGACCTAAAATTTGGTTCATTGGGGATGACGGCCACGGAAAGATGTGAGGGCGGAAAGGCTGGGCGCAAGATAAACATAGCCTGATGAGACTCATGGACGCATTGGAAATAGAAGCAGGCGCCATTACAGGCGGCAATAGCATGGTTGGGAACTCTTACTACAGGATATTGAAAAGTCCTAAAACGTAATCGCGAGTTGGGCACCCAATACAACAGCATTCCCCACGGCGCTGCTTCCGCCCGGCTTTATCACGTACTGAAGGTCCGGAGTGACTGAGAGCCATGGGGTTATTGTGATACGATAGTTGGACTCAATCACTGTCTCGCCCGATCTTTGCGGTATGTATCCGCTGAAACTCCCGTAAATGGCTCCTATCGAGGCAATGTCCTTCAGGCGACTGGGGATCAGTCCCTGGCAACTTAACCCGCCGCCAAAAAAATACGGCATAGTGCTGACACGTGGTTTAGGCGACAGAGCGACTTCTCCCCAGACAGTCAGGCCTTTCCGGCTTGCAGGGCCCCCGTCCCGGTAAACCATCTGCTGAAACATGGCATACAGATTGTAGTTGCTGCCTGCGTTGACTGCGGGTAAGCGCAGACCGGTAAAATCATTGCTGTCGTAAAAGCCGCCGATCGTGTATTCACCCGGCAGCCCGGAGTCCCCCTGGGCCTGATTGTACAGATAACTGACCTGCGCTATTGTCAGCAGCCCGGAATTACCCTGCCGGAGCGCAAAGTTGGCCCCGCTGTCCTTACCGCTGGCGGCATTGGGGTTTGTATTAAAAATGCCTGTTGCAACCTGAATGGCCGGAACCAAGTCATACATTACCTGGACACCCCACTCCACACCTGGAGGGCTGGGCGTAAACGTTGCGTCATTGATACCGAGAGAACCGGGGACAGCGTTAATACCCCCATTGATAAAGTTGTTTAAGACAGGCAGCGTCGCAAAGGTGTTGGCAGGGGCCAGGCGGCCAAGAGCAATGGTGAGTGCACCATCAAAGAACTGCTGCTGCAGATACATCTGCTGCAGATTGACCTTTTCTCTTCCGGTGAAGGCGCTCTGCACCTCGAACACATCACCGATATACTTGTCCGAAAGATCCTGACCCGATGAGTAACTGCCTCCTATGTTGAAAGAGAGGCCGGATACACCCAGGAGCTTCTGGATATCCCAGGCCATCAGAGTTTCCACTGTACCGGCATAGGTGAATCCCTGATTTTGGCCGCCGCTCGGATTACCCATGAACTGAGCCGTGTACGAGAGTATCCAGGTAATCCCGAGGCCCATCAGTTTGGTCCGATACCCTGCCCAATCTCGGGTCAATGTCTCTTCTATGGCAACAAAGGGCTTTCCCACACAACTGAAATGAAGGCCGTGAGGATCAGCGGGCCTTGGACAGCGGAGGGTCCGGTCAGTTACTGCCCCAGGATCTGCAGCAGACCCTGTTGCATCCTGCGATGGCGTGGCGGCAACCTGGGCAGATGCCGGCACAGTGCTGCCAAGAGGAAGATCAGACGCCAGGAAGAACAGTGCAGTTACAAGACAAAGGCAGCCCATCCTCATCCTTCCCCCGAAACCTGCCCGAAGCAAAGACTTCCTGTTGCACCACTTGCTTACATTACAGACTTCTCTTCGCATCTGAATCTATCCATGATGTCGCGGCAGTTATAAGGCACTGGCTGCAAGGGATCTGTTCATACATTTTTATCGCCAGACTCTTTTTGTCGTTAAAATATCACATCTGGCATCGGAAAAAACAGCGGCTGACGTGAAATACTCGCTCGGGTGCAGATGAAAGGATCGAGGGTAAGAATCGGAAATAGCTCCGTCGTCAGGATATTGACTTTGAGGGCTGGCCGTCGGGTCTCAGCGATGCAGTATGGCCCCGGGAGGCGGTCCGTGTCACGGCCTATTGATAAAGATCGGCATTCCGTCAGAAGAGACAATGCACGCCGCTACCGCCTTCGGATATCCCGGTGAGGTCTATCAGCGGACAGACGGGAGCAGAAGCGCAACACCGCCATCTTTCGGGGGATAGCAACCGGAGAATATGGCATCGCCTCTGCGCATCCATCGCAATAGAAAAGACCCTCCCCTCACGCAGCCTCACATGCAGGCCTGCCCGGTTCATCCGGGGATTCCAGAGATACTACAAGATCTTTGGAAAGGCGTTGAGTCTGCTATCTTCGGCAGAAGGTCCTCCGGGTATTTTGACCTGAGAAAGATTCAACAATCAGCGGGAAAAGGCGTAAAATATAAGTATGGCGGACGCAAAATACACCCCGTATGGATGAGAAGGAGGTTTGCGCCATGAAGAACAGAAGCCTCGTTTTGATTGTTGGACTAATAGTAATCACGGCCATCCTCATATCCGGAGCACCCGTCATGGCCGGCGGAGGGCATGGCGGCGGCTGGGGCTGGGGCTATTTCGGTCTCGGGCTTGCCACAGGGGCGCTTTTGAGCTATCCCTATTACTACCAGCCGTACTATCCGTATTACCCGTATCCGTACTATCCCTCTTATCCCTATGCCTATGCCCCGGCATACAGTCCTTCACCGACGGTGATTTACCGCGAGCGGGAACCGGCGTATGCAGAGCCGGATCGGGCGAGATATTCCTCCCGGAATACCTGGTACTACTGCAAAGAGTCCAACGCCTACTACCCCTATGTGCGGATATGCCCCGGCGGATGGGAGAAGGTACCTACGGTGCCGCCTTCGGAACCCGGCAGCGACAGGTGAAGACCAGAAAGCGGGTCACCGCAACAAGAAAGACCTGACCGAGTTCCAAAAGAACGTTGCAGACTTCGAGAAGATTGACGAGAACATGTGGAAGCGAGTGGGACAAAGTTCTTTTTAGCGTAGCTGCATATTTCTTCATGGGAAGAAAGATGCGGTAAATGATAAAATTGTTGGAACCCGAGGAGTTGCAAACTGACGTCTTTGGACAGTGAAGTGCCCTTCAAGCAGTTGAAGATATACGGAGAGACGACAATCCTCCATCCGCTCAATCCGAAGTATCCTGATATCGAGCGCAAGAAGGGGGACAAGTAGCATATCGTCGGGAAGATCGTGGAGAAGAAGAGGTATTGAGCTTCTCCACGATACTATCTTCCTGGCAGCCTGTCGCTCTTGACTATTGTTTCACTATAGTTTATAGTTTCACCGTATGGTGAAACGCAAGAAAACAGTGAAACAATATTCGGAAAAGGAACTGACCTCAAATGCCTTTCAGAGCTTCTACTCCATCCTCTCAAAAGTCCCTTTTGTAACACTTAAGTCTGCAAAAGCCGGCACAAGGCCCAGGGCGGGCGCTGAAGATTCCATCATCAAGGTAATTATAGAAGGGAAACCCGTCAAATTCGTCCTTGAGGCGAAATCACAGGGGGAACCGCGCCTCATACGAATAGCAATCAATCAGCTTAAGGATTACCTTAAGCGCGCAAAAGACACTTATGGCATTCTGGCTGCACCCTATCTGAGCGACGCAAGCCGGCAGATATGTAAAGAGGAAGGCGTCGGGTGTATTGACCTTGCAGGAAATGCCTTTATCGCTGTCGGGAATATCTACATAGATA
>DKBO01000233.1 GCA_002448975.1 Nitrospiraceae bacterium UBA6898
GAAGCACTTGCCCTCTGCAAAGCGCATGCCATGGACTTCATCGTCATCTCTCTGGAGCCGACAGACATTGGTGGCGGCAGTCTCTGTTCTCTAATGCGTCAAGATAATGAGCTGAAAATTGTTTCACTGCTGATCAGCTGCGCCGACAGTCCGCTCAGGGTTGATCGTGCCGCCCGTTGCGATTCCAATGATATTATAACAGAGCAGCCTTCCGAAAAGATCACTGTTCAGCTATCGATTCCTCGGCGACAGAGATACCGCGTGCTCCTGAAGGCATCAGTCACGGGTCAGCAATCGGGCGCATTCTTCTCTTGTCCTGCCGGGGAAATACGCAGAATCGAAAATAACGGCGCGGTTAACGGCTACGGCATCCGCCTCCGGAGTCTTTCGCACCAGGACCGGAAGGCCAACGAAGCTTTTGTCCTGCCACGCGCGGAACAGAAAGCTTGACGTTATGCAACAGGACGAATCCTTCGAGGTCGTCGACCTGAGCGGAAAGGTAATTGGGACCGCTCGCCGCACTGAACTGCACAGGAGTCCCTCTCTCATCCACCGTGTCATTCATGTGCTGGTATTCAACCTACAGGGTTTACTTCTGCTCCAGAAGCGTTCACGAAACAAGGATACGTCCCCCGGCAGATGGGACACCTCCGTAGGCGGACACGTCAATATCAATGAAGACGTCCGCACGGCAGCGTTGAGAGAACTGCAGGAAGAGCTTGGCATTGAAGGCTGTACGATCAATTTTCTCTATGACTATTTTTTCAGCAATCAACTGGAGACCGAACTGGTAAGCACGTTCACCTGCGTTCATTGCGGTCCGTTCCGGATCAGCCGGGAAGAGATCGACGAGGTCCGTTTCTGGAGTATCGATGATATCAGAGTTGAGCTTGACAGCGGCAAGTTCAGTGATCATTTCGTGGAGGAGTTTATTCGCTATGGAAAATTCCGCGGTCGCCGTTAAGTCGCCCATCCTCTTTTGCGCGAGCAGGCATACAGAAGCGAGTATTTTCAGCCTTTCAATAGTTCAGGGTCGGTATGCGGAATAAAAAGGGCCCCCTGAAGGACATTCAGCAGATCAGGGTCTTCGCTCATCTGACGGTATGTTATAAGTGAGCGAATATGTCTCACGTCATCGAGAAGGGAACTGTTCATCAGAAGCATGGCGGCTCCTCGCAGCGATGAATTGCCGATTGACACCATCTTTTCCTGTTTTATGTCAGGGAGCATGCCGATATTTACCGCGCTTTCGCGGTTGATACCACACCCAAGTGCGCCGGAGAGGTAGATTTTGTCTATATCACCGATACCCATTCCGACAGATTTAAGGAAAACAAACAGGAAGGCAAACATTGCTGCCTTAGACCGCAAAAAATTCTTAAGCTCATGCTCCGTGAAGAGCAACTCTTTGCCGGAAGATCGGAAAACCCGATAGGATGCAACCCCGTCCTTGAGCACAACCCCTTCTTTTCCCCTATGGAACTTCCCGGCACGATCAATGATACCCCTGGTATAAAGCTCAGAAACAAGATCTATCAAACCCGATCCGCAAATCCCATGTGGATCGCCTCCGGATATCACGGTCAGGTGGGTCTCTCCTGTCCGGCTGTCGATAGCGACATGGCTTATCGTTCCGGGTTCCGCTCTTCTTCCAATGCCGGAGATACCCCCCTCGAGAGCCGGCCCCGCTGCGCCGGCACCTACCATGATCCATTCTTTGCATCCGAGTGTAATCTCGACATTCGTTCCTACATCCAGAAAAAGAACGGGAGACGTCTGCTCAAGCATCCCCATCGCGATCATACCGCTGATAATATCGCCGCCGACATAACTGCCGGCGTTCGGAAACACATAGACAAGAGCCTTGGGGTGCACGGGAACGTCGACATCCCGTGCTGAGCAAAAGACTGCGTGTCCGACTGCCGGTATATTTGGTGCAATCGGTATATTGACTACGTCAAGTCCTAAAAAAAAATGCGTCATGATCGTGTTGCCGGCTACTGTCAGGGCATAAACATTCTTACTGTCTACACGATTCTTGTCACACAGGTCACGAATCAGGCAATGAAGCGCTTCGCGGAGCACCTGGACAAGATCGTCGCCCCTCCCCCCCATCGCCATCTGAGCACGCGCTAGAACATCCGCACCGTACCCTGCCTGTGGGTTGACCGTATCACGCACCGCAATCTTTTTCTGTGCATTGAGATCATAAAGGGCGCATTCGATCGTCGTGGTACCAATATCCAGGGCTATTCCATACACCGTATCCGAGTTATTGATGTCAAGCACAACATATCCCAAATCTGTACAGCCTACAACCAGATCAAGCGTAAAATCATTCCTTCTCATTTCATAGGGCAGCCTCTGCATGATATCAAGAGGTACATGTACCGGATAAAAACCGCGCTGTTCAAGTTCCGCAGTGAGGCGGTCAACGTCAGCACTTCTATCCTGTTGTGCAGGTTTGGGAAGAACCACGGTAAAACCAAAGGCAAGGGGTCTATGACGCATAAACGGTTTTGCCCATATCCGAGATGTCATAACCGCCGAGGGCGGTCACCACGTTTCGGAATTCAGTACTGCCGCGGATAATATCGAGGAGCGCGGCAACATGCGGTAGCTCCGCAAACGCCGTCGGGACAACAAGGTCATACCGCTCTCTTGCAACCGGAATAAATTCAAGATCGAGTGCCTGGGCTGCAGCAAGAATCCCCATGCCCGCATCAGCAACGCCGGTCAGCACGGCAGATGCCACACCCATATGGGTATATTCTTCCCGCTCATAACCATTCACCTGGTGCGGGGATATGTTCTGATCTCTGAGGTGCTTGTCAGTCAGCAGCCGGGTACCAGACCCGCCCTGCCGGTTGATAAAACAGACGTCATGTCGCAGCAGATCCCCGAACCCTCGGATATTCTTCGGATTTCCTTTCAGGACCATGAATCCCTGCTCGCGATAGACCAGATTGACCAGAAGCAGTTTCCTGTCGCCAAGCATTTTTATAATATAGGGTACATTGTATTGCCCGGTTGCCTCATCAAGCAGATGCGTGCCTGCAATATGAGCCACCCCGTTTCTTATTGCCATGAGCCCACCCATGGACCCTACGTGCGCAGAAGAAAGTGAGAACCTAGGGTGTTCCCGCTTAAGCAGGTTGGCAAGAAGGTCCAGCGCATTATCATGGCTGCCAATGCATACAACGGTGTTCTCAATCTCATCCTTCGACCTCAGCATCTCGACTTTAACCTCGGCACCGGCCCCGTATCCCTCTGACATGGCAGGAATCCTGACAAGGCCGTCAGCCCTGACAAGGGACATGAGAATGCCAGCGCCTCTGCTGACCGGAGTTGCAACCAGGTTTTCTCCGACCCTGCCAAGCTTTACCCTGAGAAATTCTTCTTGTCCGAGCGATGATGCAACCTGTCGCGAAAGCCGTGCAGTCATTTTTTCCGTTTCCGGAGGCTCTATTCCCTGCAACGTATGGATAAGTCTCTTCCCGAAGAGATGAAAGGTAATGAAAGCAGAGACCGGGTATCCCGGTATCCCCAGCACCGGCCTTCCCATAACCAGACCGAGTATCACGGGCTTGCCGGGTTTGATATCGACGCCGTGAAGGATAATCTCACCCAAATCGTTTATCAATTCAGCAGTATAATCCTCTGAGCCCGTTGACGATCCCGCATTGATGACGACGACGTCATACAGCTCACATGCTTTTTTTAGCGTTTCCTGCAACCGTTCAGGATCATCAGGCACCGGACTGAACCGCACGGGCCTGCCTCCCCATTCTGCAACCAGAGACGCAAGAATTCTTGAATTGAACTCAATGATTGTTCCTTTCCGTAAGGGCTCGCCGGGTTCAATAAGTTCTGTGCCCGTAGGTATGATCGCAACCCTTGGACTTCTTCTCACCCGTATCTCGGTATGTCCACCGGAAAGGAGCGCGCCAATGTCGACGGGCCTGACCCGGTGATTCTCCGGGATAATCATTTCGGAGCTTACCATATCCTCTCCTATCAACCGTACATGCTGCCAGGGCGTCACCGGTGCCAGAATCTCGATGTGGTCGCTCCCACCGCATGTTACAAGATTCACGTCTTCAATCATGATCACGGCACTGAATCCGTCAGGGAGAGGGTCTCCGGTGTCTACGGGGTACGCATGATCAGGAATATTAAGGGTCTTGGGGGATGACTCAGAGGCGCCAAAGGTCTCCTCAAACCGGACGGCGTAGCCGTCCATGGCAGAAGAATGATAATAGGGTGACGAAACCGTCGCAAAAACCGGTTCCGCCGTGACTCTTCCGAGAGCTTCATCCACCTTAACCGTCTCTGCCGGCATCAGGGTGATGTTGCTCTTCTCCAGGGCTTCCTGCCACGCTTGCAGTGCCTTATCCAATGGCGTAATCTCTCTATAGATCCCTTTTCTCACAGCTAACCCTCTGACATCATGCAACCGTTTCTACAATGCCCTCAGAAAAATGCATGGGGGGAGTCGGCGAGGGGGATCATAGGCGATGGATTCATTATTCTGCTGCATATTCGAGTTCAGCTGCCTCAGCAGTTATTGTTCGGTTCCTGCCTTGGTCCTTAGCACGGTAGAGCGCAAAGTCGGCACACCTGATCAATTTTTCGTCACTATCCGCTTTTTCATCAGGCATGCCAGCAATGCCGATACTCACGGTTATGTTTCTGTCGACTCTGCTGAAGGCGTTCTGTGCAATCATCAGTCTCATGCGCTCAGCAACGGTCAGCGCATGATCTTTTCCTGTACTCGGCAAGATAATCATGAACTCCTCACCTCCATACCGTGATGCGGTATCGATATCCCTGATACTATGTCTAAGAATCTCCGCCACCTCCCTGAGAACACTATCACCAACAGAATGCCCGAAGGTATCATTGATCCTTTTGAAGTGATCGATATCCAGCATGACAAGTGAAAAAGGTGTATTGTAGCGCCTGGTCCGCTCATATTCACTCATAAGCACGTCGTGAAAATGCCTCCGGTTGAAGAGACCGGTCAGTGCATCGGTGATCGCCATGTAGTTCACTTTATGGAGGAGTTCTTCAAGCTGGCTGTTCTTCAGTCTCAGCTCGTCCTGCAGGGCCTTTGTCCTGAGCAGCGCGTAGATCCTCGCGTTAAGCTCAAGTTCATTATAGGGTTTCGGCAGATAGTCATCAGCCCCGATATGAAGGCCCGATATCTTGTCAGAAAGCTCCTTCCTTACGGTCAGCATGACTACCGGTATGCCTTTTGTGGTTTCCTCGAGTTTCAGCCATCTGCATACTTCATAGCCGTCCATACCTGGCAAAATGACGTCGAGCAGTATGATATCCGGCCTTTCGGTCTTGACTGCCTTGATCGCATGAATGCCGTCCTCTGCCCACAATACCTCATACCCAACCTTCGTGAGCGCCTCTTTTGTGGCCGAAGCCTGGACAGGATCATCTTCTACAAGCAACACTTTGGCTCTCACCACCTATTCCCTCCCCTGGTCTTCGCTTACATTAGCAGTAAAAACCACGATATTCAAGCTCTCTTTTATCACCCTCACGGGGTGTGTCAGCATCTTCAAAGACTGCTGGCAGCGATCCTCGAAGTTTCTTCAGATACAAGATGGCAGACGATATGCATATGTTTCCTGCTGACCCGGGATCCCGCCTTGGCCTTCGCCGCGTTGCAGATCTTCCTCAGCAAATCGAACTTGCTGCCATAGTAGAGCCAGGGAAAAAGGTCGTTGATATCAGACGCCCCGAACGGTGCCAGCTCGTCATCAGATGCACCGTGTTTCCTGAGAAGGTTCAGGACATCGAAGACGGGAGGATGAGACGGTATCCAGAGCGCGATCATAAGCAGATGCTCCCAGTCCGCGGCGATATGCATCTTATCCACGCCCTGCGCTGCCAAAGAAAGAATGGATGCAAGGATATCATTGCCGGCCACGATATAGCGGCTGTCATCGAATAAAAACAGCTCCTGGTGGACTTTCTTTGATCCCGCATGCTGAACGAGCACTAGCTCGCGGTACGCGTCTGCAGCCCTTTCCGCGCTCTTTCTCAGTGTATGCATCTTCTCATACTCCCCTCCGACGGCGCTGTCGCTTATCGTACCTGTAAAAAGACAACCGCCTCTATATGAAAGGTATTCGGGAAAAAATCGATCATTTGGACCGATAGTATCTCATATTTCTCCCTTAATTTCTTCACGTCCCGTGCGAGCGTCGACGGATTGCATGATATGTAGATTATCCTGTCGGGGGTGTTGTCGAGCACTTTTTTCCCCACCTCAGCTGTCATTCCTGGGCGAGGAGGGTCAAGTATCAGAAGATCCATCTTTTTCGGTATTTTGTACTTCTCTGCAGTGGACCGCACAAAACGACAATTCTTGAACCGATTAAGCTTCAGGTTTCTCGTTCCGTCCTCAACAGCACGGGAATTTTCCTCGACAAGTATTATCTCCCGCGCATTTTCTGCCAGCGGCAGGGAAAAATTCCCTGCTCCGGCATACAGATCCAGTACTGTGCTGTTCGTCAGTGGTGCCGCAGCCTGAGCAATAGTCTCCGCGACCTCTGCATTCAGAGACCAGTGGGCTTGAAAAAATGTCCAGGGAGAAACCGTATACTTCAACCCCAGAAGGTTGAAGCCAACATAGCCGGCGCCCTCGGTCAGGGTATCATTACAGGCGATACTTGAAATGCCTATTGACCGGAAACGCTCCGAAACGCATACCTGTTCATCATCGCATCTCAGCAGGACCGCCGCTGTATCTCCGACGCAAAGGTGGACTTCCCTCACCCCCTGCGCAAGTGCGAGCCCCTTCATGTTCTTGAGCAAGCCGTTGATCTCATCCTTCATCAGGGGACACGCATCAAACTCTACGACATCGCGCGATGACTCCCGGAAAAAACCTATGGTCCCCTGCCGTGATACCTTGAACTGTGCCCTATGACGATAGTTCCATTGCGCACCGCAAAGCGAAGGTCCCAGGTTCACATCTATCTTCCCGATCCTCGCTAGGGAGTCGACCAGCACCTCCTCTTTCATGCGTAACTGGCGATCATAGGAAATATACTGGAGATGGCAGCCTCCACATATACCAAAGACCGGACACTTCGGCGCCACTCGATGCTCGGAAGGTTCGACAACCTGCGTCACCATGGCAAGCGTATAGTCGCGCTTCTTCTCCTGTACCGTTATTTCAACAACTTCACCGGGAATAGCTCCTTTGACAAGGATAATCCTGTCACCGCGCGCTACCGTATATCCGCCATATGCGGGCAGGAACGGCTGTACGATCAATGCCCTTCATCCTTTCCCGTAAGCTTCTTAATGGTCGCCTTCAGTTCGGTAAGATCGGACGACTTTACGATATACGCCTCTGAAGCCCAGACGGAAAAGTCATCGCGGTAATCATATGCTGTTGACATGATAATCGGAAGCCGCGGCCGCTTCTCTTTCATCTGCCTCAGCAGCTTAATGCCATCGATATCAGGCAGGTGAATATCAAGGGTCACAAGATCGGGCTGTTCCTTCTCGAATATCTCCAGGCCTTCCTGGCCGCTTGCGGCCGTAACAATTTCATACCCCTCTTCTTCAAGCTCTTCCTGATAAAGCCTGAGGATACTCTGGTCATCATCAACGATAAGTATTTTCATGACGTTCCCTCCTTTATAGGCAGATAAATTCTGAAAACCGTACCTTTGTCGAGTTCGCTCTCCACTTCGATCCTTCCGTTATGTTCCTGGACGATACGATGCGTGATCGCAAGTCCAAGCCCTGTGCCCGCTGATTTCGTGGTATAAAATGGATTGAAGATTGACGGCAGTTCCTCTTTGGGAATACCCTTGCCTGTGTCACGGATTTCGAGCAGGACCTCATGCTCCCGTGCGAATGTTCTTATAACTATAGCTCCGGCCCCTGAAAGGGCCTGGACAGCGTTTGTGATGATGTTCACAATCGCTTCCTTCATCCTGTTCGGGTCAACAAAGATCTCAGGGATCTTCTGATATTCCTTCTTCAGGACAACGCCGCGTTCTTCAATATCGGACTCCATGAGCCGGATAATGTCGTCCAACAGCAGATTCAGGTCGACGGGTTCTTTTGCCAGACGCGCTTCCTTCACAAAACCGAGTATCTCCTTTAAAATGCCTTCAAGTCTCGATACCTCCTTCACAATGATTACTGCATATTCCTGCAGATTACCATCAAGCTTCTTCTCGAGCCTTTTGGCGAATCCACCGATAGAAACGAGAGGGTTCCTGATCTCGTGCGCGACCTTCGCAGCAACCTCTCCAAGTGCTGCCATCTTCTCTGAAATCACAAGCTTCTTCTGCAGCTGTTTCAGTTCGGTAATATCCCGCACCACATGGACAGATCCGATGAACTCACCGGAAGAATCAAAAATAGGAGAACTGGACGTAAGAAGGGTACCGCCAAGATGAGGATCGTCCAGTTCCTCGATATATGCCTTTTTTGTACTTACTGTTTTGTGGTGAGGACATTTCACGTAGGGCTCAGAAGTGCCGTGGAAAAGCTCATAACATTTCCGTCCAAGGATCTGTTCCTCAGGAAGCTTCAGCCTATTCATGACCGCCTTATTGATTCTCTTGATGACATAATCATTGCTATTGAAATACACCATATCTGACATCGACGCGAAAATATTCTCAAGCTGCTGCTCAGCCATGGTCATCTGTTCAAAAAGCCGCGCGTTTTCTATGGCAGAGGCCATCTGGTTTGAAAAACTTGCCAGGAACTGCATATCCTCCTCGGAAATCCCTTTCCTGTTAAAGTAGTTGTCAACCCAGATAAGTCCTATCACCTTGTCACGCGAGACAAGGGGTACGACAGCATAAGCCTGTGTGCCAAGCTGCTGAATGAGCAACGCATCAGCAAGGTGTTCCTCTCTCACGTCATGGACGTTGTAAGGCACTTTATCCTTCACCGCCTGCGTCAGGATAGTTTCATCATCAAGGGATATTTCTATGCCCATCGCGAGACGTTCAAGGAATGATTTCTCCTGAACCGGCGTGTTCACAATATCCTGCATGATATCATCCAGTGTCTTGCTTTTCAGAGACAGATCGTCCCATATCGTCCACGCCTCCTCCGGCGTTGCGGGCCCGACACCCATGACGCCCTTCAGCGTCCGCCTCTCGTCATTGAGCAGGAAGAGGATTGCACGATTGAATCCCATACCATCGCTCATGGTAACCGCCGTCAAGACCATTCTCAGCAGCTTGTTGAGCTCCAGCGTGCTCCTCATGGCAGAACTGATAAAGAAAAGCCTCGACATCTCCTGGCTGCGTCTGATCAGTTCCTTCTCAACGCGCTTCTTCTCTGATATGTCACGCGATATTCCACAAATACCGATCACCTCTCCTGCAGCGTCTTTGATAGGGGACAGGGTAAGGCTGACCTCGATGATGGTCCCGTCCTTTTTCCTTCGCAAGGTCTCAATATCTTTCAGCACCTCTCCCTGCTTCAGGCGCGCAATATTCTCGTTCTCACCTTCGCGGATGGTGTCAGGAATGAATGGCAGAAACTTTCCGATGACTTCCTCTTCTGAAAATCCGAAGATCTTTTCTGCGCCCTCATTCCATGATGTTACTATTCCATCAAGGTCGCTGGTGACGATAGCATCAGCTGAATTATCGATAATGCTTTCGAGGTACTCCTTGGTCTGGATAACTTCACGGTAGAGGCTCAGTGTTTCTTCCTGATAAAGTATCCGTTCGGTGATGTCCATGATGAAGACAACACATTCAGATACTTCGCCCTTTTCATTCCGTATCGGATATGCCGTGAGTTCGGCATAATTCACGCCACGGGACTGGGTTATGGAATTGATATCACCGGTTTCAAAGGTAGGCTTGGATGCGCAATGGGGACAGATGCCGATCTTTTCATGAAATATCTCCTGACTGTCTTTTCCGATCAGCGCACTGCCCGGAATTCCAACCCAGTCTTCTATATATTTATTGGCAGATGTGACGATAAAATTCCGGTCGAGCGTGATGATACCCCCCTGCACACTGTCGAACAGGATATTGAGCCTCTTCTTTTCCTCGACTGCCAGTCGCTGTCTGCTGACCTCTTCTTCAAAGATCCTCGCTTTCTCGATCGCGATGGAAGAGATCGATGCAAAACCCTCAAGGGTGCTCAGGTCATCTGTCGAAAAAGGTATCTGCCCACCCTTGCCATCATGTTTATCATAGAGACTCAGGGTTCCGATAACAGCATCGCCCACCTTGAGCGGCACACAGACCGCGGTCTTGATATCAAGTCCCGCGACCTTCATATTCACAGATATTTGGTCGGTATCCTCAACAAGCATCGGTTCACCGTGCTCTGCCACCCAGCCGGCGATTCCTTCACCACGTGCCAGTTGGAGAGACTGCTCGACATCCCTGCTGAGACCGTAAGAAGATTTGATCTTCAGGACATCATCCTCAAGCAGCCTGATGATGCATCCGCGCGAAGAGACGAGACGCGCTATCTCCTCTGCGATCTTCCGCAGCAGCGTGTCAAGGTCAAGAAGTGACGTAATGGCCCTGCTCAGGTCAAAGAGGACCGTCATCTTTTCCGCATGCTGCCTTGCTGCCTGATAGAGTTCCGCATTGCG
The DNA here is from genome assembly GCA_002448975.1 of Nitrospiraceae bacterium UBA6898. Classification (GTDB taxonomy): domain Bacteria; phylum Nitrospirota; class Thermodesulfovibrionia; order Thermodesulfovibrionales; family UBA6898; genus UBA6898. The sequence continues at coordinate 10,628 of DKBO01000233.1, forward strand.
GATCACAACGGCAACCGTATGCGAAATGATTTTTAGGACCTTTTTCTCATCCTCTGAGAATGCATATGCTGTCTGATTGCGAATGATCATCATACCAATGCACGTGACATCACGAATTATAGGGACTACGATCCCGGACTCCTGCTGGTCCGTTGTCAGCCCGAACCCCAGCATCACCTCCCGGAAATCCATGGCAAGGACCTGATCCGGTTTTTCGCAAACTTGCAGGGGAGAAAGACCGCCCCGTGAGAGGTTCTGATTGATCACCGCATCCTTCGGGTCATTTGAAGCCTCAAGATGAAACGTGGCACTGTCTAAACCGCGCATGTAGATGGCGCAACTGCCGTAATGCATCCTTGCGGCAACGGTTTCGACAATATATTGAAAAACAGCCTTCAGTTCAAGGGTTGTACCTGCCACCCGCGCGATATCGAGAAGCAGTTCCGTCTCATCCAATTTGCTTTTCAGTTTGACGGTGGAAGACTCAAGCTCGGCTACCATATCATCAAATCTGCGCGCGACAACGCCAAACTCATCGACCCTGTCCATATGAATCCGATATGAAAGATCTCCCCTGCTGATCTTTTCGGTCGCCTTCAAGAGTTCGCTGAACGGGCCTGATATGGTTCTGCGGATACCGATGAAAAGAAGCAGCGACATGAGCGAGGTGAAGATGATCAGCGACGCATGATAGGCGATCATCCGTTTTTTTGCCTTTTCCGCAGACCGCACAGCATGGGTAACCGCCGTGAGGGAAGATTCCTGCGCTCCATCGATCCGCATTATGATATCGAGGGCCACAGCCTCCATATTCTTAATATGTTCAAGAACCTCCGGCGTGCCGGCTAGGTCTTTCCTGCTCATGATCGTCCGGGATGATTCCAGTATGGTCTGGAAATCGCTGCTTATCACCTGAAGGACTTCCCGGTGCTCAGATTTTACGCTGAGGGTTCCAAAACTCTTGTAGACCTGGGACAGTTTTTTGCCGTAGAGTTTTTTGTATTTGATATCACCGGTGAACCCCCATTCCCTGACCACCTCAACAAAATCACCAATGCTCCTGTCCAGTTCGTTCAGCATCTTTGTCTCTTCGCTGACCGTGGCGAGTGAAATCATATGCTGGTTCAGTGCATCAAAAATCAGAATTGTACCTGAGGCGAGGATCGCAATAATCAATAAAAATACCGGCAGCAGCAGGGAAAGCTTCTTGCGCAGGGTCATGGCAATACCTTTTTCGCCGCGTTCCCGTACAGTGCGAGATACTGCGCAGCTGAGCTTCTCCAGGAAAACTCCTTGCGCATACACTGTTGGATAAAGTTCGTCATGCTCCCCGGATCCCGAGAGACACACAAGGCGCGCTTTACCGCATCTTGAAGCGCTGCCGGCGTGAAGTCTCGGAAAAGAATGCCGCTCCCCTTTTTCCGAAGATGATCATAATCATCGATCGTATCTGCAAGTCCCCCCGTTTGTCTTGCAATGGGAACTGTCCCATATCTCATGGCAATTAGCTGTCCGATCCCGCAGGGTTCATACTGGGACGGCATAAGGAAAAAATCGGCCGCGGCATAAATATGATGCGCAACGGTCTCCTCAAACCCGATCGTAATCAGTACCCTGCCCTTGTGCTGCATGGCTTTACGGGAGAAAGCTGCATGATACGCCTCATCCCCCTTGCCCAGGACGGCAATGGTCACACCCAGGGCTATGAGTTCATCAAATGAGTTCAGGACCAGATCAAGCCCTTTCTGGCTTGACAGCCTGCTTACCATGCCGAGAAGCGGCGCTTTCCAGGTTGCAATGCCTGCCTGCCGGCAGAACGTCCGCTTGCATTCCTGTTTACCCCTCAGTTTCTGCACACTGTAAACTGCCGGCAGCAGCGAATCGTTTGCGGGGTCCCATTCAACCGGGTCGATCCCATTAATAATTCCGTACAGGTCATCCTGTCGCGTGCGAAGAATACCGTCAAGACCGAATCCCTGCTCGGGGGTAAGTATCTCATCAGCATACGTGGGGCTGACCGTGTTGAGGATATCCGCATACAGCAGACCTGCCTTGAGAAAGTTCAGCTGCCCGTAGAACTCGAGCTTCTCAGGAACAAAAAATTCCCGGCCAAGACCCGTATATGCCATGGCGCCTGCATCAAAAATGCCCTGATACCCGAGGTTGTGCAATGTGAGGAGTGTGACGGTCTTCTTGAATTGTTTATATCGAGCGTAAAGCGTCCTCAGGTACAGCGGGATCAATCCGGTCTGCCAGTCATTACAGTGTATGATATCCGGCTCAATGCCAAGAGCAAGACAGGTCTCAAGGACCGCCCTCGCGAAAAAGATGTAACGGAGCGCATTATCCGTATAATCACCTTCACCGGTCCCGTAAAGCTCAGGCCTGCCAAAAAAGGCATCGCATTCGACAAAGTATGCTTCGGGACGTTTCCCTTTGTCTGAAGCCCAGATGACCCCTTCGATTTCGAAGTTCCCCATGGGGACCCGTACGGTTTTTCCTGTCCTGACCAGTCTAAACCGCTTCCTGATGACCGAATACAGGGGCAGAATTAGAGAAACGTTCAGCTTGTCCTTGCGGAATTCCCTGAGCAGCGCTCCGGTTACATCAGCGAGACCACCTGTCTTTGCATACGGAACAGCTTCGGAGCATGCGATAAGAAGGTTCAAATCCTGGCCTCACGCATGAACTTCGCAGACTCTTCAGGGGGGGTAGGATTGATATAAAAGCCGGATCCCCACTCAAACCCCGCTATCCTCGTAAGTTTAGGGACGATTTCTATATGCCAGTGATAATAGTCATTGATCTCATCATAAAATGGTGACGTATGAATAACAAAATTGTATGGAGGCGTGTCAAGGATCCTGTCCATCTGCCGCAGGATCCTCTGGAAGATCTCTGCAAGCTCGGAAAAGTTCCTCTCCGGGGGCCTGAACATAGAGTCATGGTGCTTCGGAAGTATCCACGTCTCGAATGGTGCGCGGGGTGCAAAAGGTGCAAGCGCAACATACTTGGCATTCTCATAAATGACCCTTTTCCCGTCGGCAATCTCCTGATTGATGACATCGCAAAAAATACACCGCTCCTTGAACTCATAGTGCTGCCGTGCAGAGTCCAGCTCTTCCTTGACCAACTTGGGAACAATGGGAAGAGCAATCAGTTGCGTATGGGTATGCTCCAGTGATGCGCCGGCAACCTCGCCTTCGTTCTTGAATACAAGACAGTACTTGAAGCGCTGGTCTTTTTTCAGGTCCGAAAGCCTCAGAAACGCTGCCCAGAGCACATCCTCCATAGCCTTCTGCTGCATGGTAGAAAGAGAGAGATTGTGATCAGGCGTTTCGATGATGACCTCA
>DKBO01000017.1 GCA_002448975.1 Nitrospiraceae bacterium UBA6898
TCCAGCGCAGATGCTGCACCCATGGCATGGCCAAGCATTGATTTTATCGAGCTTACCGGAATCCGTGCAGACCGTTCGCCAAATACCTCTCGCAGGGCTGCACACTCATTGCGGTCGTTCGTCGGCGTCCCCGTACCATGAGCGCTGACATAATCGACAGCTTCTGTCGAAATGCCGGCATCCCCCAGCGCTTTTTTCATGCAGCGGGCGATGCCTTCAACAGATGACGACGTCATATGGAAAGCGTCACAGCTCAATCCGTATCCCAGGATCTCAGCGTAAACATCCGCCCCGCGCTCAAGAGCATGGTCGAGGGACTCCATGATCAGGCACCCCGCTCCCTCTGCCACCATCATTCCTTTCCGCTGCCCGTCAAAGGGCTGGCATTTTTCCGGGGCAACGGCCTTGAATTGATTGAAACCGGTAAAGGCTACCTTTGAAAAAGCATCCGAAGCGCCTGCCATGACCAGGTCAAACCTGCCCAGCCTGATCTGGTCAAATCCATACCCAATGGCATAATTGCCGGCTGAACAGGCAGTGGAGAACATCATGGCACCTCCGGGAATACCGAACTCCCGTGCGATCACAGATGACGTTGCATGCGTGGCCGCCTGGCTGATAAACTCCCGATCAGGTATCGCATTTTGTCTGACCATCAGCTCATCGATGTCTTCTACAGCCTGCACCGCACCAAGGTTCGTGCCGAAGGAAAGGCCTGTTACTTCTTTGTTTAGAAGATCTGCAGAAATACCTGCATCCTGCACAGCCATTCTTGCAGCAACCAATGCCATCTGGGTAGCCCGGTTCATGCTGCGCATCTCGTGCTCGGAAAAGTGCTCCTCAGGTCTGAAGTTCTTTACCTCGCCGCCGTTATGGGTGAACTGATCAGACGTATCGAACGAGGTTACCCGGCTGATACCTGATGTGCCGTTCAGGATGTTCTGCCAAAACTCCTGCCAGCCCATACCTAGCGAGGAAACGACGCCGAGGCCGGTAATGACAACTCGCTTACTCATGCTGTATGCTGAAGACTAGTTCAGCTTCGGACATTTTTTTCCCGTCAACCGTGGCCTCTGCCTTCACATATGCACCTTGCGGCAGGGACCTGATATTTTCCACCGTTATTCTCAACTGATCACCCGGGACAACGGTATGGAGGAAGCGGGCCTTGACTGAACCGAAATAGTACAGAGGATTTTCCCCTTCCTGTTGTTTATCCCGGGCTGTTGCAAAGAGGATGATGGCAGTCTGGGCCATCGCCTCGATGATAGCCGCGCCCGGCATGATTGCCTTTTCAGGGAAATGTCCGAGGAAAAAGATATCGTTCCCCGAAATATTTTTGATTCCCACGGCCCTCTTGCCCGGCTCAAGCTCCACAACCCTGTCGAGCATGATAAAGGGAAACCGCTGGGGCAGAAGTCTCTTTATAGATTCGAAGTCAAGCTGCATTACCTCCCCTCCTCATATTGCCCGAGAATGACTGCAGAATTCTGTCCGTAGGGATCGGACGCCGTTACCAGGACTTTCCGTATATGCTTTTCTCTCGCTTCGTTTACGACATAATCGAGATCGCATTCAGGGTCTTTCACCTGATAATTGGCTGTAGGAGGAATAATGCCATCCCTGATCGCACCGACAGCAGAGGCAAGAGACAGGCTCCCCGAAGCCGAAAAACTCTCGCCGATCATGGATTTGATGGAACTGACCGGTATCTTTCTGCTTGCCTCTTGAAAAACGCGCTTGATGACCTTTGTTTCTGTCCGGTCAAGCTCTCGTGATGAGTTTGCGCAAGATGAAATGTAGTCTATTTCATCGAGAGCGCATCCTGCGTCAGCCATGGCAGCAGTGATCGCCCTGAGCAATCCATCGCCCCCGGTGGACCGATCAAAAGAACTTCCATAGCCGAGAACAATAGCAATGATATCAGCCTCCCTCTTCCTCGCGGCATGCATGTCCTCAAGAGCCAGCAGGCATGCACCCTCAGAGAGTATCACGCCGTTCCTTTGTGCGTCGAAGGGGCAGCAGACAGGCTCCGATCCGTCAGAACCCGCCAGGCAGCCGAGAAGTGAGAACCCGCGGAACATCTCCTCGCAGAGTTCCTCAACACCTCCCGCCAAAACCGCATCAGCTCTCCTCAGCCGCAAAAAATCAGCGGCATACATAAGGCTGTCCAGACCTGCGCAGAAACCGTTTGAAATGGTCGTATTGAACCCCTTGATGCCGAACCGTATCGAAACCTGGCTTGCGGGAGAATTAATGACCGTATTGGGAAAATGCGATGGGTTGACATACCGCGGTCCTTCAGTCAGCCCTACCCTATCAAATTGGGATATGCTATGAAGGCTTCCGAATGTAGCTCCAAGCGAGACGCCTACTGCGTCGCTGTTATCGTCCGATATAAGTAAACGTGCATCGTCAAGTGCGAGCTTTGCGGCAGAACAGATGAGCCGCGTACTCCTGTCGAGTTCTCGCACCCCTTTTTTCCCGAGGTAGACCAGGGGATCAAAAGCGGTTATTTCTCCTCCTAACTTCATGGCAAAGGGTGACGTATCAAAGAGGGTGATATCCCGGAAGCCGGGCCTTCCTTCACGCAACCCTGCCCAGAAATCCTCCCTTCCCTTTCCGACAGGCGAGATAACTCCCAGCCCGGTTATCGCTATGTTCTTTTCCGTCATTGAACTATATCCCCAGTCCTCCATCAACCTGGATCACCTGTCCGGTTATGTATGCAGCTTTTTCAGAAAGAAGAAACAGTACTGCCCGGGCAACTTCATCCGGCAGTCCGAAGCGTTTCGCAGGGATCTCATCGAGCACGGTGGTCCGCCTCTTTTCCTGCAGCTGCATGAGCATGTCCGTCTCGATAAATCCCGGCGCAACGGCATTTACCCGTATGCCGTAGGGCGCAACCTCCTTTGCCAGCGATTTCGTGAACCCGATCACACCTGCCTTAGCTGCCGCATAATTGACCTGACCCGGCATCGGCCTGATCCCGCTCACGGAAGAGATATTGACGATTTTCCCGCTTTTTTGTTTCATGAAGGTGGTAATGCAGGACTGGGTCATATTGAAAACCCCTGTCAGGTCAGTCTCGATCACCTCGCCCCATGTATCGCGGCTCATCATAAAAAGGGAGCGGTCGCGGGTTATACCGGCATTGTTTATCAGGATGTCGATCCTGCCGAATTCCTCTTTTGCCTGCGCCACCAGCTTACGGGAGCCGTCATAATCCCTCACATCGAGCATAGAAGGGACGGCCCTCCCTCCCGATTCTCTGATCTCCTCAGCCAGGGCATTTGCAGGAGACGAGCTCGACAGGTAGGTGAACAGACAGTCAGCGCCTTCCCGGCAGAGGGCCCGCACCAAGGCTTGCCCGATTCCCCGAGCTCCGCCGGTCACGATCGCAGCATTTCCTGAAAAAGCTTTCTCCCCCAATATCTCCGTATTCTTTCTGCTGCCTACTGTTTCGGGATCAGATAAAAGATTATGATCCCGGTGTCATCACGTTCTGCCCTGATCGCAGACCGCGGGATGCCGGCCTCATCCAGTATGGACAGGAAATCCTGTTCCGTTCGCTGCAGAAACCCGGTCCAGTCGACAAACCAGTGGAAATCCTGATAACGGTATTTCTCTGCATCCTTAAAAGCAGCGATAAGTGTCCCATCCCGGTGAAGAAGCCGATAAAGGGCGCCAAGCATCTTGGCAAGGAATTCTGAAGGGAGATAGTCGAAAAGTCCGGTGCTGTATATGATGTCCGTCTTGCCGAATGCGGCCATATTAAGTTCGTCGTCGAACATTCTGGCAGCATTATATTTCCGGAACCTTATGTTCTCCGCAGCCTCAGTAAGGGAGAGCCTCTCCATCGCAAAAGCCAGTGCATCGGCATCCATATCGATACAGGTGACCTGGGCGTTCGTGCGGACTATGTCCGGCGCAAGCCCCATGAGCTCCCTGCAGGAACCGCAGGCGATGTTGAGGACAGAAGCTGTATTCCTTCCGGATATCTCACACCGGATGATCTCTTCAAGCTTCACGATCCTGTTCCTCACTGCATCTGCAAGCGGCAGGGAAAGCCCATACTTGTCGAGATGATACCCGATGCCTTCAGATGCTGGAATATTCTTATATAGGGTCTCCAGTATTTTGAAATCACCCTGGTATCCCTGCGGCCATGTCCGCGCATGCCGGACAACAGAACTCTTGCAGAGGATCCGGTCTGTCTTTTCATGAAATACCTTGCGCTGAAACCGGATAAAATCACTGTCAGATGCAGCTGCTTTTTCAAACTCAGCGCATGCCCGCATCATGTCCTCGTTTAATATTCTCAAGCCTTTTATGATCTTCTTGTCGTTAGCACCCGGGGCTGAACACGCAGATGCAAGCGCCTCAAGCGCTTCTACATATTCTCCTGTTTTTGTCTTCAGCGTAGTCGCATATTTCTCAAGGTCTTCCTTTATCTCACCAAAGGCGGAAGGAACTATGGAAGGATAGGGTATGCTGTCTGAGTTTTCCGTGCGAAAAGCAATACCAGCCCTGTGGCGCTGCTCGTCCACCTTGATCGCCCATTTAATGACGCCTTTTGTTTCGGTGTCACCACGGGTGAAGCAAAGCATCACGCCAGGCTTAAGAGGATAATCCGCCTGGATTCCTATCCCTCCGTCACTCAGATCGACAATTCTTCCTTTGAGAGGGGAAGCAGACCGCTCACTGAGCTTAGGCATGATAACGGAGAAATCAATGGTCTCGATGTACGCCCTTCTGCTAAACTGTCTCATATCTCTTCCGGAGTGATGCGGCAGATCTTCCATGGCGACTCCTTTCCATATTCTGCGCCCTACACGTCGTAACGCTAGAGGAAATCGTTACAGGGCCTTATCCTTTTATTTCCTGCTTCCCTTACCGATTAAGAAAAAAGAGCAGCATGTTTTCCTTACTTCAGCCCGGCTGTTATTGCAACCAAAGACCCGTGACTTCCCGCGCCTTCTTCGCAAAGGGTTTGGGCGTTTTTCAGGATATCTTTTTTCGAGGATATAGTAATTAATTTTTCGTATTTTGTAAATAGTTACGTTCACCTTCTTCATGCTGCTGTTTATGCTCGTGAAGGCATATTTTGGTTGCCACCCATTCTGTCAGTTCTGCAATATGCTCGATCTCTCATTCCGAAAGTTTGACCTTGACCCATATTCGGTCACAACATTCGGATCTTCCGCGGATGAGACGTGTGCGCATGCCAGGAATTAATGATCCTGCTGCAGAAAATAGTCCATGTTTTCAACAGAAGTTGATAACCTGTTAAGAACTTTCTGAAAAATATGTAATATCACTGAAAATACATATATCCGAGCAAACTGCCCAATATTTAGGCATATAAATTATTTAATAAGATCAGTGCATTAAGGCATTTTAAATGGAATTTTTTTTCGGCGTCCTGAAATATGCCCATGAAGCCTTGATGGATAACGATTCCTGAAAAGCAACCTGCAGCTCCAGGGTTATCAACAGGGAGAAAGACCATCAGATCATGCGGCAAGGATGACCATTAAGCCTTTATCTATCCCACCGTCATGCCTCATTCATACCTATTTGGCTGATTTCGGAGCCGACGCCTCTCTCTTGTGCAAGATATGAGTCAGTCTTCATGCAAAAAGGGCGTTTTTATATGGATCCATGTATTTTTATTATATTTTATCGGGCAGGGGAAGGGAGACGCGTATGGGAGAGAAAAAAACAAAGTTGAACTGCTGGGAGGTTAAGAAGTGCGATCATAGGCCGGGCGGCATTTTTGAAAAAGTGCTCGGAACTTGTCCCGCAACGCAGGAAGAGAGAGGTGACAGAGTACACGACGGAACAAATGCAGGCAGCTTCTGCTGGGGCATGGCAGACACTCTCTGCAAGGGTGAGGTACAGGGCACGATTGCCCACAATTTCTAGAATTGCGAGGAATGCGATTATTATTGTTCCGTGAAAAGCGAAGAGTTCTCCACTTCAAGCTCTCCACGGTGTTCTTGTCGAAAATACAGGATAAATGATGACCGGCATCGTCAACGCACCTTTTTCGAAAACAACTGCGGTCTGAACTGAAACCGTGACAACACGCGCTGATACGTATGCCCTCCGGCTTCGTACGGTGCCGACAGCCCTATTTCAGATCCTCGCTGGTCAGACTGTTCAGATATTCATCCCACTCGATCGGCAGCATATGCTTTTTCCTGTTGTTGCATTCCTTGCAGGCCGGCACCATGTTTCCCTTTGTCGATTTCCCTCCCCGGATGATCGGTACGATATGGTCCATGGTCAGTTCCCGTACCGGAAACTCCTTCCCGCAGTAGTAGCAGCGACCCTCTGCAAGCCTTCGTTTCCACCATGCTGAATGCCGCATCTCGCGGGCCTTGCCACGCTCCTTCCTGATCTCGGCTTCGCTTACATCCGAAATAAAATGATCCATGTTCCTACTGCACGACTCCCCAGTTTACGCTCTGGTTCCTGCCCTGATGTTTGGCATGATATAACGCCTGGTCCGTCCTTTCGAGCAGATTTTCCTTGGTCCGTGCGTCTGCAGGCGCTGTGGCAATACCGATGCTCGCAGTCACCTTCAGGGTTTTGCCGTCAGCAAGGAAAACCTCGGTCATAATAGCCTTCCTCAGCCTCTCAGCAAAGTTCTTTGCTCCTCTGCTGTCCGTCCCGGGCAGGATTACGGCAAACTCCTCTCCTCCGTAGCGTGCTGCTATGTCGACATCCCTGACCTCATATTTCAGGATCTTGGCTACGCCCTTGAGCACCAGGTCGCCGGCCGGNNGACAGCGGCGTGGAATACCGTTCGGAACGCTTCAGTTCATCCGTCAGCTTCTCCTGGAATACCCGGTGGTTGAAGATGCCGGTGAGGCCGTCCGTCGTTGCCATGAGTTCTATCTCCTCATGCATCCGTGCATTCGCTATCGATATGGCAGCCTGATTGCACATCACCTCAATAAGGCCGATCTGCCTGCTGTCGAGAAATTCCCTCTGATCTGATATCATCCCGAAAACGCCAAGCAGCCCGCCTTCGTAAAACAGCGGCACGACAATAACCGAGCGGCTGACCGACGGTCTGAACAGCGGCGGGAATATCTTCATGCCGTACTGCCGGACATCACTCACATATTCCTTGTGCTTGTTGTCGATGGCAAGCTCAATGAGCGTACCGCTGAAATCTATCTTCTGCTCTCCGACGATCTCTCCGGGGAAATATTTGACCTCGAAACCAAGGCCCGTATAAGCGAAAAAAAACGCCTCTCCCCCGAATGCCTGCTGCGCATAATCACAGAGCTTCTGGAGCACAACATCATACCGGATAGACGCTGCAAGGCCTGAACTGAACTCTTTGATGATCCGGAGTGCCGTAATATCCTGTTTCAGGACAGTATGGACACGTTCGCGCTCCAGGATCTTTGCAATCTGCGCGGAGAACATCTCCGCCGTCTTCCGCTCGCTGTCGCCAAATGCATGATAGCGCGGACTGTCGATGGCCAGGAGACCCACGGGCGTAGCTCCCTCCAGCACCGGCATCACGATCAGTGACTGGATTCGGTCCCGGATGTAGCCGACCGGTGTCGTCTTTTCATCTATCTCGCCTGCGGCGAAGGTCTTTCGCTCCCGAAGCACCTGAGCCATGATTCCCCTGCCGGTGATGATGAGTTTCCCCTGTTCTTCCGTTGTATTTCGCAGGGAAAACGTCTCGCCTCGGTACTCGAAAAAATGGACTCCGTCGGCAAATACGGCATGTTTAATCGCTGCGAGGATTTCCTGGATCTCCTCGTCTGCCCTGATCTTCGAAGCGAAATAGTGGGAGATGATCTCGTCGCTTCCCAGCGACTCCATCTCCGTATCCCTCGTCCTGTCCCGCGCCCCTTCACGGATCTTTTCCAGTTCTATAACAGCCCGCTCCTGTTCTCTGTGCAGCATGGCATGGATCAATGAAGCAGCAGCGGCAGTAAATACGAGGGACAGGGAGAACGCAGCCTGCCCTACGATATTCTCTCGCGTTATCACCAGGGTCTTGAGTTCCGTAAACGGGACAAGGATCGACAGGGGAATGATGACTTGCAGACGGTAGAAAGGGGTCAGGGAAATGATGAAAGGAAAAAAGGCAAGCTGAAGCCATGGAAGGCCGGAGACATGGATCGCGCCGGCATAGAGGATGACGATCGCATAGAGAAATTCGATCGCCTGCTCGCGTCGTTTCGACAGCAAATGCAGGACACCGCAGTAGACGATGATAACCGCAGTGGACGAGAACCAGATGCGGGGGAATCGTACGGGTATATCAAAAAGCAGAGTGGCCCAGGCAGCGGCAACCAGGACAACGGCAGCGAGCTTTAACCCGTAGCCCTTCCTTTTTTTATCTCCTCTTCGCGGTAGTATTTTTTGTAGAGGACTTCCCATTCGGAGCTGCCTTCTATGAGTTTCTTTGAGAGTGACAGGAGTTTTCTTCTGACAATCTGCTCGATTTCCTCGCCGATCTTGAGCTCTCCAACAATCGTCCGCTTTATCTCGCGTCGGATCGCGGCTTCTTCGTCCTCATCGATGTCGATAAGGTCGAGGTCATAGAGCCTGTTCAGCATGATATGGCTGAGATGAGAGATCTTGTCTTCGGAAAGCATCATAGGACAAGATTCCTTTCCTTCACCAGCTTGTGCTTGGTGAGTTCAAAAAGCTTCCGGTAATCCATACGGTTGCGTTCGATATCATTCTCATGTTTCTTCAGAAGTTCCCGCACCTCGTCATTGAGCCTGTCCTCGACCATGAGTTCGTCAAGAAGAATAGCGTCAGCCTGATCAATAAGCTTCTCGACAGGGATCTTCGGCCTGATCATATTCCTGGCAAGGAGGTTGTCAATGATCCTCTTTGCCATGACCTGCACCCATGATTTTGGTATGCGCATCTTATCTTTCCACGAATGATACGAGGGCAATGCTCCGGGCGCGCATGATCGCTTCGCTGAGAGCCCGCTGATGCCGGGCACAAGTGCCGGTCATTCTCCGGGTCAGTATCTTGCCCCGCTCGGTAAGATGGTTTCTCAGGAGCTTCACGTCCTTGTAATCTATGAACTCCACCTTTTCGGAGCAAAACCTGCAGAACTTTCTTCTCTGGAATCTCTTCTGTGGTGCTGCCATGCTGTCTCCTTTCGCTATATACTATTGCTGTTTTCTTTAGAAGGGCTCAAGATCCGTCGTCTCATCGGGCGGCGTGAGATCCTCCGCAGCGGAACGGTCGTGCGAACCCTCCTCTTTCCTGCCGCCGAGAAACCGGACGCCCTGCGCCACAACCTCAAACCGTGACTTCTGCTGACCGTCAGACTCCCAGCGTCTTTCCTGCAGCCTTCCCTCGACAAGGACCGAACGACCTTTCGAAAGGTGCTGCGCAGCAGTCTCGCCCTGTTTGCCCCATACCACCACATTAATGAACAGGGTCTCGTCCTTCATGCTGTCGCCCGACTTGAACCGCGTGGTCGAAGCGATCCTGAGAGTACATACCGGCGTTCCCTGTGGTGTATACCTGAGCTCAGGATCCTTGGTAAGGTTGCCTATGAGGATGACCTTGTTGAACATTTAGGCCTCTTTTTTCGCCTGTTCCGCTTCTGCGGCTGCCTGGGCTGCGGCTTGCGCTGCCGCCTGGGCTGCTTCCAGCGCGTTAACCTGCTTGGGGCCGAGCTTGATTACCATAAATTTGATGACCGGATCGAAGACTTTGTACAGGTCTTCGAGCTTCTTGATCGTGCCGGCCGGGGTCTTGAATACAAAAAGGACATAAAAGCCTTTCTGCTGCTTCTTGATCTCGTATGCAAGCTTTCTTCTGCCCCAGAGGTCTGCCTTGAGGGTTTCTCCGCCGGTATTCGTCACGAGGTCCTTGATCCTGGTGATTGCGGCATTGATTTCTTCATCGGGGAGCGCGGCATTGAGGATGACGATGTTCTCGTAGATGTTCATGCAAACACCTCCTTATGGATTTTTCCTGATG
>DKBO01000099.1 GCA_002448975.1 Nitrospiraceae bacterium UBA6898
ATTCTTGCCGAGAAGCCCTGCCTCTGTCGCCTGCTCTATCGCCATTCTGAGGCGCTTGACCGCGAGGGGATACTCAGCCCTTACATAAATATATCCGTGATGAGCCCCGATAGCCCTGGCGCCGATGACCATTNNGTCATTTCGGTGAGAGCCTTCGCTGCCGCCTGGTATCCGTCACGAGCGATATACTCTTCGATCTTCTCAGGATCGATGAGTCCCTTGTTCCTCAGCACCCTGAGAACCTGATGTTTGAAGAACGGGATATCCTTCATGCCGGGGATTGCGGCCTTTTTCTCCGGTTCCCTGAACATGAGCTTTTGGTAAGGCCTGCCTTTGAGGAAATGTTCCTCCACCAGCATGGGCACTTCCTCGGGGGTCACCTTCTGGTAAAAGATCTCTTCAGGATACACTGCCATGACCGGCCCTTCTGCGCAGTAACCATTGCAGCCAGTGAGCACGATCTTAATCTCTTCGGCAAGGCCTTTCTTTGCGAGCTCTTGTTCGAGCGCTGCCTTGACCTTTGTCGTACCGCTGGCAACACAACCCGTGCCTGCACATAACATCAGATGCGAGCGAACCTTTTCCATCTATATCCTCCTGAACTTCCTTTCCTCGTAACGGATTTCTTTATCTCAGTACGTTGTCTCGCAACCGGTAACAAGGGCATATTTCTCGACCGGCTTTCCGCCGAGCACATGCTCACGGAAGATCTCACGGATCTTTTCGTCGGTAAGGTCACTATATCTTACCGGAGGCTGGTTAGCGAGCTCTACGGTTGCGAGCGGCTCTTTCGCGCAAAGACCGGCGCATCCTGATGTCGTGACGATGATGTCATTCCGGTTAACCTTGGCGATTTCTTCCATGACCGCTGTCATGATATTGCGCGCTCCGGCTGCAATACCACACGTGCCCATATGGACGATGATCTTGACAGTATAGCCGCCTTCTCTGAGCGTGAAGTCAGCCTTATATTTTTCCTTGATCTTCTGGAGATCCGCTATCGTGAGTTTCGGCATCCTATCCCTCCTGTTCAGCAACTGCTGCGGTTTCTTCATCGGGGGACTGGTCGCCGGCCGGCCCTCCGTACTCGCCCATAACCTTCAACGCCTTCGATGGAGTCATCGCACCATAGGTTTCCTGGTCGATCATCATAACCGGGGCAAGGCCGCATGCACCCAGGCATCTGACCCCTTCTATAGAAAACTTTTTGTCCTCAGTCGTTTCTCCGATGTCGATTTTGAGCCGTTCCTTGATCTTTTCGAGGACTCCTTCGATTCCCTTGACATAGCATGCAGTCCCGAGACAAACCCTTATGTTATGGTCTCCTCGCGGCTTCATGGTGAAAAAGGAATAGAAGGAGACAACGCTGTGCACCTCTGCCTCAGGCATGTTCAGACCCTTTGCTATTCTCTTTTGCACAACGGGGGGGAGAAAGCCGACAATCTCCTGTGCTCTCTGAAGCGCCGGGATGAGAGAGCCCGGCCGGTGGCGGTATTCCCCGATCACTCTGTCGAGTTCCTTTGCCATGGCCGGGGGGAATTCCTCAGCCGCTTTTTCCTCAGCAGGTTTTCTGCCCTCTGCCCATTCAACAGCCCTCTTGGTCACATCGAGCAAAACCGAAGGTGTGAATGGTTTCGGCACATAATCGATGATTCCCAGTTCAAGAGCTTCCTTCATGGTGTCCTGCGAGGGGTAGCCCGTTATGATGACGATGCCGATGTTCGGCCGTGACTTCTTGATCCACCTGATAAGTGTAATACCGTCTACTTCCGGCATCTTCAGGTCAGTGAAGACGAGGTCATACGCTCCCTGCTCCATCTTCAGGATCGCTTCGCGTCCTCCGAGAGCTCCTTCTATCTGGTAGCCCTCACTTTTCAGGACCCGTTCGGCACTCCTGATGACGACGAGTTCATCATCAACGACCAGGATCTTGGGTTCAGCTGACATAAATCCTCCTCGGTATGGTTCGGTTAAATCGTGATCAGTTCAACGCGTGCGAGCCAGAGAAGCCATCCTTCGCTCAGGTTGTCCCTGACGAGTGCGCTCATGGCGGTGTTTGCATGCTGGTTTACCTCGATCACCCTTCCGGTCATGGGTGCGATCAGGTCATCGGTCTGCCCGCTGCTCGTAAGGACCTTGCCGAAGCTTTCTCCCGCCATGATGGTCCTCAGATGCGGGGAAACCTCTATGGAAGCGAGTTGGCCGGCCAGGAGCCAGTACCGCGCATCGCAGCCGACTTCCCATATGTTGTTCTTCAGCGGCCTCGCCCACGTTCCTTCCTTATAGAACAGGACTGGATTCTGGGTGTCCCGCAGATTGACGATATCGTTTCGAAACTCGTCGATGAAAGCCTTTCTCAGGATCCAGCCCCGGTTGTCAAATATCTTACGAGCAACATTCAGCATGAACTCGGGGGTGAAGGGCTTTTCGATAAACTCGAAGGCGCCGAGCCTTACGGATTCCTTGGCATCCTCAAGGGTAGGATATCCCGTGATGATGACGACATCAAGCTTCGGCTGAACGTTCTTTGATTCCCGGAGAACCGTGATGCCGTTCATGTCGGGCAGCCTGACATCTGAGATCAGCAGGTCGAACTCTTCGGTCGATACCTTCTTGATGGCGTCTTCTCCCTTGTCGACGGTAATGATGTTGAACCCCTCGGCACCGAGAATCCTCTTGCAACTCAGCGTAACGACGGGATCATCATCAAGAACCAGTATCTTCCCCTTACTTTCCATGGCTGCCCTCCTTATGATGCTGCATGTCCGGTCTCATACACGGCCAGCAGCCCTTACTTGTTTCGTGTCTTAAAGACATTCGACACCGTAGCGATGAGCGTATCGGGGGTAAAAGGCTTTTCGATATAGTCGAAGGCCCCGAGCTTGATCGCCTTTACAGCGGTCTCGACGGTCTGATACCCGGTTACGATGACAACCTCCGTCGCCGGCCATTTTCCCTTGATGTTCGCGAGTACCTCTATGCCGTCCATATTCGGCATCTTGAGGTCGGTGAGGACGAGGTCAAAGGACTCCTCCTCCAGTAGTTTCAGCCCCTCAGGACCGTTCTTCGCCATCTTGAGCTCATATCCTTCAGGCACGAGCGTCCGGCTGCAGCTCAACCGAACGATGTCTTCATCGTCTATGATGAGTATTTTCCCCTTGCTCATGATGTCTCCTTCAGTGCCGGGAGTCTGATAATGAAGCTGGTGCCCTCTCCGACCTTGGTGTTGATCGTGATCTTGCCGCCATGCTCCTGAATGATACCATGGGTCACGGCAAGGCCAAGTCCTGTGCCCTTGCCGACGGGTTTGGTGGTAAAAAAGGGCTCGAAGATCTTTTCGAGATCTTCGTCCTTGATGCCGTACCCCGTATCTTTGAACTCTATTTCCACAAGGTCATGATCGTTTTCCTTCACGTTCTTGGTTGTTATGGTGATCGTTCCTTTGCCTTCGCATGCGTCTGCAGCATTGACGATCATGTTAAGGAATACCTGCTGTAACTGCGGCGCATCCGCCTTGATCCGTGCAAGCGAGGGGTCGAAGTTGGTAACCAGCGTAATATTGAAGAAGTCCGCCTTGTTCCTTACGATGTTGAGCGAACTGCCTAATACATCGTTGATGTTCGTAGGGGACTTTTCGGCCGTATTGGCCCGTGCAAACCCGAGCAACCCCTTGATGATATTGGAGCACCGGTTTGCCTGGTCGATGATGACCTCGACATCTTCATGTTCCTCGGAACCTTTCGGGAATTTTTTCAGGAGCAGATGGCCGAAGGTCACAATGCCGGTAAGGGGACTGTTGATCTCATGGGCAACACCTGCTGCCATCCTACCGAGAGAAGCCAGCTTTTCGGAGTGGACGAGCTGCTGCTGAGCGCGATGAATCGCATCGGTCTTCTCCTGGACCTTTCTTTCAAGCTTATTGCCCCAGTTCATCAGCTCGTTTTTTGCCTTTTTGAGCTCTGCGTTCATGGCATTGAATGTTTCCGCGAGCTCGCCGATCTCGTCTCTTCGGTGGATTTCGATATGGTGGTCAAGATCCCCGGATGCCACTTTTCTCATGCCCTGCGAAAGAAGGGTCAGGGGCGTGGAAACAAGGTTCCAGAGGATGATGCAGAGCGTTGCCGATATTACGACAGAGAAAGCGAGCACATATGCCGTTATCGCAATGCCCTGCTGCATGATGCTTTTGTCGAGGAGCTCGAGGGAAAGGTCGGCCTGGACAAGCCCGAGCATACGCTTGTTTTTGGGGTGGACATGGCATGCGGCAGTTGAGCAGGAAAATTCGTTGTATATGGGCTGTACGATGCTGAGGACCCGGTAATGTTCTCCTTTGGTTACTTTCCAGCTTGGGGTAACCTTTGCCGGCCCCGAAGAATCGTGGCATTTCAAACAGACCGGGGCATTTTTGTCAATGACCGTGCCGACCATCTTCTTGTCCGATGAGTAAGCGATTTTTCCCGTGCAATTGAAGATCTGGACATTCTGCACGCCTTCGGCAACGCCGACAGCCTCAACGGTCTGCTGGATAAGCAGGTCCTGATTGGTAAGCATTCCGTACCGTGTACTGTTCCGTATGTAGTCAACAAAGGAATATCCGTACTTTACCGAACTCGCCAGGAGCTCCTTTTCCTGGTGCTTGAAGAGGAAAAACCAGAAAAGCAGGCTGCCGACTACCATGAGGGTGCCGATAGTCAGAATGAGCTTTCCCGTGAG
>DKBO01000243.1 GCA_002448975.1 Nitrospiraceae bacterium UBA6898
GCACATATCTGGTTCCTGAAAGGCGTGCCGAGCCGTATAGGTATTCTCCTGGATATGACCATGAGGAACCTTGAAAAGGTCCTCTATTTTGAGAGTTATATTGTTGTTGACCCCGGAGATACACCGCTGAAGACAAAAGAGCTCCTGAGCGACGATGAGTATAAAAAGAAATTCTCCGAATACGGCACACGATTCAAGGTCGGCATGGGGGCTGAGGCAATCAGGGAGCTGCTCAGGGTCGTTGATCTCGAAACGCTCAGCGGTGAGCTGAAGGGCAAGATCAAAGAGGCAGCCTCTATCGGAGTCAAAAAGAAGTTGACGAAGAGGCTCAAAGTAGTCGAAGCGTTCAGAAAGTCTGAGAATAAGCCGGACTGGATGATCATGGATGTAATTCCGGTGCTTCCTCCCGATCTGAGACCGCTCGTCCCGCTTGAAGGCGGACGTTTTGCGACATCAGACCTGAATGACCTTTACCGGAGGGTTATTAACAGGAACAACAGGCTCAAAAGACTTGTGGAACTGAAGGCCCCGAGCGTTATCATAAAGAACGAAAAGAGAATGCTCCAGGAAGCCGTTGATGCGCTCTTTGATAACGGCCGCAGATCAAAGGTCCTGAAGACAGCGACGAAGAGGCCGCTCAAATCTCTGAGTGACATGATAAAAGGCAAACAGGGGCGATTTCGGCAGAATCTGCTCGGCAAGAGGGTCGACTATTCAGGCAGATCGGTTATCGTCGTCGGTCCAGACCTGAAGCTCCACCAGTGCGGACTTCCGAAGAGGATGGCGCTTGAACTATTTAAGCCCTTTATCTTCAATAAGCTGGAGGAAAAGGGATATGCAACGACCATAAAGGCAGCGAAGAAGCTCGTGGAAAAGGAGTCGCCCGAGGTCTGGGACGCACTTGAAGAGGTGATACGCGAAACCCCGGTGCTGCTCAACCGTGCCCCGACCCTCCACCGGCTTGGCATTCAGGCGTTTGATCCAATTCTTGTCGAAGGCAAGGCGATCAAACTCCATCCGCTTGTCTGTACCGCCTTCAACGCAGACTTTGACGGCGACCAGATGGCGGTCCATGTGCCGCTTTCTCTTGAAGCTCAGATCGAAGCACGGGTACTCATGATGTCTGTGAACAACGTACTTTCCCCCGCCAACGGAAAACCGATCCTGCTGCCGACGCAGGACATGGTTCTTGGCATTTACTACCTGATGAAGGAAAGAAAAGGGGCGAGAGGCGAGGGCAAGATATTCGCCGACCCGGAAGATGTCAGAATCGCCTATGACGCGGGGCAATTGAGCGAGCACGCACGGATCAAGGTCCGCATCGATGGTTCCATGGTTGAGACCACTGCCGGACGAGTGCTCTTCTACGAGATCGTGCCAAAGGATATCGCATTTGATGATATCAACCGCGACATGACCAAGAAGGCTCTTTCCAAGATCATTGAGGACTCATATAAGAGAGTCGGTAGGAGGCAGACCGTTGTCTTCCTCGATAATCTTGAGAAGTTAGGATTCCATTTTGCAACAAACTCCGGGATATCAATATGCATGGCAGACATGCATATCCCGAACAAGAAAAAAGAGCTGATAGATCATGCAGAGAAGGAAGTGATGGAGGTCCAGAGCCAGTACGCTGACGGACTTATCACCCAGGGTGAACGGTACAACAAGGTCATCGACATCTGGGCCAATGTCACCGAGCGTATCGCTGAAGAAATGATGAAAGAGCTCGGCGCCGAAGACGGCAAGATGGCATCAGAGGAAGAACTGAAGGAGAAACGATTATTCAACAGCATCTTCATGATGGCAGACTCTGGTGCGAGAGGCAGCACGGCACAGATCCGGCAGCTTGCGGGTATGCGAGGGCTCATGGCAAAGCCGTCGGGAGAGATCATCGAGACGCCGATTACGGCAAACTTCAGAGAGGGCCTTACCCCGCTTCAGTACTTTATATCTACTCACGGTGCGCGTAAAGGTCTTGCGGACACCGCGCTGAAGACAGCGAACTCGGGATACCTTACCCGAAGGCTGGTCGATGTTGCACAGGATGTCCTCATTACCGAGGATGACTGTGGAACGACGGACGGTATTGTCGTTACGTCGCTTGTCGAGGGTGGCGAAATCATTCAGCCGCTCGAAGAGAGGATCATCGGCAGGTATGCTGTTGAGGACGTGAAGGATCCGGACAAGGTGCTGATCATCAAGAGGAATCATGAGATCACTGAAGAGGTCGCGCGGGCGATTATCGAGGCGGGGGTTGACAAGGTGAAGATACGGTCTGTCCTTACCTGCATATCTAAGTTCGGCGTATGTGCAAAATGTTATGGCAGAGACCTTGGCCGGGGCGATTATGTTGAGACCGGGGAGTCTGTCGGTATTATTGCCGCGCAGTCCATAGGGGAGCCCGGCACACAGCTTACGATGAGAACGTTCCATATCGGAGGAACAGCATCCAAGGTTGTAGAACAAACGGTCCTTGAGGCAAAGCATTCAGGGACGGTAAAATTCATCAATATCAACACGGTTAAGAATCGCGAAGGCTTCTACGTAGTCATGAACAGGAATGGCAGCATTGCTATCACTGATGCAAAAGGAAGAGAGCGGGAGAAGTATTCCATTGTCTATGGCGCCAAACTTCTTGTCGAAGAGGGCAAACGCATTGAGATCGGCCAGCGGCTTGTTGAATGGGACCCCTACTCAACCCCTATCCTTACAGAACTCGGTGGCAAGATTGCCATGGGCGATATTGTCGAAGGCGCAACCGTAAAGGAAGAGGTCGATGAGACAACCGGCCTTTCCCACAAGGTAATCATTGATTATCCGGCGAATATGAGGCCCAGGATCTCGATCAAGGATGAGCACGGCAAAGCAACACTCAAAATCCCGAGCACCGGAAACCTTGCGCGATACCTTCTACCGTCAGGCGCACATATCGTTGTCGACCGGAATGATATCGTTTATCCGGGAGACATCCTTGCGAAGATACCGAGAGAAACGACAAAGACCAAGGATATTACCGGCGGTCTGCCGAGGGTTGCGGAGCTTTTCGAAGCACGCAAGCCCAAGGAGCAGGCAGTAGTTTCGGAGATAGACGGTATCATTGAGTTCCGGAGTGCGCAGAAGGGCAAGCGCGTCGTGGTTGTTAAGGGAGGAGAGGTAACGAAGGAGTATGATATCCCGAAAGGCAAGCATGTAAGTGTACATGAGGGAGACTGGGTAAAGGCAGGAGAGGCACTCATGGACGGAGCGGTGAACCCGCACAGTATTCTGGATATCCTTGGTCCGAAAGAGCTTCAGAGATATCTGGTTGATGAGGTGCAGAAGGTCTACCGGCTTCAGGGCGTTTCGATCAACGACAAGCATATTGAAACCATTGTCCGTCAGATGATGAAGAAGGTGCGGGTAGAAGATTCAGGAGACACTTCGTTCCTTATCGGCGAACAAATAGACAGGATGGCGTTTCAGGAAGAGAATGCAAGAGTAAAAGCAGAAGGCGGCAAACCGGCACAGGGTAAACCGCTGCTTCTCGGGATTACCAAGGCTTCGCTTACGACAGACAGCTTTGTTTCCGCTGCTTCATTCCAGGAGACAACCCGTGTTCTTACCGAAGCGGCGATCAATGGCATGATTGACGAACTTCGCGGGCTCAAGGAGAACGTTATCATGGGCAGGGTCATACCGGCCGGCACCGGCATGCTGCGCTACCGAAACACCTTTGTGCAGCGTGAACATATGCCGCAACTTTCTGAAGCCATGGAAACAGAATAGCTCATTGATCTGCGCAAACCCCTTGTGCCTATGGGCACAGGGGGTTTTTTTTGTCCTGGCACCGGAAGTGTTGCGCGGTGATGGCACGCGGCGATATGCTATGATAGTATAGCTGTGGCAAATGGCCGCTGCTCATACCCTGATGCCAGAGACAACGCAATGAAATTCATCGTTGATGTAATGTTAGGGAGGCTTGCAACATGGCTGAGGTTGCTCGGCTATGATGTCCTTTATGACCGGAGCATGGACGACCGACAGCTTATCAGACGTGCTCAAGAAGAGGAGCGGACGATTATAACGCGGGATACGGGAATTGCTCGCCGAAAGGCAGCACGTCATTGCATATTCGTCACCTCTGATCGTATCACCGATCAACTTGCCGAGATGAAGCAACTGCTCGGCAGCAGCGAGAGACCCCTGCGGGGCCGTTGCACACAGTGTAACGGTGAGTTGGTATGTGCCGACAATGCTGAGGATATCAGAGAATGCGTTCCGGAATACGTCTATCATACATATGCACGCTTCCTGCGCTGCAGAAAATGTGCGAAAGTCTATTGGGAAGGCTCCCATTACCGCCATATGAAGGAAACACTTCAGCAGGTCCTCCGGTAACGGCGTGAAGACAAATATTTTTCTGCTCATTCTCGCCGTTTTTATTGTTTCACTCATCATTACGCTCAACATTTTCTTCCAGCAAAACTATCAGAGCGAGATGGCAGAGCAGTTTAACCGCCAGCAGCTTCTCATCGCGAAATCCGTCGCAAAAAACATCGAAGGGCATATGGACCATATCGCGGAAGAGATGCTTTCCTTTGCCCGGCTTTTGGCGGACAGGGGCCTGGACACAAGGAACATGGAAGATTTTGTGAATGACGCTTTTGCAGAGGTACGGGAAGAGATGAATATCAACCTGAAGATTGTCGATAGCCATAATGTGCTCCGGTATAGCTCATCAGGAGAATCGTTGACAGAAAAGGATCTGGCGTTTCTCAGGGATGCAACGGGCCTTACCATCGGTGAGGTCAGGTTCTTTGACCTCTCGAAAGAGAGCAAGAAGATCGTTATGTTGACGCCCATCGCACGTTTGTACGAGCGGAAGGGTGTCCTGATTGTCGATATCATGCTCCATACCATAAGCCAGAAATTTCTTTCAGCTATCAAGGAGGGTACGAAGGGGCATGCGTGGATGATGGACGGAAAGGGGACCCTTTTGTATCATCCCACCCAGCCACAAATGGTCGGGAAGAATATCTATGCTGCTGATAAGTCCTGTTTTCAATGCCACGAATCCTTTGATGTCGAAAAACGGATATTGAGGAGTGAAGATATCGGGTTCAGTGCATATGTGGCTCCTTACGGCGAAGACAAGATCATTGCCTTTTCCCGGGCGAAGGTGGCTGACATGACATGGATCGTATGTGTCACCATTCCGTATTCTGAAGTGACCTTCAGCATAAGAAAGAGTATGAAGCTGCATTCCCTTCTGGTGATTTTTATCTTTATCGCAACGGTTGCTTCGGCATTCGGCATTGTTGTCATGAACCGGCAGAGGATCAAGGCGCAGGAGCGGACCCGTCACCTTGAAACGCAGCGTCAACTCGAAAAAGAGATCGTGCAGACGAAAGATTATCTGGAAAATATTCTCGAGAGCACCGAATCGAAAATCATGGTGCTTGACAGGGATATGAAGATCAGAACACTCAATTCTGCGCAGGAGAGGTTCTGCAAACAGAAGAAGGATGATGTTGTCGGCATCAGCTTCTTTGATGTCTTTCCTTTTTCTTCAGGGAAGGACCGGGATATGTTCGCCACGTATATGAAGACGTGCCTTGACGGCATAAGCAACCGTGTCAGCGATTACGCGTATGTCAGGGGTCAGGAGACGCTGCATATTAATATCAACATCAACCCCCTTATCCTTCACGGAGAGGTTTCAGGAATAATCCTTTCCAGCAATGACGTGACAGAAGAGGTGAATCTCAAAGAGGTTTTGAGGGACTATGCTTCGCGACTTGAGGAACTGGTTAAGGAGCGCACAGATGAGCTCATCAGCGAGAAGGAAAAGCTGAATGCCATTGTTGAGACCGTTGGTGCCGGCATTTTCCTTGTTGATGAGCAGTCGAACATTACCTGGGTGAACAGGACGCTCAGGCAGTGGCTCGGCAAGGAGGAAGGGCCCGTCACCCATCATGACATCTATGGTGAACATGATCTTCAGCAGGCGATCATCGACAACCGGGTGCTTCAGGAGGTTGTTCACCACGATTTTGGCCGGAAAAGCGGATATTTTCAGTTTACCGCCAATACCCTTGTAGGACCGGATGGCCATATGCAGACCCTTGTCCTCGTACAGGACATAACAGACATGAAGAAGATGGAAGAGCAGATGATGCATTCCGAAAAGGTCTCTGCACTTGCGCGTATTTCTGCGGGAGTCGCTCATGAGATCGGCAATCCGCTCACATCTATCTCCTCATATGTCCAGATCCTCAGGGAGATGGAGCACGATGACTTTACGAAGGAAAGCCTTGATACCATAGCAAAACATATTAACAGGATCGCCGATATCGTGCGGCAGATGTCAAGTTTTGCGAAGACGACCATGAAGGACCTCAAGTATCATCATGTGCGTGACCTTATCGGAATGACACTCGACCTTGTAAAATATGACAAGAGAATGAAGAACATTGAAATTACTCAGGATATTCCTGAGGATCTTCCCAGCGTCCGTGTGAATGAGACCCAATCTATACAGGTCTTCGTAAATATCATCCTGAATGCTGCAGATGCGATGCTCAATGCGGGAACGCTGGAGATCAGGGCGCAGCGTCTTGAGCGTGATGTGGAAATATCGTTTTCTGATACGGGCCCCGGCATCTCAGAGGAGATTATGGAGAAGATCTTTGACCCGTTCTTCACGACGAAGGAAAAAGGCACAGGGCTGGGTCTGGCAGTCAGTTATAATATCATCAAGGGGTATCAGGGAGATATCATCGCAGAGAATGGGCCTCAGGGAGGGACCATATTCAGGGTGAGGGTGCCGCATTATGAAGGCTAATCCATACAAGGTTCTGGTCGTTGATGATGAGCGTGATATATGCAGAGCTTTGGAATTTCTCCTGAGCAGGGAGGGATACAAGGTTGTGACTACCTATAATGGTCAGGATGCGGTAAAAAAGATAGAAGCTGAAGATTTTGATCTTGTGATCTCGGACCTGAAGATGGAGGGTATGAACGGACTTGAGGTTCTGGAGAAAGCACTTGCGATACATCCCCATCTTATCGTGATCATCATGACAGCCTTTGCCTCGGTCGAGTCGGCAGTGGAGGCAATGAAAAAAGGGGCAAGCGACTATATTGTAAAGCCCTTTATCAATGAGGACGTAAGGATGACGGTCCGAAGGCTGCTCGAACACAAGACTGTCGTCATGGAAAATCTCATACTCAGGCAGCAGTTAAGCCAGCAGTTGGGATGCAAGGAGTTCATTGGTGTTTCTCCGCAGATCTTTTCTGTCTTCGAAATGCTCCAGAAGGTTATACCGACCAGGAGCAATATCCTCATCCTCGGCGAAAGCGGTACCGGCAAAGGCCTGTTAGCCGAGGTTGTACACGGTAACAGCCAGAGGAAAGATAAGCCTTTTATATCCATTAACTGTTCTGCCATTCCGGAAAACCTGCTCGAAAGCGAACTGTTCGGATACAAGAAAGGAGCATTTACCGGAGCGACAACAGACAAAAAAGGACTCATTACCATGGCTGACCAAGGGACGCTTTTCCTTGACGAGATTGGCGACATGCCGCTGGGGCTCCAGGCGAAGATACTCAAAGTGCTTGAGAGCGGTGAGGTTCTCCCCGTGGGTGACGTAAAACCCCTCTACGCGGATGTCCGTATCGTAGCTGCCACGAACAAGAACCTCGAAGAGCAGATCAGCAAAGGGCTCTTCCGGGAAGATCTGTATTATCGGCTTAATGTCATTGAAGTCAAGATTCCGCCTCTCAGGGAGAGGAAAGAGGATATCAGCGTGCTCGCCCGGCACTTTGTTGAAAAATACAGCAAGGAGAACAACAAGAATGTTTCCGGGATAAGTAATGAGGCAATGGAGACCTTATACGGCTATCCGTGGCCTGGCAATATCCGGGAGCTGCGGAACGTTATTGAGCGCGCGGTGGTTCTTGCATCAGCAGATAAGATTGAACCGTCTGATCTTCCGGAGAGGATCAGAACACAGCAAGGCGCGAAGACGAGCCATTCGCTGAAAGACAGGATGGAATACTGCGAAAGCAAGATCGTCAAGGAAACGCTTGAGGCTCATAGCTGGAACAAGGAAGAATCGGCACGGGCCCTGGATGTAGACCTCGCGACCTTATATCGCAAGATCAAGAAGCTCGGGATTGCCGAGATCTGAGCTCCCCTGCTATTCTTTCAACCCGATCTCTTTTGCTACTTTTCTGATAAGGCTCTCGTCGTTTTTCAGAATGTTCATGCAGCGCCCGCCTTTTTTTAAGACTGCTTCGGTAAAGACATCAATGGTCTGATACTTTTCCCGAATGGCATCTTTTGAAATGGCAGTATTGCCGTCGTGGCATGATGCACACATTTTTGACCAGAACGTGGTACGCGCCAGAGCAGAGCTTTGGGGCGCAAATGCACTGCCGCAGAGCAATACAAAAAAAAGCATAAGAAAAAGTATTTTGGTCTTCATGAATATTCCCTCGCTTTCAAAAAGATTATATCAGATTCAGATGCTACTTTGTCATTACAGCCCTCAGTTTTCTTGTAGGACTATGTGTTTGACTTATGATATCTTGACAACACCCGACAAAGAGGTATAATACAATTAAGATTAGGTTTGCGGTACTCTGGACCGGGATAAACCAGAGGATCAAGCAACTGAGTATGGGAGCAGGAGTAGGATGTGGTGAGCAAACCCTCAGCTGTGAGAGGGAAGCCTGAAGCATCCTTCGAAGCGCCCACTTAGAAAAAGTGTTTGGTTCCCCGGATCCGGAGCATCGCATTAAATATTCTGGAGCCGTCGTAGGGTAATTGGTCATCCCGAAACTGGTTTGGCTGGAAGCTGAAAAGCGAGCGTGTATGTTCAATCACGTTGACCCGAGGACGGCTCTTTTATGTCGTGGCAAGGAGAGAGAGAAGGCAGATTCAAACAATTGACAACGTATGCAGCCGAAACGGGCAAAGGGGCACGAAAACGTGCCCCTTTCTTGTGTATTACTTGTGGCAGCGCTGGCAGTCGCTGGAACCGAACGCTGACTGGCCGTTATGGCATGATGCACAGAACTTACCCTGATACAGGTCATCCATCTTCATGCCCGACCCCCCTTTTTTATATTTGAAGATAGCAGTATGGCAGTTGTTGCACTCGAACATGGCGGTATGCAGTTCATGACTGAAAATGACCGGTGACATGCCCGCTGATGTGTACGTAAGCGCCTTCTTGAAGCCTGTCATTTTCGCATGGCACTTGGCACAGGAAGATGTCGAGAAGGCCTTTTTGCCGTTGTGGCAGGCTCCGCAGGTATTGCCTTTGTACATATCGTCCATGGCCAGTTTTGTGCTCCCTTTTTTCATCAGGAAAAGTCTCGGGTGACATTCGTCGCAGTTGAATCTCCTGGCATGGTTTTGATGGGTGAAGTTCACCGGCATTCCTGATGTCTCCAGCGTGAATGAGGTCAGCTTATGGCAGGTATCGCAGGCCTCCTTGTTTACATTCGATTTCGTGTGTTCCTTGGTGCTATGGCAGGTATTGCAGTGAACACCGACGCTCTTATGTTTTGCATGGGAAAAGATTCCGGGCATATTCCGGGCATATTTCTCATAGGAATGACATTTGAAACAAGGGAGGCCTGAATCCTTCAGTGACGCTATGGCAGGAGACTGCGGCTCTTCATACTTCATCTCGACATTTCCCTTGAATTTGCATGCAGAGAGCACAAGTACCAGTGATGCAACAACGACTATTCTTGTCAGTGTCATGTCCCCTCCTACCCCTTCTTCTCTTTCTTCGCTTCCCCGGGGAAGAGAAGTTCATATTCAAGAGGGTGATGGTGTTTCAGCTGCTCAGTCGATATTCTGCCCGTTATCCATATCCAACTCATCGGAAATACCTCGGGCTTGAGGTGTTCATTGTAGAAGTGCCAGAAGAGTATGAAAACTATTGCGAGCAGTGCTTCGTCGCTGTGCATAAGCCCCAGGAGTTCCCAGATCCATCCCGTCGCGAAAGAAGGGATGATATAAGACACCTGCATCGGAAACGCCAGGGCGTATCCTGAAAAGCCGATGATGAACATGCCCCAGAAGACGGCCCAATAGTCAAACTTCTGCGCATAGGAATATTTGCCGAATTTCGCCTTTTCTTTTGAAAGACCGAAAAAATACATGAAATTCTTGATCACGTCGAAAATGTCCTTTGGCAGGGGGATGACTGTTGTCCTGGCATTGATCGTCATCTGTTTTGTTGCGAACAGATAAACAAGGTAAATCACATGCCAGACAAAATCGAAAAGCATGGTGACGCCTGCTATCCTGTGAATGAGGCCGGCAGTGTCAGGTCCTCCCCAGATGCGGATCCATATGCTCGAGAGGCCCTCAGGATCATGTGCATATTTCAGACCCCACCCGGTAAAACTCAAGATAAGGAATGTGGTAAACATAAGTACATGCTGTATCCTAAAGATAATATTGAATCGTTCGATTTCCTTGGGAATACCTGTGGCTGCGGTGGTTGAATCGCTCATTATTTGTCCTCCTTTTTCCTGAAGACTGCGTCCCGTATATCAGCAAAGGCCTCGAGCAGAACATGGATAACAATGAAAGCAAAGACACCCATGGTAAGGAGGATAAGCAATTTCTCACCATAATGCGGTATGGGACCGGGACGCTTATGGGTGATTGCGGGAACGAACTTCTCATTTGCCCCCTTATGGCACTTGCCGCAGGTCTCAAGTTTGTTCTTGCCGAATACCGGAGATAAGGGGTCGCTTTTTGATCGTATATCATGTGCGTTATGACAACTCGAGCAAACCGGAGCACGTGTGTGCCCGAGGAGAAGTTTTCGCCCATGGAAACTTTCGCTGAAGCTGTCCATGACGTTTTCCTCCAGCTTATATTTCTCGATGATCTCCTGGTTGCCGTGGCATTTGCCGCAGGTCCCTACCTGATACTTGCGGCTGACGGGTGACTTACCGTCCTTTGCCTTCGTTATATAATGCGGAGAGCCATGACAGTCCGCGCAGAGGGCGCCATCCGTCTGTTTTTTCTCGATGATGTTTTTTCCATGCACACTGGAGAGGACCTTCTGATATGCCTCTTCGTGACACTTTACGCAGGCGGCACCGGCAACGGGGTCTGAGGAGAACTTGGCCGATATTTTAGAAGACAACGAAAGGATATCTGAAGGAACTGCTGAGCCAGATGACGCATGAGAAGCATCAAAGAACTTCAGATGACATTCGGTGCAGGGAAGCATTTCATGGACAGAGGCCTTGAACTTTTCAGTATCCACATTCAGATCTACCATGGCGCCGCTCTGCGCCTTTATCGTTCCCTTCATGGCGTTATGGCAGTCAAGACAGGTTTCGGATTCCTGTGAAAATACAGGAGAAGGGAGCAGAAAAAGGAGGAACAGCAAAGGTGCGGCGGCAACTGCAAGGGTTTTTTGTGACATAGGCACCTCTTCCTTGTATTAATAGCTATTGCATATGCATAGCTGAAAGCGCTTCTTTGATGGAGCGCTCTGAAAAAGCACGCGCGTGATTGCTTAGTCCTCCCCTGGAATGGAACGTGCGATTGTTCCCTTGTTATTTATGATTACAAGAACAGCTCAAAACTAAAAGTAGCACGTTATTTAAGCAGAACAAAACATTTGCTGTCAACCCCAAAAGCTGAAACTGCCGGGGTGTTCAAAAGAATGCTCAGAGCAAGGATTAAGTTCAGGAAGTGTTCTTACTCCTGATGCCGACGATGGAGATACCCGCCTTGTCAGCTTCACTCGCAATCCTTGCCCTCTGAAGTAAGATGCTCTTTTGCGATTCAACCGCAAGCACGCGTGCCTGCACGGCGATCATCGACATGAGCGTTTCAGGCCCGACAACAGGCACGTCGAAGCGCATATCCTGTTGCGGTTTGCTTACCTTGATTACGACAGCTCCGCCGCCTGCGAGCGTACCCCCTCTGCGGATCGCTTCGTCTGTTCCCTCTATGGCCTCTACCGCCATAACGGCCTGGTTCTTGATCACAACGGTCTGACCAATATCAAGTCTCCCGATCTCCTTTGCAATCTCCCAGCCGAAGGCTATATCTTTCCATTCATTTTCCGTAGGGCCTTCGGCAGTGATGACTCCTTCAGGGGTAAGGAGGTTTGTGGTAAAGTCGGTGGTATTCAGCAGGGTTATCCCGTCCCTTTTCAGCTCTTTAGCAATAGTAAGAAGGATGGAGTCATCGCTCTTATCCTTGAGGGTGAAAAGGAGTTTGATGGCACGCAGGTCAGGAGTTACTTTGCTTTTATACAGCAGCGATTTGGGAACCTTGCCGGCCATTACGGCCTCTGATACTCCAGATCTTTTCAGATGGCCGATGATATCACCGAGTTTGCCAACATTGATCCAGCGAATGCTATTGACTGCAGAGGCAAGTGCCTTATCAGCCAAGGGTTCAAGCCCGATGGCAATAACCTCATAGCCCTTTGCCCGGGCCTCTTCGGCTACTGCGAGCGGCAGTTCGCCATTGCCCGCGATAAGACCAAGTTTCGACATCACCGGCAGATCCCACGCTTGTTCTTTTCAATAAAAGCAATGAGATGCACTATTTCCGGCGAATCAGCAAAATCTTCCTCTACCTTTCTGATGGCGTCCTTGAGCGTCCTTTTTTCCCTGAAGAGGATTTTATATGCCTTTTTTATGGTGTTTATCGTCCCGTCAGAAAAACCGTGCCGCTTCAGTCCGATCACATTCGGGCCAAAGAGCTTGGCCCTGGCCCCGGAA
Organism: Nitrospiraceae bacterium UBA6898; assembly: GCA_002448975.1. Taxonomy (GTDB): domain Bacteria; phylum Nitrospirota; class Thermodesulfovibrionia; order Thermodesulfovibrionales; family UBA6898; genus UBA6898. Next base: position 12,766 of record DKBO01000243.1, read on the forward strand.
GCTACCATAAAGGGAGGAATGTCCTGACCAATGCCGCTGAAACCTCCGACCATTGCATATTGGCCGATTCTCGTAAACTGATGAATCGCAACAAGTCCTCCAATCACTGCAAAGTCCTCGACAAGGACATGCCCGGCGAGTGTTGCGGCATTCGCCATAATGATGTTACTGCCTATTTTACAATTGTGGGCTACATGGACATATGCCATAAGAAAGTTACTGTTTCCCAGGGTCGTGGTTTCGTCCCCTCCTACCGAAGCTCTATGGATGGTAACGTATTCCCGTATCGTATTGTTGCTGCCGATAATCAGCTTTGTAGGCTCACCCCGGTATTTCATATCCTGGGGCGGCAGACCGATACAGGTAAAGGGATGGAAGGTACAGCCTTCACCGATCTCGGTTTCCCCTTCGACGATGACATGAGAGATGAGCTTCGTGTTCCTGCCGATGCGCACGCCTTTCTTTATAATGGAGTACGGACCGATTTCAACGCCGGTATCTATCTCAGCTTTCTGGTGGATAAGCGCTGTTTCATGAATTTTTGTCTTCATCATATCTCCCTGTCTGTCACCATGGCAGTGAAATCGGCCTCCGCGGCAACCTTATCGTCTACCCGTGCGGCACCGGAAAACTTCCAGACATTCCCTCTTTGCTGAAGCACCTTTATCTCGAGCCTGAGCTGGTCCCCCGGGACGACCGGCTTCCTGAACTTTGCTTTTTCAATGCTCATGAAAAAAACCGATTTTGCTTCAATGCCGCTGCTGAAGGCAAGGACCCCGGCAACTTGTGCCATAGCCTCTATCATCAGCACACCGGGCATGATGGGCTGCCCGGGGAAATGCCCCTGGAAGTAGGGTTCATTGATGGTCACGTTCTTTATCCCGGTGATGCTGATATTGGGCTGAAAGTCTATGATCCGATCTACAAGAAGGAATGGATAGCGGTGCGGCAGTTTTTTCATGATATCAAGAATATTCATCATGATCTGTCTCCTTTTTCCAGTCTGGTTATCTTTTCTTCGAGCGCTCGTATTTTCTTGTTCATCTCAGGCAGTTTGGCGAACAAGGCCTGCGCCCTGAGCCAGGTGGCATGAGGAATTGCAGGGGAGCCTGCATATATGCCTTTTTCGATCTGGCCTTTCAGTCCAGACTGTGCAGCCACCATGGTGCCTGATGCAATGGTTGTATGATCAGCAATACCTGCCTGTCCTCCGATCACAGTAAAATCGCCTATCTCCGTGCTTCCGGCTATCCCGACCTGGGAAATGATCAGCGACTTCTCGCCGATCGAGACGTTGTGTGCGATCTGGGTCAGGTTGTCGATCTTTGCCCCCTTGCGGATAATGGTATTGCCGATAGTTGCACGGTCGATGGAGACATTTGATCCGATCTCCACGTCATCCTCGATGATCACCCCTCCCACCTGGGGAATCTTGTAATGTTCCCCTTTTTCAAGGACATAGCCGAACCCATCAGAGCCGATAACAGTCCCCGCATGAATGATTACTCTATCCCCGATGGAGATGCCCTCTCTGATGGTGACATTCGGAAATATCAGGCATTCCTTCCCGATCTTTGTACGTTCACCAATAAAGGCTCCCGGCATGATAACG
>DKBO01000126.1 GCA_002448975.1 Nitrospiraceae bacterium UBA6898
TTGACAATCTACATAGCAGGTGAATCCGATAGCCCACGCTTGGGCCATGCCGTTGACGCTTATTCGGAACGTGGTTCTTCCCGCCCCTGGCAGTTTAGGATGTTATTAATCGTCAATAGCATGTTGGGAGTTTATGTCAAACGTGTTCATTGCAAGGCGACTGGATATGTGATAGGGATTACAGATTATTTTTGCATTTTAATTTATAAAATGGGTAGACTTTAGCATATCAATCTTCGGAAAAGAGAGATCAAATGAGATCATATGAATTGTATATAACGTCCGGCATATCCAGGATGAGAAGTCTCGGCATTTTTCTCCTGTGTCTGCTGTCATTGACGCTTGCGTTCCAGTCACCTGCTTCCGTTGTTTCTGCTGATGACGTTGCATCGAGAGCAGCCGTGGTCATGGATGCGACAACAGGCAGGGTTCTGTTTGCAAAGAATCCTGACCTCAGGCTGATGCCTGCCAGCACGACGAAATTGATGACCGCGCTGGTAGTCGTCGACAGGGCAGACCTAAACGATGTTGTTACGGTAAGCGCACGGGCTGCCGCTGCTCCTCCCACAAAAATAGGGCTCATGAAGGGCAATACGGTTCTGATCGAGACCCTCCTGAACGCTGCTCTTATCAAATCAGCGAACGATGCCGCGGTTGCGCTTGCCGAAGCAGTAGGAGGCTCGGAGGAGGAGTTTGTCGATCTCATGAACAGAAAGGCTCTTGCTCTTGGACTGGATAACACCCGATTTATCAACGCCAACGGTCTTCCCGGACCGGGGCAGTATATCACTGCGTATGACCTGGTAGAGATCATGCGGGAGGCGATCAAACATCCGTTGCTGAAGGACATCCTGGGTACACGCGTTGCAGAGCTCACCACTGTGGAAGGCAAGACCACATTCATCAAAAATACGAACAAGCTTCTCTGGTCAGACGAGGAGTTCCTTGCAGGCAAGACGGGATATACCCGTGAGGCCAGACACTGCTTTGTCGGTGCAGGGGAACGTGAAACTGACACCATCATCGTGGCGCTTCTCGGTACACCGAGCAGGGACCTCCTCTGGGAAGAGACCGAATATCTGATGGCCTTCGGTACACGGGTTCTCCGTGATCTTGAAGAGCCGGTTGTATATATCGTGAAAGCTGATTACGACGCTGCAAAGATGAAAAAAGCCTCCATGTCAAAGAAAAGCCGGATAAAAAAGCTGAAAATAAAGAAAAAAAGATCCGCCCTGTAATTGTCTCTGCTTACGCCCCAATGACGTTCAAGGTATACGGTTATGCTCGTTCCTGCAATGTTGCGTGATCACATCGGGCCAGCATGAAATTGCACTGAGCGCAGTTGGGTGAACTTCAAAGGCAAAACATGAAAGCAGTGGGTAACGAGAATAGTGTGAGCCAGCACGGTTGCCGTGTCAGGGTAAAAAAGGTATTAATTTTCTTCCTCTTCCGGCGGCATGAGACAGCCCAGGACAAGGCTCACGATGCTGATGACGAGCGAACCCCAGAAGGCGGCCTTGAATCCCTCTACGCGAAAACCGATATGCATGCTTTCCGAAAGCCATGAAGTGAGGCTGAGCATCATCGCATTGATGATGAAGGTGAATAGGCCGAGTGTCAGGATGAGAAGAGGAAAGGTGAAGAGCTTGATCAGCGGCCTGATGACCGTATTAACGAGCCCGAAGATCATGCTGACGAGCAATATGCCCCACCACGCTCCCGAATAGATAATGCCTGGAACGAATTTGATGGCGAGCATGATCGCTATCGTGTTCATGACCCATTTGATGACTGCCTGATTCATGGAGATATTCTAGTCTTCTCTGTATGCTGCGTCAATCCTTGCACCCGCAGGTATTCCTGCCGTTGACAGGACATCTGCAGCCTGATAGGATGGGGTTGAGGGCACACACCACATATCTAACGGAGGAAGGTTATGAAGCTTTCATTGCAGATCACGTCGCGCAATTTTGAACTCACCGATGCGATCAAGGCAGAGATTACCGAAAAAGTGGAAAAACTTGAGAGCTTCTGTGAGCAGATTCTGAAGTGCCGTGTGGTCGTCGAATCGCCGCACCGACATTCTCATGACGGCAGACTCTATAATGTCAATATCGACCTCAAAGTTCCCGGCACCGAGATCGTTGTCAAGCGGGAGCCCAACGAGGACCTTTATGTCGCGATTCGGGACTCCTTTAATGCGGCAAAACGCAGGCTCGAGGATTATCTTGAACATCTCCGCAGGGAGGTGAAGCACCATGAAGAGACGCCTCAGGGAAAGATCACCGCTCTTTTCCCTGATAAGGGGTATGGTTTTCTTACCAAGCCTGACGGAGAAGAGGTTTTTTTCCATCAAAACAGTGTGCTGAACCGCAACTTCGAGAAGTTGAAACTGGGCATGAAGGTGCGTTTTTCCGAAGAAATGGGCACAAAGGGTCCTCAGGCAAGCAGCCTGAGGGTATTCGGAGACTGACTCTCCCATGGCCCCATTCTTGGCCTGAAAGGAAAGAGCGACTTCTGACTTTTTTCGTTGCTCCCGTACACTTTTATCGGCCTTATGGCCGAATACACGGTTCTTGTCTGTGCTTTGAGCCTTTGTGGCACGGGAAGGCTCATTCCGGAGATTTTCAGGTATGATGGTCAACGAACATTTGTGCGACCGGAAATATCCTGGCGGCTTGAACAGTTCCAAATAATCTGTGAAGAATGGAGGATCCTATGGCAAGAAGAATGGTAACAATAGACGGTTGCACAGCCTGTGCCCATGTTGTACATGCGGTGAATGAGATCATTACGATTTATCCCATAACCCCTTCGTCTCCGATTGCCGAAATATGCGATGCGAAGTCCGCTGCCGGCAAGGTGAACATCTGGGGGTCTGTGCCGAAGGTGAGCCAGATGCAGTCAGAGGCAGGCGTTGCCGGCGCAGTACACGGCTCGCTTACCGCGGGCGCTGTTGCCGCTACCATCTCCGCATCGCAGGGCCTCCTGCTGATCATACCGAACATGTACAAGATCGCAGGAGAACTTACCCCGACTGTCTTTCATGTGACCGCCCGGTCGCTTGCGTGTCAGGGGCTATCGATTTTTGGCGACCATTCAGACGTGATGGCTGCCCGATCCACCGGTTTTGCCATGCTTTGTTCCCGGAACGTGCAGGAGGCCATGGACATGGCCCTCATTGCGCAGTCAGCTACGCTCGCATCGCGTGTGCCCTTTGTCCATTTTTTTGACGGATTCCGCACGTCCCATGAAATACAGAAGATCGAGGAGCTTACGATTGACGACATGCGAGCGATGATCGATGAGGAACTGGTTATTGCGCATCGCATGCGGGGACTGACGCCGGATCGGCCGGCCATACGGGGCACCGCCCAGAATCCGGACGTGTATTTTCAGGGCAGGGAGACGGTAAACCGGTTCTACGAGGCGACGCCAGATGCCGTACAGAGGGCCATGCACGCATTTGCTGAAATGACCGGCCGCCATTACGGGCTTTTTGACTTCTACGGCGCACATGATGCCGAGCGCGTCATTGTAGTGATGGGGTCTGCAGGCGAGACGATCATGAGCACTATTGATGCTCTGAACGCAAAGGGTGAAAGGCTCGGTCTTGTGCAGGTGCGGCTGTTCAGGCCCTTTGCCATTGGTGCCTTCGCTCAGGCGATTCCCGCCACGGTGAAGGCCATTGCAGTGCTCGACAGGACAAAAGAGCCCGGGGCAATCGGCGAACCCCTCTATCTTGACGTGCGGACCGCTCTCGGCGAGGCGTTGGAAAACGGGAGTACGGCGTTCGCACACTACCCGGTTGTTGTCGGAGGCCGTTACGGTCTCGGATCAAAAGACTTCACCCCCGCCATGGTCAAGGCGGTTTTCGACAATCTTTCCGTCCCACGGCCGAAAAACCATTTTACGGTCGGTATTCACGATGATGTGAGCAAAACCAGCCTCGCCTATGACCCGGCGTTCAGCATCGAGGGCAAAGGCGTTTACCGGGCGTTATTCTACGGGCTCGGTTCCGACGGGACCGTCGGCGCCAATAAGAATACCATCAAGATTATCGGCGCTGAAACAGACAACTATGCCCAGGGATATTTTGTCTATGATTCGAAGAAGTCCGGGGCCATGACTATTTCTCACCTCAGGTTTGGGAAGGAAAAGATCAGCAATCCCTATCTTGTTCCCCGGGCGAATTTTATCGCCTGCCATAATACGTCGTTCCTTGAAAAGTACGACATGATTTCTGCAGCCGAGGAGGGAGCCGTTTTTCTTCTGACTACTTCACATGCAAAAGACGAAGTGTGGGACGCGCTCCCGGTCGAGATGCAGGAGCAGATGATAGCCAAAAAGATACGGTTCTTCATCATAGATGCCCTGCTCCTTGCTGAAGAACTCGGACTCGGGGCAAGGATAAACATGATCATGCAGACCGCCTTCTTTGTCATTGCAGGCATTATTCCAAAAGAAGAGGCTATTAAGGCGATCAAGACTGAAATTAAGAAGACATACGGGAAAAAGGGCAGCGCTGTCGTCGAAATGAACTACGCTGCAGTAGACAAGGCCCTTCAGAACATTATCGAAGTTCCTGCGCCCGGAAGAGTTGAAGGAAAAATCCGGATGAGGAAAGCCGTGCCTGATGACGCCCCGGAGTTCGTGAGGGACGTGACAGCGAGGATGATCGAGGGCAAGGGTGATATGCTTCCTGTTTCTGCCATCCCGTCCGACGGCACGTGGCCCACGGGAACGACTCAGTATGAGAAACGAAATATCGGGGTACATATCCCTATCTGGGAGCCCGATATCTGCATACAGTGCGGACAGTGTTCTTTTGTCTGCCCCCATGCTACGATCAGGATCAAGGCGTATGAACCGGCATTGATCAAGGGCGCTCCCGGGGCATTCAGGCATACTGAGGCGACAGGCAAGGATCTGCAAGGGCTTAAATTCACGGTCCAGGTTGCGCCGGAGGACTGTACCGGATGCGGTTCTTGCGTCTTCGTCTGCCCGGGCAGGAAAAAGGATGCCGAAGGCAAGCCGATGCCGGATTTCAAGGCGATCAATATGCAGCCCCAGGAGCAGCTTCGCGCGCAGGAGGCTGAGAATTATGCCTTCTTCCTCGGTCTTCCGGAAACAGATCGGTCAAAGATCAATACCGGAACAGTCAAGGGAAGCCAGTTGGTACGGCCGCTCTTTGAATATCACAGTGCCTGCGCCGGCTGCGGTGAAACACCCTATATCAAGCTCCTTACCCAGCTCTTTGGAGACAGGCTCATGATAGCGAACGCTACCGGCTGCAGTTCCATATATGGCGGAAACCTGCCAACGACGCCCTATGCAAAGCGCGCCGACGGCAGGGGGCCCTGCTGGTCCAATTCCCTCTTCGAGGATAATGCCGAGTTCGGCCTCGGCATGAGACAGGCCGTAGCGAAATTCCGGGAGCAGGGTATCGAGCTGCTGGCAAGACTCCTTGCAAGACCGGAATATTCGCCCCACCGGGAACTCTTTGAGGCGATCATGAAGGCCGAGCAGTCGGACCAGCGAGGGGTAGAAGAGCAAAGGTCCCGAGTCGATGAACTGATGAAAGCAATCGACGGGGACGCGTCATTGGAGGCAAAAGGACTCCGCTCTCTTGCCGATTACCTGGTGCAGAAATCGGTCTGGTGTATCGGCGGCGACGGGTGGGCATATGACATCGGGTATGGCGGTCTCGATCATGTCCTGGCGTCAGGGGAGAACATCAACATCCTGGTCCTTGACACCGAGGTCTACTCCAACACCGGCGGGCAGATGTCCAAATCCACCCCCCTTGCCGCCATGGCCCAGTTCGCGGCGGGCGGCAAGAAGACCCCGAAGAAGTGCATCGGCGCGATCATGACCACCTACGGCAATGTCTATGTTGCCCAGGTGGCCTTCGGCGCAAACCAGTCTCAAACGATAAAGGCAATGCTTGAAGCGGAATCATACGACGGACCGTCGCTGATTGTTGCCTATGCGACCTGTATCGCCCAAGGAATCGATATGATGAAGGGCGTTGAAGAACAGAAAAGGGCCGTTGCCTGCGGCCACTGGCCCCTCTACAGGTATAATCCTCTGCGTGAGGCCGGGGGGAAGCCACCGCTCGTCATCGACAGCAAAGAGCCCACGCTCACGTTTGCGGAATATGCATATAGCGAAAACCGCTACCGGGTATTGAAACTTACCAACCCCGCCATGGCTGAGGAACTGATGAAGCAGGCCGAAATTGACGTGAAGAGGAGATGGGAATATCTCCAGCACCTGGCAAAGTGGAAGGCGTGATAGCGGGCTTACCTTCAGTTTCGGTGCAACGTACAGCCAGGACAGATATTCCGAAAGACCTGTCATGGCCACAGTATTTTTCCCAGGTACTGCTTGGGATTTACCAGCCTTGATCCGGGCTTCGTTTTTCAAGATGAGACTCGCGGGTTTGGCCTTCGGTACTCTGAGGCATTGTTGCGCCCGGTAACCTCATATCACCTTTGCTCGTCGCCGCGGTATGTTTTGATGTTAGGTAGTATTGGCTACTGTGCTTTGTCTTTGGCCCAGAGCCTTTCGCCTAACATCTTTCACCGAACGTCTTTTGTCTGTTCTTTTTAATACTCCTCCAGATGATACCATTCAGGGTCTTCGAGCCACGTGCTGGGCCCGGACACGAAATCTATAATATTTTCGAGGATAAGATAATGCTTCTGTTCTTCACTGGCGATCTTCTTGAGTATGGCTTTCTCACGGTCGTCAGTCGACTCTCCTGATTTTTCAAGGTAGAAATCGCGGGATTTTACTTCTATGTCCTGAGCCTTATGGTAAAGGTCAGCCTGGGAGGCATCGACGCCCTGCTGTCCTTCTTCTTTCAGACGGGTAAAAATATTTTTTACGCCGGTAAGGCTCGCCGAATCAGGCAGAGTAACCTGTTCGCGTTTCTGCATGCCACGAAAGATATTGTAGTGGATCACCTCGGCGTCGGCGAGCATTTCAAAGATGTGTTGTATGCCCTTATGCGGTGTTTTGGCGGCGAGTTCACGGTAGTACGCTTCCCCGTCCTTTTCCATCTGCATTGCATATTCAAAAATGTTCATCCGGTCCTCCTTTATGGCACTGAGGATGTATTACCTTCTTTATTACATCATAAGTTGGAATAGTTGAAAAGACAAGTCTATTATCAAAGTTGCAGGCATAGTGTATACTTTGAAGTAATCACAGAGATTCACAGCGGAAAGATGAAGGATAATGCCGGGATCCTAGAAACGGAGGATTGGCTCATGAAATCCGATCTCGTAGAGTACCGGAAAAGACGCGGCGTCGCGCTGCTTACTCTGAACAGACCTGATGTACTCAATACCATCAACAGGGAGATGCTTGAACAGCTGGGGCATACTCTGGAAACAGTGAAGATGGATGACAAAGTCAGGGCGGTCATCATAACCGGTGCCGGCGACAGAGCATTTTCCGCAGGGGCAGATATCGGATTTTTCACCGGGGCATCGCCCTTTGCGGTGCGCGATCTGGCGCGCCTCGCCGTCTCAGTGTATCACGGGATCGAGCACCTCGGCAAGGTTGTTGTCGCAGCGATTAACGGATATGCCCTTGGCGGCGGTCTCGAACTTGCAGAAGCGTGCACTGTCCGGATTGCTGCCCATGGCGCGCGGCTCGGCCATCCTGAAGTGCGGATTGGCGCGGTTGCCGGCTGGGGAGGTACAACGCGCCTGCCGCGTCTCGTGGGGAAGGGGCGAGCTGCGGAACTGCTCCTGACCGGCAGGATGATCACGGCAGAAGAGGCTTTGCATATGGGCCTTCTGAACAGAGTCGCTGTACCGGAAAAGCTGCTGCAGGAAGCGGATGCTTTTCTGGAGGAGATCCTCGCTCAGGCCCCTCTTGCCGTGAAGATGACCTGGGAGGCTCTGCACCGGGGGCTGGATATGAGCATTGACGAATCAGCCCGGCTCGGCGCCGATTATTTCGGTCTCGTCGCGTCCACCGGGGATTTCCGTGAGGGCACCCGTTCTTTCATAAAAAAGAAAAAGCCGCTATTCCGGGGACGTTAGCTGCGCTGCTCCATGCTGTGGTGGGATAAGCTTCCCGTTGCCCTTCAGACAACAGGATATAGTCTGTTTCGAGATCTGGTTGTCAGGAGCATTCCGGCGTAGGCTTAAAATACATAGTTTCAGTACTCAACCTTGCCGGCAATATGAGATTACTTTCAGATTATTTACTTCACCATGAAGTCAACAGTTATTGATTCTTGAAACTGACGAGGATTTCAGGAAGAACTGTTGCCTTCTGGCTCTCCATGGCGTCCATTTATAACATTCACCCCGAAAGCTGCATAGCGATTTTCTTTCGACCACCTACAAGGCCGCACAATCGACTACCGGCGAAAAGTGAGGAATACCAAAAGAAAGGTTTAACGCCTGAATTAAGCCGTGCCGCGAAGAGGCGTCGGCTTGAATGAATTGTGAGGGTGCATGCTAATCAAGGTGCGCCTGCTCTGCTGAGATTACACGGCCATGTTCTGCCTTGACGACACAGATGTACCTGGAGAATGGCGGCAAACCAATGTACGTGATGAAGAGGGCGTCTAGCCCATCTGATTTGAACCAGCGGGTTTGTAATTCACTGGCACCATCTGAAACAGCAAGTTCACGTAGTGCAGACGTGTCGGCGCCGCGGGTGATGGAAGCGCACATGGCGGCGGCTTTCTTTGAAGCCGACTTCTCGGCGTACACGCCATATGCAACATAGATTGCAAAGATGAGGAAAAGTGCGAGAAGTACTTTCCCGAATCCAAGAGCTAGTTTCTTCAGAAATCCTAGCATATCGCTAAATCCACCCGAATGCGGCAGTTAAGCCGCCGGGGAACAGACATGAGATTGAAAACGAAAAGCGGTTATTCCCGGTCGGCTGGAAAGTGTTGTTAGCTTCTGATTGATTCTCTGGTTTATCATTTCAGAAATACACCTGTGCCCCAGTACCAAATGGCATTATTGGCACTATGCATTATTATGCTTGCCCATATGGATTGCGACCTATTGTAGACATAGCAAGCCACTAATGCGAAAAGGAAGTGGCTGAGTAACCAACCTTTTTCGAAACCGTGATATGCAACAAAGATTAATGATGATGCCACACCTGCAGTGAACATGTCGTATTTTTTTATCAACAGGCGAAACAGGAAGCCTCGAAAAGAATCTCTTCTAACAATGGCACAGCTATTATGGCTAACAAAAGAAAGACATACCCTCTAAACACTGGTAGCCCAGCAAACTCCGCGTATTCTTTGGGGACGACTTTATCTTCAGCCAGGTGCATGAAATATGGTTAATAACGGATAAGACAAATGACTGAGCCAATTAGCGCGTACTTACCTACATTTAAAAAATCATCTACGCGGAAATTTAAAGGATACTTTTGATTTAGTGCAAATGCGGACCTCTACCCTAAAAACTGTGC
>DKBO01000256.1 GCA_002448975.1 Nitrospiraceae bacterium UBA6898
GGAGCTTCTGCTATGTGGATGATCTGGTGGACGGGCTGGTGCGGCTTATGTACAGTCCGAAGGGCATCACCGGTCCGGTGAACCTCGGCAACCCTGTGGAGTTCACCATCCTCCAGCTGGCCGAGAAGGTGATCAAGATGACCGCCTCAAAGTCCGAGATCGTATTCAAACCATTACCCTCTGACGATCCGAACCAGCGGCAGCCGGACATAAGCCTGGCAAGAGAACAGCTGGGATGGGAGCCGGTCGTAAAGCTCGACGAAGGACTGAAGAAAACGATCGAGTATTTCAGCGGTCTGGTAGTCCCGATTTACTAGTCACGATATCTTATGCGGTGCGAACCTTCTTTGCCATGAACTATGAGCTTTCCCTGCTGATTACCAGTTAGTAATTTCCGGCCGGCAACGCAGGGACAGGGTGAGAGAAGAAATGGATAAACATCATAACAGCAGGCACCCCGGCCACCTTCCCGACAACCTATCAGATCGGGGGCATTGCGCGCTCTTTCTGATAGCAGCCCTTGCCCTTTTGCTCTGTTGTACGGGGGAGTTGACAGAGGCTTCTGACAAGAAATATGAGCGGTCCGTCGAGACATACACCATACCCGATGTGGTGCTGGTAAACCAGGACGGCAAGAAGGTGCGGCTCAGGAACCTCCTGCTGTCTGAGAGACCGGTCATTGTCGATTTTATCTTCGGCACCTGCACGACCATCTGCCCTGTTCTGTCCGCAGGCTTCAGCAATCTCCAGCACAAGCTCGGCCCTGAATCCGGCAAGGTGAGTCTCGTCTCCATATCCATCGACCCGGAGAACGATACCCCGAAAGTCATGAAAGACTACCTTCAGCGGTTCCGGGCAAAACCGGGATGGGATTTCCTTTCCGGGTCGCGCAATGACATTGACAGTGTCATGAAGGCCTTTGATGCCTACATGCCGAACAAGATGTCCCACTATCCGCTGAACTTCATCCGCAGACCTGCGGATAACAAATGGGTCAGGCTTTACGGGCTGATGAGCAGCGCTGATTTCATGCGCGAAGGCGAAAAGGCCGGGATATCCTTAAAAAAATAGATCCCGTGACTTACCCGTAGTATGGTTCAGCCATTGTTTTCGATGTTTATTCATGCCGTATGTTTCCCTCATCACGCTTATCGCCGCATCCGGCGCCCGGAGAAACATCTGGTTCCATAGGCCACAGTTTTCTTACTGCAAACTTAAAAAATTATCCTCCCAATGAAAATTAATGACAGGAAAATAGCATTGCCGGGCTCTGCAGTTATCATACAATCAGGCGCTGGGACAGAGAATGGGTATATGACAGTTTCCGCGTTTTTACGACAATTTTTGTCATATGCCTGTTTTAGGCCTGCGTTTATTTTCGCAAAGGCGCCAATATACAAGAATTTAATTTTTACATATATAAATATTTATATGGCACTATACTTGCAGAAATTTGAATCTATCTCAATAAATAATGAATGAAATCATGAAGAGGGCGCTATCTTACCAGCGAGAAGGTTCAATCAAGTAAGGCCTATGCCTGCCATGCATCTGTTCCATAGGGTGAAGCTGCGTGCCGAAGCTGCCCTGTCCGGCAGTTTGGCCTGTGCGATCCTCTTCCTATGCCTTTTCTCTGGCGTTCCGGGCAGGGTGCTGGCCTCGGAAACTGCTCAGACGCCGGCCTCTCCAACAGAAGAGACGCTCCTCCTCGGCGAACGCATGTACCGCGAGGGGGTCCTCCCGTCAGGCGAGCCCATGAAGGCCTTTGTGAGCGGCGACGTCCCGGTCTCGGGAACAGACTTCACCTGTGTAAGCTGCCACCTCCGGAGCGGGCTCGGCTCGTTCGAGGGCACGGTGGTCACCCCGCCGACCAACGGCCGCATCCTCTACCAACCGCGCAAGCCCTATATAAAGGGCGCTGAATTTGTCCCCTATATCCATAACTATGCGGTTTACCTTCCGGTCCGTCCTGCATACACAGATGCGACGCTCTCTGCGCTGATCAGCACCGGCTTTGACCCGACGGGCCGTTCTGTTCTCAATGTCATGCCCCGTTACGAAATGAGAGATCAAGACATGGCGATCATGATCGCCTATCTCAAGACCCTTTCTGACCGGCCGTCACCCGGCGTGAAGGGGAAAGAGATAAAGTTCGCCACCGTGNNAAAGATCAGCGGGTGGCCCGCATGTCCTATAACATGTCCGGAAATCTTACATACGTCACCTTTACCCTGTCGCGCTGGGTGCTGACGGGTCCTTCATCAACCTGGCGAAAGCAGCTTGATGACTACTACAAGGCCGAACCGGTCTTTGCCCTCTTGGGCGGCATAACCACCGGTGACTGGGAACCCGTGCACCGCTTCTGCGAAGACAACAAAATCCCTGACCTCATGCCGATCGTCGATTATCCTGTGATATCTGAGAGCGACTGGTACACCCTTTATCCCTCCCGAGGCATCCGTCAGGAGGGAGAAGCCGCGGCCCGCTACCTGCAGGGCATGGCCGAACTCTTCAAGGACCGGTCGGTCGTACAGGTGATCCGGGACAGTCGCAGGGCACAGGCACTGGCAGCGGGCTTCCGCGAGACATGGAAAGGTGCTGGACGTACTCCTGTGCGCGAGATGGTCCTTGGGAATGGGGAGCAGCTCACCCCCGAACGGCTCAAGCAGATCATGGGGCAGGACAGGCCTGCAGCGCTGCTCCTCTGGGACGATGCATCCTCTCTGGCTGCACTCAAGGGCCTTGCCGGCAGTGCAGACCGTCCGGGAATTGTCCTCGTCTCCGGCACCTATCTCGGAAAGGCCCTCTGGTCCGTCCCTGAAGAGCTGCGGGAACTGCTCTACATGACCTATCCCTACCGGCTGCCGCAGGAGGATGTGCGCTACGACAGATCGGTCAAGAGAGTGCTCTCAGGGAAGATGATACAGTCCTTTGACCAGCAGATCATCAGGCAGTCCTATATCACGAACGAGATCCTGGGCAAAGCCCTGCTGGAGATGCGCGGCGAATACTATCGCGACTTTCTGCTCGATACCATCGGCATGATCGAGGACCAGTACTTTCCGCTCTACGAACGCGTCAGTTTCGGACCTGGACAGCGTTACGCATCAAAGGGGTGCTTTATCGTCAGGCTCGGCAAAGGACAGAACCCGAAACTTGAGCGCCGCAGCGAGTGGGTGACCCAATGATCAGACATGTACGCGCTTTTCCCTATGAACCACGAGCTATGTGTTCCCGGCTTGTCAGCTTGCTCGCTTGCTTCACGCCTCAACGCATCTGCGCCTCAACGCTTTCACGCGTCAACGCATGTACGCAGCCACGCATCTACACATCTACGCGTTCACTCATCCACGCTTTCACGCTTTTGCTCATCCTCCCCCTGCCGCTTGCGGCATCCGCAGAGGATTTGACGCAGAACGGACAGGGCGCAGAGGAGAAGATCTACATCGTAAACGAATACCGCTATGTCCCTGCAAGTGCCACAGACGACCGGGAGATCGGACTCTCCCTCTGCGGGACCCGCTGCAATGCCCTGTCAACGGATCACCGCAATATCTCTGAGCCCATGGGGTGGCAGATGTCCAGGTCCGCAACCAATAAAGAGCTGATCGTCGAACTGAACAGCCAGTTCATCGGCGGGCATTGCATATGCGTTGCCGATGAATATGTGGTGACCATTAATGATAGCAACAGTATCGAAAACAGGCGGCCGAGGATGCAGGATGGGTCCGCGGTCAACAACTGAAAAAATTGTAGAACTTCACATGGAGGTGTAAGGTTATGAAAAAACTGTTGGCAGTAGCATCCGGAATCTTGCTGGTTGTCTTCCTGCTTGCCACGGCAATGGCAGGCAGCAACGCCACGGCCCAGGGCAACGGGCAGAATGCGCCGAATGACGCATCAAAGCCGAAGGACGTACCAAAACCAGAGAAGACGAAAGTCAACCAATCCAGGATAGACACGGTCACCAAACGCGAAAAGGCCAAAGAGCATGTTGAAAAGATGCTGAAAGAGAGGGAAAAGACCATTGCGAAGGCTGATGACGATGACCGCAAGGGAAAGGGCAAGAAGACTCTCCCCTAGTCCCTATGAAGAGATCTCTGAAAGAATTTCGATACAACGATACATTAATCAAGAATACATTAATTAACGGAGGGCGTTATGCGTAAAGGATCTTTCAGCAAAATTCTGGCCATAGTCTTTTCTCTTATGGCGCTTCTTTGGGGGGGAATGGCTCATGCCTATCTCAGCCCTGACTACAGCAACCCTGCTTTCGCACCAGGGGGGGCAACCCCCTTTGTCATCGGCCCGGGTGTTCTGCCGGACTATCTGACCGCCCCGAACTGGGCCTTCACCCCGCCCCTGAGGAAGTTCGTGGACCCGCTTCCGGGTCTCTGCGTCCCCTCAGCAGCGAATAGTTACTGCGCAGGCGGCCAAAAGATACCTATTGCCATCCCGGATATCGTAACCTATCCTGGCTCTGACTATTACGTGATAGAACTGCGGCAGTACGAAGAGAAGATGCATACTGACCTTGCCAACCCGACTACCCTGCGGGGATATATCCAGGCAAACGCCGGCACCGATACCTCGGGCGGCTGCAAAGACCCCTCGATAAACCCAACGGACCCGTCTAACTGCACTCTTTCTGACAACAGCGTAACCCCGGCAGCCATACACTTCCTCGGCCCGGTGATCGTCGCTAAGAAGGACCGGCCGGTGCGCGTGCTCTTCAGGAACATGATCGACCCGAGACCTGCACCTCTTGGCGACGGCGACCTCTTCCTCCCCATTGACGACACCATCATGGGCGCTGGCGTCTACGATATCAACTATAACCCTGTCACCAAACTGCTGCTCCCTGGCGGTACCCCTAACTCAACCGGCTTTTTCAGCACCAACCGCGCCACCCTGCACCTGCATGGCGGCAGAAGCCCCTGGATCAGTGACGGCACCCCCCACCAGTGGATCACCCCGGCCGGAGAGGACCCGAACTATCCCCAGGGCGTCAGCGTTGAGAACGTCCCGGACATGCCGATCCCGGCTGTTGATTCTGGAGAGCAGACCTTCTATTGGACCAACCAGCAGAGTGCGCGCTTTATGTTCTACCATGACCATGCCTGGGGCATCACCCGCCTCAATGTCTATGCAGGCGAGGCAGCAGGTTACCTGATCAGGGACGATGTTGAGCAGAATCTGATCGCCAGCGGCATCATCCCGGCTGAGGAGATACCGCTTGTCTTCGAGGACAAGACCTTTGTTGACGAAGCCACTATTCAGACTACTGACCCGACCTGGAACTGGGGAACAGGCGCCGTGATTGGGACGGGTGTGATAACCTTCATCAATATTACAGACGGAGGCACGGGATATACGTCTGTTCCTGCTGTTGCCATTACCGATGCAACGGGTATAAATGCAACGGCAACAGCGGTAGTCTCCTCTATTGTTACGTCCATAGATGTCACGAACGGCGGCTTGGGGTATATATCGCCGATCGTGATGATCGACGATAGCACGGGCAGCGGCGCAACAGCCGAGGCAACCATTGACGGCGCCGGCACGATCACGGCCATCACGGTCACCAATGGAGGTCTGGGCTATTCTCCGACCCCAACCGTCACCATTGCCGACCTTAATAACGACCCGACCACGATCGCTACAGCCACGGCAAACGTGTCATCGGTGGTTTCTGCCGTTGCAGTCACAAACGGCGGCTCAGGGTATGTTAATCCGATTGTGACGATCGATCCTCCCGCAGATCCACTCGGCGTGCAGGCAACTGCCTGGGCAACGGTGACCGACATCAAGGCGCCCCGGACCGGAGACCTCTGGTGGCCCCATGTCTACATGCCTGCCCAGAACCCCTTTGACATCAGCGGCATCGCGCCCCTGGGCAGATGGGCTTACGGTCCCTATTTCTTCCCGGCCACCAACAACCTGTACCAGCCGATCCCGAACCCCTACTACAGCCCGCTCTGCGATCCTGCAGGCGATCCTGCAATCACTCCGGGGCTCGTAGAGTTTATGCCCGGCATGGCTTTCTGTCAGGCTCCAGAGATTCCCTCTACGCCGAATCCCTCATGGGGAGCAGAGGCCTTTATGGATACGCCTACGGTAAACGGGACCGCATATCCCTATCTCGATCTTGAGCCCAAGGCCTATCGCCTGCGCATTCTGAACGCTGCGCACGACCGCTTCGTGAACTTCGGGCTGTATGTCGCGGATACACTTGATCCGAATAGTGTTAATGCTGACTGTGGCACATACACGGGTGGTTGTGCCGCCAATAGCGAAATGCAGATGATCGATGCAGCTGCTCCGCTACCCGCGAGTTGCCCTGCCACCTGGCCTCTCGACGGCAGGGCAGGCGGTGTACCGCACTGCGATACCATAGGGCCCAACTGGATCATGATCGGCAGCGAGGGCGGCTTCCTGCCCATGCCGGTAGTGGTCCCTCCTCATCCCATCACCTGGAACGTGAACCCCAGCATGTTCAATGTGGGCAACATCAATGGCGGTTCTCTGATAATCGGCCCTGCTGAGCGCGCAGACGTCATCGTCGACTTCTCCGCCTATGCGGGCAAGACCCTGATACTCTATAATGACGGATCTGCCCCATGGCCTGCGCTCAATCCGCAGTATGACTTTTACACCAACGACCCGGACGGTACTCCATACGGCAGTGCTCCATCGACCCTTCCGGGCTTCGGTCCCAATATCCGCACGGTCATGCAGATCAGGATATGCGACCCGGCAAGCCCGCCACCGGGCGGTTGTACGGCTGGAACTGCCTTTAATCTTGCCAAGCTGCAGGATGCCTTTGATCCCACCCGGTCCGATCAGGGAGTTTCAGGGCCCGGGGTATTCCAGCAGGGGCAGGACCCGATCGTGGCAGCACAGGGCAATATGAATCCCGCTGCTGACCCGCTTCTCTATGAGGCCTTCCTGGGCTCGCAGGACTACAGTGCCTATAGCAGGGCGTACGGATCGGCAAGCGGCCCGGCTGTCTTCCCGACAACCTATCCGAACTGGGGAATTTCTCGCATCAATGACAAGACCATAAAGATCCAGACCCTGAACGTCGATGCTCTGGGCAACTTCATCAGCCTGAATGCACCGCAGAGCATTGCCATGAAGAACAAGTCCATACATGACGAGATGGGTGCGACCTTTGACGACTATGGCCGCATGCGCGCTGCCCTTGGCCTCGAAAAGGCAAACGGCGGGGCCCTGCAGGTGAATTTCATCGTGCAGACCTACAGCTCGCCGACCACCGAGGTCCTTAATCAGGACCAAATCCAGATATGGAAGATCACGCACAACGGTGTTGACACGCACCCGATCCACTTCCATCTCTTTGATGTGCAGGTGCTCAACCGCGTCGGCTGGGACGGCTTTATCCGCCTGCCTGACCCGACAGAACTGGGCTGGAAAGACACGGTCAGGATCAGCCCGCTGGAAGATACCATCATTGCCATAAGGCCGGTAACGCCGCTGCTGCCCTTCGGCGTGCCGACGAGCAACCGCCCCATGAACCCGGCAACGCCTATCGGCTCAACTACCGAGATCACGCAGATCGATCCCGTCACCGGCAATGCGCGCGTGACCCTGAATGATTTTGCGGACTTCGGCTGGGAGTACGTCTGGCATTGCCACATCCT
>DKBO01000185.1 GCA_002448975.1 Nitrospiraceae bacterium UBA6898
ATCCAGAGGGCAGGGGGAATGGACAACGCCTTCACCTCGCGGGATTACACCGGCTACTTCGAACTGCTCGCCTCTGACCGCATCACCCTGCCCATTAACCTTGAGGCAGACCGCATGCAGAATCTCGTCCTGACCAGGGATGCCGTTCTTTCCGAGCGGGATGTGGTCACGGAAGAACGCAGGCTCCGCACCGAGGATGATCCGCAGAGCTTCGTCTTCGAAGAGGTCATAGCTGCAACATTCAAGAACCATCCCTACCGCTGGCCGGTCATCGGCTGGATGTCCGATCTCAGGACCCTGAACCCCGATGACCTGGTGGAGCATTACCGCACCTATTATGCGCCGAACAACGCCGTAATCATTGTTGTAGGCGATGTCGACCAAAAGAAGATATTTGAGAAGATCAGAATGTCCTTCGGCAGCATCTCTGCCGGCCCGCCCGTCCCGGCAGTCACCTCTACTGAGGACGATCAGAAGGGCGAGCGCAGGGTCTATGTGAAAAAAGAGGCCGAACTTCCGTATATCATGACAGCTTATAAGGTGCCGAGCCTCTCCCATGAGGACGGCTTTGCGCTGGACGTGCTCGGCAGTATCCTGTCGGACGGTAAGAGTTCGCGCCTTTATCGTGCGCTCGTATACGACCAGCAGATAGCACTTTCTGCCTGGGCAAGCTATGAGGGCCTGTACAAAGACCCGTTCGTCTTCCTTACCGGTGCAACCGCTGCACAGGGAAAGAAGATCGAGGATGTCGAGCAGGCGCTGCTGGAGGAGATCGAAAAGATTAAAAAGACACCGCCCTCCGGGCAGGAGGTGCAGCGGGCGAAGAACCAGGTAGAGGCATCCTTCGTCATGCAGCAGGACTCGATCTATATGCAGGCAAGGACCATCGGCACGTTCGAGATGACCATGGGCTGGAAGTTCATTGACTCCTATCTGGAAGGTATACGCAAAGTGACTGCAGAGGACGTCAGCCGCGTTGCGCAGAAATATCTTATCGATGAACAGAAGACCACCGGCATCCTGATCCCTACACCCAAGGAAAAAGGCTCATGAACAAGTACCGCGTCCTCACCAGCATAGCCGCACTAGGTATCCTGATCCTGTCTCTTGCAGCACCGGCTCCGGCCGCGCAGCTTGCAGAGCGGGAAACTCTTCCCAACGGCATGGTCGTCCTTCATTCCGGCCGGCATTCGGTCCCGATGGTATCGGTCGTCATGGCGATCAAGGCGGGCAGCATTTCCGAGCCATCGGCAAAAGCGGGCCTTGCCTATCTCACCGCTGCACTTCTGACCGAGGGTACGCAAAAGCGTACTTCCCGGGAGATCAGTGAAGCGATCGAGTTTGTCGGAGGTTCGCTCAGCGCATCTGCCGGAGCTGACTATACCACGGTTTCGCTTACCGTACTGAAAAAGGACATCGAGCTCGGCTTCGATCTTCTCTCCGATATCGTCCTGCATCCGGCATTCCGGGAGGAAGAGATCGCCAGAAAGAAGACGATAACCGTGAACTGGCTTATCCAGCAGAACGAGGAACCCGGCGCCGTCGCCTCCATCGCGTTTTCAAGGGCTGTCTTCGGAGAGCATCCCTACAGCAGACAGGTGCAGGGCACGATCGAGACCATCCCTTCCATAACCCGGCAGGATCTAGTCGATTTCCACGAAGCGCATTATGCGGCGAATAATACGATCGTCTCGGTTGTCGGGGATATCAGCAGGGACGAACTGAAGCTGCTGCTGAACCGATATTTCGGTGATTGGCAGCAAGCGAAGATGGGGGAGAACGCCCTGCCCGCAGCAGAAAAGAAAAAGGGCTCTACTGTCATCAAGATCGACAAAGATCTTACGCAGACGAACATTATCCTTGGCCATCTCGGCATTTCCCGCGGCAACCCTGATTACTACGCGGTCTTGGTGATGAACTATATCCTGGGGGGAGGAGGCTTTGCGTCCCGCCTTATGGACAACATCCGGGACAATCGCGGACTCGCCTACGATGTTCACAGCTACTTTTCCGCAAGCAGATATGGCGGAAATTTCCAGGTTGGTCTCCAGACAAAAAATGAATCTGCCAACACGGCCATCGGAGAGGTCATTCGAGAGATGAAGAGAATGCAGACAGAACCGGTAAGTGACAAGGAGCTTGCCGATGCCAAATCCTATCTCACCGGCAGTTTCCCGCTGCGCATCGACTCGAACAGTAAGATAGCCGGCTTCAATCTCGCCGTCGAATATTACGGCCTTGGCCTCGATTATGTTGACCGGTACCCTGCCGTCATCAATGCAATCACTAAAGAGGACATCCTGCGGGTGGCGCAACAATATCTGGATCCCGCCAACTATATTCTGGTTGTTGTGGGCAACATGGAGAAGGCCGGGCTGAAATACTGAACTCGTCGCGCTGCCTAAAAACTGCCTCATTCCTGTACGCATGAGCCTGCTTGAATAATTGTCTGCTTAGCGATAGAATGAATCACCATGAAGATCATAAGCAAGCGCGGCGACATTGTTGCATTCCTCAAAAAGCTTCTTTCTCGGAATGCAACCGTTGACAGGGCCATCATCCGCTCTGTCGAGGACATCCTCACGAACGTGCGGCGCAGCGGCGACGCGGCGGTCCTGAAGTATACGCGCAAATTCGACAATAGGAAGGCAGCCCGGCTCCGGGTAAGTGCTTCGGAGATCACCCGCGCTGCCCGCAAAGCTGATCCGAAGATCATGAAGGCATTCGCAATTTCTGCCCGGCGCATACGGAGCTTTCATGAGAGGCAGAAGGAGCGCTCCTGGTCCTTTACGGAAGGCGATACTATTCTTGGTCAGGCAATACGGCCCCTCAAGAGAATCGGCGCATACATTCCGGGAGGCAAGGCCGCCTATCCGTCCACCGTACTCATGAACGTCATTCCTGCTCAGGTTGCCGGCGTTAAAGAGGTCGCGGTCTGCGTTCCCATGCCCGAAGGTTACCTGAACCCCTATGTTATGGCCGCGATAGAGATGCTCGGCGTAACCGAGGTGTACCGGATCGGCGGCGCACAGGCAGTCGCTGCCCTTGCATACGGAACCGAGAGCATCCCTAAGGTCGACAAAATCGTCGGCCCCGGCAACATCTACGTGGCCACGGCAAAAAAGATGGTCTTCGGCATCGTTGACATCGATATGGTTGCCGGCCCGAGCGAGATCCTCGTTATCGCCGACAGCTCAGCGCGGCCTTCGTTTGTCGCAGCAGATATGCTGAGCCAGGCTGAACATGATGAGTTCGCCTCAGCAGTTCTTGTCACTGATAGCAGAGTGCTCGCCGCATCAGTTTTCGAAGAGATCAGGGTCCGGCTCAAGCAACTCAGGCGGAAAGCGATAGCAAAGGCCTCTTTAGATGCCTATGGTGCGATTATTGTCACCCGAAACATCAGGGATGCGGTAAATCTCTCAAACACCATAGCACCGGAACACCTGGAGGTCATGACCAGAAAGCCAATCGATATCGTGCCCATGATAGAGAACGCAGGGGCCGTCTTTCTCGGCCCCTGGAGTCCTGAAGCGCTGGGAGATTATTCTGCAGGTCCTAATCATACGCTTCCGACAGGCGGCACGGCACGATTTTCATCTCCCCTCGGGGTATACGACTTCTACAAGCGGTCGAGCATGCTCGGGTTTACGCGGGAAGGTTTCCTCCGCCTCGCCGGCGTCGTTGAGGCCATAGCGGACGTTGAAGGACTGGAAGCGCATGGCAACACCATCAGGGTGAGAAAAGAGCAGCTTCTGAAGCAAAAACGTGAAAAACAGACAGGAAGGAAAAAGCATGAAGAATAACAAAAAGACACTCCGGATCGGGCTGCCAAAGGGAAGCCTTCAGGAGTCGACATTAAAACTCTTCAGAAAAGCCGGATATCATATCTCGGTATCCGGCCGTTCCTACTATCCGGTATTCGATGATGCAGAGGTCGAGGCCATGCTCATCCGGGCTCAAGAGATGGCACGCTATGTCGAAAACGGGATACTCGACTGCGGCCTGACAGGGTATGACTGGATCAGGGAACAGAACGCCGATGTCAAAGAAGTGGCTGAGCTGAACTATGCAAAGGAGGGCCTTCGTCCTGTACGTTGGGTCATCGCCGTTCCGAATGAATCCCGGATCAGGACCATCAAGGACCTGAATGGCAAGAGAATAGCTACCGAGCTTGTCGGCTTTACCAAACGGTACCTGAAGGCGAAAAAGATCCGGGCAGAAGTCGATTTCTCCTGGGGCGCCACTGAGGTAAAACCACCCCATCTTGCTGATGCCATTGTAGAGCTTACGGAAACGGGATCTTCCCTCCGTGCCAACAACCTCAGGATCGTGGAAACTATCCTCGAGTCAAGCACCCGCTTCATCTCTAACAAGAAAGCCTGGCAGAATGCATGGAAGCGTCAGAAGATGGAAAACCTTGTCATGCTTCTCAAGGGTGCCCTGGCGGCAGAGGAAAAGGTCGGCATGAAGATGAATGTCCGGCAGGCAGATCTCAAGCGGGTCCTGAGCCTTCTGCCCGCAATGCATTCCCCGACTATATCTCTCCTGTCCGATGAAGGATGGTATGATCTCGACGTTGTGATAGACGAAAAAAAGGTCCGTGAGCTCATCCCGAAGCTGAAAAAAGCCGGTGCTTCGGGTATTGTAGAATATCAGCTGAACAAGGTGATTCCGTGACATTTTTTCCGGGATTTTTATTGACAAGGATCAAGGTTTTACGGTAAACTTTTTGACTTAAGAGGGCATATTAATGCCGAATTCAATCATTGAAGGGGGGTAAAGGATTGCATGCTTTAGGTACCCATCTATTGGTGGAATTGAGGGATTGTAACCCTAAGATTATCAAGGATCTCGCTAAAGTCAAGAATGCACTGGTCTCAGCAGCGAAAGAAGCACAAGCCACGATCGTAGACATCTCCTTCCATGAGTTCAACCCTTTCGGGATAAGCGGTATGGTGATCATTGCCGAATCCCATCTCTCGATCCATACATGGCCGGAATACTCCTATGCAGCCGTGGACATCTTCACCTGCGGTGACCTGATCAAGCCTGAGGTGGCAGCATCGTTTCTCATAAAAGAGTTCGAGAGCAGGACGCCGTCGATCGTGGAGCTCAAGAGGGGCATCCTGTCACCGGCGAACAAAAAGCTTCCGCACAAGGTCACGGATACTGCGCTCGTGGCGATCTGATCTCCGGGAAGTCTTTGGGAAAACATAGATAGGCTTTTTTGGAAACAAAAAAGGCGGGGTAGCTGTTCTTACCCTGCCTTTTTCATTGCCTTCCCGCCTAGACAGCGGCCGTGCTTCTGTCGGTAAGTGCCGCAATGCCGGGCAGTTCCTTGCCTTCGAGCAGCTGCAGGGATGCCCCTCCCCCGGTAGAGATAAACGAAAGAGCATTGGTTACACCTGCCCGGTGAACAGCGAGGGCCGTGTCTCCGCCGCCCACAATAGTGAGGGCATAGGCATCTGCAACAGCATTGGCGATCGCATAGGTGCCCCGCGAGAAAGCGTCAACCTCGAATACCCCCATAGGGCCGTTCCAGAGGATTGTCTTGGCGTTCTCAAGCGCCTCGGAGAAAAGCTTTACCGTAGCAGGACCGATATCCAGTGCCTTCCAGCCCTTCGGTATCTCAAGCGTCGGGACGATTTTTGTCTCTGCACCCGGCTCCAGGCTATGTGCAATAACGCAGTCAACGGGGAGATAGAACTTGATCCCCGCTGCCTTGAGGTTTTTTCTGATCCGCTCCGCGGTCTCGATCATTTCGGTCTCAACAAGAGAGTCTCCCACCTCATTTCCCATGGCCTTGATGAAAGTAAATGCCATGCCGCCGCCCACAACGACCTTGTCCACTTTATCCTCAAGGTGCTCAAGAACACCGATCTTCCCTGAGACCTTTGCACCGCCCAGTATTGCAACGAAGGGCCGGATAGGGTTATCCACCACACCCTTGAGATATTCGATCTCCTTTTTCATGAGAAAGCCGGCTGCTGACGGAAGGAACTTCGTGATGCCGACGGTCGAGGCATGCGCCCTGTGCGCTGCCCCGAATGCGTCGTTGATGAAATAATCGGCAATGCCCGCGAGCTTTTTCGAGAACTCCTCATCATTCTTCTCTTCTTCGGGATGATATCTCAGGTTCTCCAGGAGAACGACGTCGCCGTCCTTCATCTTCGCGACAAGGTGCTCTACCTGGGAGCCGATGCAGTCGGGGGAGAAGATCACATCCTTGTCAAGAAGCCGCTGCAGCCTCTTGGCGACCGGGGCAAGGCTGAACCGCGGATCCGGCTTTCCTTTGGGTCTGCCGAGGTGCGAGGCAAGAATTACCCTTGCGCCCTCATCGATCGCATAGTTGATCGTGGTAAGGGTTGAGCGGATCCGGCTATCGTCTGTTATCCGGAGGTGCTCGTCAAGAGGGACATTGAAGTCGGCACGAATGAATACCCTCTTTCCTTTCAGCCGCAGCTCATCGATCGAAAGCTTTCCTAACACGTCCTTGATCGGCATCGGATTCCCATTCATCTTGGCCATTGGTTATCCTCTTTTTTTATTGATGAAGGTGATCAGGTCCCTCAGGCGTGAACTGTATCCCCACTCATTGTCATACCAGGAGATGACCTTTACCATGTTACCTTCCATGACCTTGGTGAGCGTGGCATCGAAGATCGAGGAATGGGCATTGCCGTTAAAATCGACGGAGACAAGCAGCTCATCACAATACTGGAGGATGCCCTTCATCGGCCCATCCGCCCATTTCTTCATGGCGGCGTTGACCTCCTCTGCGGTCACATCTTTCCGAAGCTCGGCAACGAGGTCAACGACCGAGACGTTCGGCGTTGTCACCCTGATCGCAAATCCATCGAGTTTGCCCTTCAGCTCAGGCAGCACGAGGCCGATGGCCTTTGCGGCTCCCGTCGTCGAGGGGATCATCGAGACAGCGGCAGCACGAGCCCTTCTTACATCCTTATGCGGAAGATCAAGGATTCTCTGGTCATTGGTATAGGAGTGGACCGTTGTCATAAGACCCCGGACAATACCGAACTCCTTGTGCAGGACCTTTGCGATGGGAGCGAGGCAGTTCGTTGTACAGGACGCATTCGAGATGATTTTGTGCTTTGCAGGGTCCAGGGTTTCGTCATTGATGCCGAGACATACCGTGATGTCAGGTTCCTTCGCCGGAGCCGAGATAATGACCCACTGCGCTCCCGCAGCAATATGCTTTTCGGCGCCTGCCCTGTCGGTGAAGCGGCCGGTAGACTCGATAACTACGTCAACCTTCAGGTCTTTCCAGGGAAGCTTTTCCGGTGAGGTCTCTGCCGATATTTTGATCTCCTTTCCGTCAACGATAAGGCTGCTGTCCTTTGCCTTCACGTCGGCATTGAATATGCCGTGCACCGAGTCATACTTGAGGAGATGCGCAAGCGTAGGTGCATCGGTGAGGTCGTTAATTGCAACAATCTCAAAGGCGGTCACCCCCTTGCTCGTTCTGAAGAAATTCCTCCCGATCCTTCCGAATCCGTTGATTGCTACGCGCAGTGCCATAAAAAAACCTCCTTTAGAAAGCGTATTTAAAGATATTTAAAACCATTCCGGTCATGAGCTTGGGATAGAAATAGGTCGATTTCGGCGGCATCCGCAATGCGGCAAGCGCAACCCGCTCGACATCGTAAACACCTGTCGGGTTCAGGAAAAAAGCCGCTTTGAACTCGCCGGAACGCACCGCCTGCAAACACTTCTGCACATCCATCTCGTAGGAGACCGTCTCGATGTCCAGGAGCTGCTTGAAGATGAGATCATGCAGCACCGTTACATCGAGGTCCTTAAGCGCCGGCGGTACACCATGGATACCCTCACCCCGATAACTGAGTCGATACCAGACATCTCCTCCGGCATAAAAACCGTACACATCCCTTCTGCCTGCGATCGCCGCAGGGATATCGTCACTCATGGTCATTTTCTCCAAGTCAAAATCAGCGGAGAGCTGGTCGAGGGCATCTTCAGGAAGATCCTTCACCAGGCGGTATGTCGGAAGGATGGTAAGCCCTTCGTCAGCCATGTTCGCCAGGAACATGAGCACATAATCATACGGCACAGGTCTCCCGGAGGATCCTGCCTTCTTCCGCATCTCCCGCTGATACTCAAGGGCCGTTTCATAGCGGTGATGGCCGTCGGCAATAAAGATCGCCTTGCCGGCAAGTTCAGCCGTTATCGTCTTGACTGCTTCTGTCTCCTCTATTTTCCAGAGGCTATGAACAGCCCCGCCATTGTCCCTTGCCGCGATATACGGCTTTGTTCCCGCCTTCTCCTCAAGCAGCGTCGACGTCTTCTTCTCCGGACTGTTATAAAGAGAAAATATTGGACTGATATTAGCCTCACAGTATCTCATCAGATCCAGCCGGTCTTTCTTGGGCTTGGAGTGGGTATATTCGTGTGGATGGATATTGCCTTTTCCCAGGGCCTCCAGCTTTACCAGGCCGAGGAATCCTCGTAATGTCAGTGATTTCCCCTGCATGGTATAGGCCACCTCATATGCATAGAACCCGGGGGTACTGCTCGTCACAAGGACTTCGTCCTTCAGCCAACGTTCAAGGGATGCCTTCGCCCTTGAGTACCGGTTCTCCTGCCCATCATCACCGGGATTTTTCTTTCCAAAGTCGATCCTGACAATGTTATAGGGGCTCTTTTCGTAGAGTTCCTGCTGATACTCCGGGGTGATGATATCGTACGGAGGCGCAAGAAGCTCCTCTCCCGAGCTTCTTGACACCTTTGGAACATTGAACAGAATCCCCCTGAAAGGGATCGCTTCAGCCATTACGGTTGTTCTCCGTGGGAAAAAAAGATTTGTTATTTTAGCATGCAGATTATGCTTAATTCCAGCACGGGACAGGAGGATTTATCAATTCGCACCATTAAAAAAAGCGGTTGCTTCCTGATGGGAGAATTTACTTCTTCGTTGCCGCGATCAGAACGGTTTCATCAAGAAGCGTGCGTTTAGCCTCTCTGAATCCGGCCTTTTTTATCCAGCCTATCATCTCCCGGGGTGTGTAGGTCCTCCCCCCCGGGGTATTGACCAGCATATTGATGGCAAACAGGGCGCTCCAGGAAGGAGCTGTGCCCGTCTCATCGAGAAGGAACTCCTGCACTACGACCTTGCCGCCGGGCTCCAGCGCATCATGGCTCTTTCTGAGCATGGCTATGCACGCTGCGTCATCATACGCATGAAAGATCTGCGAGATAAAAATGAGGTCATAGCCCTTCCCCATGTCATCGCGGGTAAAATCGCCCGGCAAAAATCTGACCCTGTTGGACAGGCCTGACCGAAGAATGAGTTTCCGCGCGATCTTCAGGGTGTCGGGGAAGTCCATGATCGTGACCTGTATGCCTTTCCGCGCAAGGGCCATGGCATACGTGCCCGGTCCTCCCCCAAGGTCAAGGACTTTTGTTACGCCCCGCAGATCAAGGGCAGCCAATACCTTCGCGACCTTGAGAAGGGCAAGATTATGCATGCCGAGGATGAAAGCCCCGTGGTCATGTGCCCTCCGGCAGGGTTTCCCGGTTTTCATGACCGTATCGAGTTCTGACCAGTTATCCCAGAGCGTGCTGTAATGGCGGATAATATCGCCCTGGTATTCGGGTTTACCGGAAACAAGGTAACGGGATGCTGCAGCTGCATTTTGATAAACGCCCTTCTTTTTTTTGAGAAGGCCGATGGCGACGAGGCTGTTCAGCAGAAGCTCTGTTGCGCGGACATCTGCCGAGAGCGTTCGTGAAAGCACCAGTGCTGTTTTGCCGGGAGCGGCAAGATGGTCAAAGACCCGGAAATTGTTTGCGGTGAGGATCACGCGGGAGACAAAGAAGGAAGACACCTGCCTCAGCCAGGGAAGGTCTTTCCTCCTTTCAGGCTGTTTCATCAGAGCAGCTGGGTGTTGATCTTGACCTTCATCTTCGTCTTCAGGCCTTCCACATACGCCTGAACGATCTTTTCCTTTGCGGCGTTCATCATAGCGTCCCTGATCATCTTCTTTGTCTGCTCGTCAGCAGAGACGGCGTCAAGGTTTGCATCAGCGGCAGGTGCCGATGTCTGGATAAGCCGGGTCATCTTTCCGATCACCAGCTCCTCGCGCTTTTTCGCTTCATAGGCCCCCGGCGAGAGCTGGGAAAAGCGCAGGACGTTCTGGTA
>DKBO01000110.1 GCA_002448975.1 Nitrospiraceae bacterium UBA6898
CTCGCCGGCGGATTTCAATATGACAAGAGTTGATATAGCTGTTGACGTTGAAGGCTTCCCCATTGATGTGCTTCTTTCGGTCATGAAGATTCAGAGGATTCGAACTGACAGCCTCAGTTTCTACAAAGGCACTATCTATGCTGGCTCAGACCCAAAGATAAGAATATACGACAAGACAAAGCATCTCAGGGACTTGATAAAGGAAGGTAAGGAAGAGGAATTCACTGACTATGAAAGGCAAATGGTCGCTTCCGGAAAGCAATATACGCGCTTTGAAGTCCAGATACGGAAAGGCAAGAAAACTCTCCGGGAACTCATTGATGATCCGGTCTCCTTAGCTTCATATTTCGATAGGTTGGAATTCTTCGATTTTAAGGACCAAGAAGCTGTCGGAGTGCTTCAAATCGTCATGAAATATGTGAACAGGAAATTTCGGAAAGAGTTGGAGAGGTATAGGAATCATGAATTGTCGAAAGACATTAAAGAGAGATATGCAGCATCCATAAAAGAATGGTTCCGGCCAGGTGAGGAGCCTTTTTAGGGGATACCGTTGTGAAGCTTGTCGGTATAAAGGAAATATCGGAAATGCTGAATGTTAAACCTTCCACGCTTTACCAGTGGGCGGAGCTGGGCCAGGTGCCGCATATCAAGCTTAATGGCTGTCTTAGGTTCCATCCTGCCGATATTTCTGACTGGATAGAGTCCTGTAAAAAGGGAATCACTTCGGAGTATAATCCTCTTATCCAGATCAGAGGCCCCAGGAAGGGAGGCAAGTAGTATGGGGCTTTACCGAAGAGGTAAGTTATTCTGGTTCAGCATAATGCAGAAAGGCAAGAGGATACAGGTTGCAACAGGTACTGATAACAGGAAACTGGCTGAACGCATATATGGCAAGGCTCTTAATGAGTTGCAAGAGGGCCAATGGTTCGAAAAACAGAAGGCAAAGTCGGTAACTTTTAAAGAGATGGTCGGCAAGTATATCCAGAAATACTCCAGGATCAGGGATGAACATACCCTTAAGAGGCTGCTGCCCGTCTTTGGTCATTTTGTGCTGGCGGATATTACGACCGAGATGGTTTCCGACTATCGCGATACCAGGCTTAAAAGCGTTAAACCGGCTACTATTTATCAGGAACTGAGTCTCATGAGGCGTATGTTTAATGTGGCTCGCAGAGAATGGAAATGGCTCAGGGATAATCCTGTCGCTGATTTATCATTCTCCGTGGGAAACAAGAATGCCAGGGAAAGGTGGCTTTCAGTCGAAGAGGAAGTTCTTCTACTTTCAAAGGCCACAAATCCGGTTTGGCTCAAACCGCTTACTACCCTGGCGCTTCATACGGGGATGAGAAGGGGTGAGATTCTTAACCTGACATGGAAAGATGTTGATTTTATCAGAAGGGTTGTAAGGGTCATGCAATCGAAGAACGGGGAAAAGAGGACTATTCCCTTGTCACAGACAGCGTTAACTTCCCTGAAAGCCTTTGGTAAGGTCATAGACATATCAGGCAAGGTCTTTCCTATTTCGGAGCGAAGTCTGAGAGCAGCTTTCGACAAGACTATAGTGAAAGCTGGCATCGAGGATTTTCACTTTCATGACCTCAGGCATACCTTTGCAACAAGGCTCGTTCAAAACGGCGTCGATCTCTACAAGGTTAAGGAGCTGCTCGGTCATAAGACAATTGTCATGACCATGCGGTATGCACATCACTATCCTGAAAGTCTGAGATCGAGCGTCGAGACCCTGGATAATTGCTACAATTTTGCTACAGTGAAGGTCCAGGGGGTTTGATCGTATGGCAAGAAATCCTTTAAAATCAATCATGCGAGAGTGGCGGAACTGGCAGACGCNNCCGTAGGGGTTCGACTCCCCTCTCTCGCACCACTTTTTAAATCAATGGCTTATGAGATTTCCTGCGCATTTGTAAATTCGCCATTCTTTGCGATTCTGCCCGTTTTGTGCCCGAACACTATTCTTTGTAGCCTCTCCTGTGCCTCCCGATGAAGGTCCGTCACTTTTGCAGCTGCATTCTGAAGGTCTGCTTCGTTGACAATGTTATGGCGGTCAAAGACTGTCCGGGTCTTATGGCCTGATATCCTCATTGCCACCACTTCAGGAATACCGGCGCGGATCATATTCCTTACTGCGGTCCTTCTCAGATCATGGAATAGCTTCTCGCCAAAGTTCTGCATGGTCGAATGCTTTCTCTCACGCATAACGGAAGTCTTTTAATCTTCATCCGTTCCTGAAAAAGATATAAGGACATGCGGGACATTTTTCATCCCTCAGTGTCTTTTGAGCGAGAATCGTCTGATAGAGTTTGCCTGAAAGATAGACTATGCTGGCTTCATTGTTCTTCGTTGTCCCTGCATCGAGCATTATCTTGCCTTCGATGAGGTTCACCTTGTCCTATGTCAGAGATAGGTTCTACTACTTTACACGTGGTACAATGATTGGGCAAAATCATAACTGGTACTCTCTGGTTCCACAGCAGATCGCTCAGGCGCAGCATTTTCCTCGGCATTGCAAATTCAACAAGGAATATCTATATCCCCAGCTCCTGAAGAAATTTCTTCAGGAGCTTGTTCGCATCCAGGTACTCGACCGCAAGTTCGCGCGCCCACCTGGAATGGTTCCTGTAGTTTCCGTTGATTTCCTTGATCGCTTCTGCGGCTTCTTCCACGGTATGAATCGCAAACAGCCCGCGTCCGCAAGGAAGGTGATCGGAAAAGCCGGTATCCTGCAAGACTACCGGCCGGCCACTCGCCAGATAGTATCCGGGACGATCTCCGAACCACCCGGAGTTCGTGGCGACAAATACATTCTTGGCCACGCTGAACTCACCTTTGGATGATTGAATGTATTTCTTATAGGAATCGATTGTCATTGTGACATCGTCAGCATTGCGCAGGTGCCATCCGTGATCCAACAGAAATTGTCTTGGAACCTTCGGTCCGGAAATCGCGGCCTCCATCGGAACAGAAACGTGGCGGGGGAGGTCCATAAACTTTTGAAACTCAATATCTTTTTGTCCATACAGAACGCCGCCATATTCGATATTCTTGTGTGATTGCCAGTTCATCACCGTCGTAAACGGGGCATTCTCAATTGGGGGCGTATAGGGGTAATGGGACACCAGGACAGGCTGGATGATATGACGCCATGTCATTCCGGCCGTCGGAGCCGTGCATCTTTCTGTTCCGATGTTCATTCCAACCGTATAGTAATAGTCGTAACGGGGCAGTTTCTCCCCTGCGTTCCGGCTTTTTTCCAGTTTCATTTGAGCCCACCCCGGTTCTCCGTCCACATGAACCCGCATGTCAGCCCTTTCAGCCTCGGTAAGCCATTCATTCCATTCGAGATCGACGAATACGTTTGCTGATTCGAAAACCGTCTCCACGCTTTTTTTGTCCAATCCATGATACTGTCCTGCTGCATCTACGAAACACCATTTGTCTTTCAGACCGAAACTCCGTAATCGTTCGCTGACGACTTTCACTCCGTAGGAACAGTCATCGGTCATCACCCTTCTTTCGAGATCGTAACAGGAATTCGGCCACCCACTTTTTTCCACAAAATAGACGTCATGTCCCAGATTCTTGAACCCTACGAGCCATGTGAGAACCCACTGATTCATCCCCCCGACGGGATAACGCACCATTGTGGATCCCACTACGATACGTCCCACTCGTGATCCCCCTTCAGCGATATGCGCCCGATCCCGTTGCCAAGATTTTGAACCTTTTCTACTGCCATCTTCTTTCTGATCTGCCCCAAATCATTGTACCACATGTAAAGTATTAGACGGCTGCGCTGGCTGTTTGTGCTGTGCGCCCTTCTTCTGGTATTCCTTAGTTCTATCAAGCTATCGATTTTGAGAAATAGGAGGTGTACTCCCCGCTAAAGCTGTTCTCAATCTTTGCTGACTCTGAGCTCATCCTGTGCTGATGACACAGGTAAGAACTGGTAAGTTCTCAGGTCTTGTATCGCGATCTTCTAATGGAACATAGAGGTCATGCGAATTGTAACCCTTTTTTGTAACTATTGCATCAAAACTCTATCCAACTCCTGCCAACTTGAGAAAAAAGAAAATCCCTTGACATCAAAGAAAAATCTTTTAACATTAAGGGATTAAGATTCAACTGAAAAACAGTTTCAGATGACTTAGGATCCAGTAGAGCAATCCGTAGGGGTTCGATTCCCCTCTCTCGCACCAATCACGCTTCTTTCCTCTCCGGTGCCCTTCTCCTTCCGGCGGTTTTCTTGGTCGACAAGCGTCTTCTCCCTATGTGCCCATCATCCTGCAGTCATGTCCGCTATTTGCACTCAATGGTAATATGTGGTACAAAGAAAGCAGATCCCAGGATAAAGCGTTGCATGTCGTCTGAAGAGGGCAGGGCTGTGAGAAAATTGATGGAATTGGCATGTGTTCGGAGGGCTCTGTTACTGCTCGGCTTTGTAAGTGCGCTCCTTATCCCGGCAGGGTGCTATTATCCCGGGTATTATCCTGACGCCGCTTACTATCCCTCTGACCCCGACATTTTATTCTATCCGCCGACGATCACCTTCTATCTGAAGGACAGTGAAGACCCTTTCTATTATCAGGGCCCGCCGTATTACAGCTATTATCCCTACGACCCGTACTATTATCCCGAATTCGGCAATCCCTTCTATCGCTACTATCATTGAACAGGTCTGGGAATGCATTGATGCCTGCCGCCGGTGTATACTAACCGCTGTCAGGAGGAAATGATGAGAACCATCAGCACGTACTCCGGTCGTGCGTTGCAATTCAGGCTTATCGCCGTGTTCTGCCNNTATGCCTACGGCTTCAGCGCCTTTCAGCTCCAGAAAATAGCCCTCTCGATCGACAAGGGTGATATCATCGATTATGTGGTGCCGGACAACGGTTTCATAAAAGGTGAGCGGCTCGAGACATATATCAACAATCTTGTGCAGAACACGCCTCTCGACAAAATGCGGATACCCTTCCATGCCGTGGCAACAAATGTTCAGAACGGGAAAGAGGTCGTTTTTAGCACGGGGAACACCGGCATGGCTGTTCGCGCCAGCTGTGCGATCCCCGGGATCTTCCGGCCTGTGAAGATCGACGATGTCATGTATGTTGACGGTGGAGTGGTAAGTCCCGTAGCAGTTGACGCAGCCCGCAGGTTGGGCGCCGACGTGGTCATTGCCGTTGATATTTCTGCCGACCTGGATGCCAAACAGCCCGAGGGAACGATCGACACCCTCCTTCAGTCCATCGGCATCATGCAGTCAAGGATATCCGGCGCGCAGCTTTCACGAGCCGACATCGTGATACGGCCGAACGTGGGGGGAATAGGCTCCGCAGATTTTGACAAGCGCAGTGATGCGATCATGGAAGGGGAAAAGGCTGCTCTCGAAGCGATTCCGGCCATACAAAAGCTCATGGATAGCATGCACCGGTCCGGGCCAAATCAGCAGTGAACCGCCTCACAGACCCGGGAAGGGGATTTATTGATTTTCCGCGGTAACAGTCTTATGTATGATGCCCGGGGCTCGGCTATGCTCGACGGATAGCCCGTCGCAGGATAAGACAGCTGTCATGGATCAGGGAAAGCCTTGACGTCAGCAGCAGGACGCGTGATGCGTCACCGCGCAAAGGGATCGTTGTGGAACAAGAAACGTGCAAACGCAGCCGGATGCATGGTCTTAAGCCATCATGGCCACGGGAACCTCTCTATGGTAAACTATTTCTGCCATGGCTGACGGAATCACGGTGCGCTTTCTCGGCGACTTCGGCCCGTTCTCGAGGATGGGCAAGAGTATCGGCTACCAGATTACGGTGGGCAATTCCCGTTTTCTGCTTGACTGCGGTGCACCCCTGTTCCAGCAGATAGGCGGCCATGGTCTGAAAGAGATCAAAGGCCTCATCCTTACCCACTGCCACGACGACCATAAGCGCTGGTTCACGGACCTCTCGCTCTTCTCCCTCTATGCGCCCGATGTCGCGCAGAGGATATTCTTTATGACATCAGAGGATGTCCATGCTGAGCTGGTCAAGGCCGCCTGTCCTTCGCTTGATCGCAGCCTTTCTCCTGATGCGAAGCGAGTCATAGATATTCCTTTTGCAGACTACATTGACTATCGGATAATAGGGCCGCGGGCACGGTACCGGATCGCCGCATGCAGCGAAAAGAACAGCCGCGAAGGTTTTTCGATCATCGACAGTAACGGCGATACCGTAGGCCCCGAACAGGCTAAAGTAATCATCAGCCAGAAGACCGGGAGACCAAGGATGCTATTCCGGGACCCGGAGCTGCGCGAATGGGTGGAGCCTGAGAGTTTCTACGATTTCTCCTCCGATATTTTCTATGAAACGGAAAAAAACCGGTATGTGGACCCTGAAGGATTCACGATACAAGCTCTGAAAGCACCGGTATGGCATGGCATCTCCGCCATGGGCATTGTCGTGAAGACCACACAGGAAACCCTCGTCTTCACTTCCGATACAAATCACAACAAAGAGCTTTGGGAGCAGCTCGCCGGGGAAAAAAGGCCGCAGCTGTTAAGCATGACACGGGATGCCTTTGCAGCTGCCTCGGTCATCCACGGCGACATCAACGACTATATCGAGCGTACCTGGAGCGAGCAGCGCTACCGTGAGGCAGTGCATGCTTTTCAGGACGGGATCGTCATACATGACGTGTCATCCCGGAATAGCGTTGTACATACCGACTACGACAAGCTGTCCAAAACCGTACTGAGAAGAGAAAAGGTGATCCTGACCCACAGCCCTGACAGGATCACCTCTGCATGGACGCTCGGTGATACGGAAAAAACCTTCAAGATACAAGGGGGAGAATTTTTCGAAGTCGTCGGCGGCGACCTCTGCAGGATGGACGCGGATATTTATCATAGGGAGGCGGGAAGGTATTTTGTCGGTTACCGGAACGAATGCGGCAGCCATAGTATTTGCGAAAAGAACGGACTCTTAGCCCTTACGGCCGGGGATATTCCCCAGGGCTCCAGGGTGCTTTTTCGCGTTGACCTCTATGAAGACATAGGGGGAAAGTATTACCCTGCATTGAAGGATGGCCAGGCCCGATATGTAAAACGACCTGACGGCAAGGTGGAGGTGCATGTATTCACCCGGGATGGGAGCAGCGGAAGCGTAGTTGAACCCATACAACGGTCCCTTGCGTGATGTCCCCAAAGAGGTCCGGGACATTACCTGCCGGCTTGATGCAGGCAAAACCCGCAATCCTCGTCCCGGTTCTTTTGACCTTCCTGTTCGTTATCCTTGCGATCATGAATCCACCGTTCATTGATGAACATCTTGAGACGCTTCTTCTCGACTACCGCTTCAAGGTCAGGAACCTGCTTGCACCGCCGCGACTCCCTGATAACATCCTTATCGTTGCCATAGATGAAAAGAGCCTTGCCGAGTTCGGCAGATGGCCGTGGCCCAGAAGTCTGCAGGGCAGGCTGATCGAGGAGATCTTCAGGGCGCAACCAGCTTTCGTGGCTGTCGATATTTTCTATGCGGAACCGGAGTCGCCGGATGCGGACAGGTCATTTGCCGCCTTGCTCTCCCGGCATCGTGACAAATTGGTAATCGCCCTCGGTTTTGAAGCTGAACAGGGAAAGCTCTTTCGCGGTGAAGTGGAAGAAGAGCTCTTCGACCAGGCGATCCCGCGGA
The DNA here is from genome assembly GCA_002448975.1 of Nitrospiraceae bacterium UBA6898. GTDB lineage: Bacteria > Nitrospirota > Thermodesulfovibrionia > Thermodesulfovibrionales > UBA6898 > UBA6898. The sequence continues at coordinate 7,683 of DKBO01000110.1, forward strand.
TTGAAAATACGAAGTCCCTCTTTCCGACGGAGGCCTGGAGGGTTCTTCTGCCGCCGAAAGCGATCGCCAAAGCAGCCAACTTCGGACATGTTTACGCCCAGCCCGACAGAGACGGGAAATTACGGCTGGAGTCACTTTTCATAAAATATGGAGATGAATTCTTCCCCTCTCTTGCGCTGCAGACCGCCCGCATGTCGCTCGGTATTCCCCTCGATAACGTGCGTATCATCGGCGGTGCCGGACTGCGTCTTGGCGACCGAACCATACCAACCGACAGGGCAGGCAGGCTCGACATCAATTATCTTGGCCCGGAGAGATCCCTGCGGTACGTGTCAGCGGCTGACGTGCTGAACGGACGCATAGCGAAGGAAATGTTCAGGGACAGGATCATTTTTGTCGGCACATCGGCGATTGCCACTTATGACCAGAAAAGCACGCCATTCTCCGCAAACTATCCCGGCGTAGAGAAGAATGCCACCGTGGTTGCGAATATCATGAGCAGCAGCTTCATACGGCCTTCCCTGCTTCTCTCAACACTCCTCAGCGTACTTGTGTTCGGACTGCTCCTGGCCGTTATCAGCCGCAGGATGAAAGCAGTCGCTGCCATCCTTACCTTTCTCTCTGCTGCATCGTTCATTGTTTTATACAACCAGATCCTCTTCACATATTTCGGCATGCGCATGAATCTTTTCTATCCCCTCGCCACCGTGGTCACCGAGGGGGTCTTCATCATCGGCTACCGGTATTTCATCGAAGAAAAGAAGGCGAGAGACATACGGAAGATGTTCTCAAGCTATGTCTCCCCGAAGATCGTTGAGGAAATCATCAGCCATCCTGAAAAGGCGGTTTTGGGTGGAGAAAAGAAGACGGTCACCGTATTGTTCTCCGACCTGATAGGTTTCACCAGCATTTCAGAGAGGAACGAGCCGGAAAAGGTCGTAGCCCTTCTGAACGAATACTTCCAGGAGATGGCCGGCATCATATTTAAATGGGATGGAACGCTCGATAAGTTCATGGGAGATGAGATCATGGCGTTTTGGGGTGCACCGACAGAACAGCCCGACCACGCCGAACGCGCAGTCCGCTGCGCGCTCGACATGGCCGCGCGTCTCTCAGAGATGCAGAAGCGATGGACGCTCACGGGCGAGGAAAGGCTCGATTGCGGCATCGGGATCAACACCGGAGAGGTCATTATTGGTAACATAGGTGCGGAAGGCCGCAAAATGGATTATACGGCCATCGGCGATCATGTGAACATAGCATCACGGGTGGAAAAGCTGACCCGCCAGTATCAGGCAAGGATCATCATAACGGAGTTTACCGTTTCCCATGTCAAGGGATTGATCACCGGCGGCAGTTTCGGCCATATGGACCTGAAGTTCGTGGATACGGTGACGGTCAAGGGCAAGGGAAAAGGGTTGCAGATCTATGAGATGAAAGATTCACAGGAAAAGGAGACATTATGAAGTACCAGATCGGAAAGCCTGGCAGAGTAGTTGTCATGAGGTTCGAAGACCGGGACGATGTTATCGCCAACCTTGTGCATACGGCGAAGAAAGAAGATATCCGGGCAGCAGTGTTCTATCTTGTCGGGGGAATGCGCGAAGGCAGCATTGTTGTGGGCCCGGAAAAAGATGAGTTTCCGCCGACGCCGGTATGGAAAAAGCTCGGTGAGGTGCATGAGGTTGTCGGTTTTGGCACGATCTTCTGGCAGGATGATGAGCCCAAAGTGCACTTCCATGGGGCCTTCGGAAAAAAAGACATGGTCAAGGTGGGGTGTCTCAGGGCAGACTCGGAGACCTTCCTGGTACTGGAAGCGGTCATCACAGAAATCGAAGGGGTGACGGCAAAGAGAGTACTTGACCCCCTGTCCGGCATGGTGCTGCTGAAACTCTAGCGAAAATTATTCATGACGTATGATACCCGCGAAAGGCCATAGTATTATTGCTCATTCTCGGCCTTCAACCTCCGAGGAATTTGCCCTCTTTCTTGCATTATATGCTGTCTGTGTATCGGGCAAATAAAACCGCTCAAATACCATGCCCTCGCCGCGCTCAAGATAAATTTATGATAACGAGGGCTAGACCGGACACGGGAGGAAACAGACAGCTGCACAGACCATATCCTGCACAGACTTTATTTCATGTTTTCCCGTGCAGTTTTTTCTCCCAATCCCAGGCAGTCTTGATGATGAACGCTAGGTCGTCGTATCGGGGCTTCCAGCCGAGTTCCTGCCTGATCCGTGAAGAGTCCGCAACAAGGGCAGGCGGATCCCCTTCCCTCCGTCCGGTCTCCTGCACGGGGAAGTCAATTCCCGTTATCCTTTTCACCTCTTCTACAACCTCCCTGACCGAGAAGCCATGCCCATATCCGCAGTTGAAGACCCTGCTCGTGCCGCCACGGAAAAGATGGTCGAGCGCGAGGACATGCGCTTCTATGAGATCATCCACATGAATATAGTCCCTGATGCAGGTGCCGTCAGGTGTCTCATAATCGGTGCCGAATATCCTGAGCTCTTTCCGCAGCCCGAGCGCTGCCCGAAGCGAGACCGTGATGAGATGGGTTGCATCCTTATATTTCTGCCCGATCTGGGATGCGGGATCAGCCCCCGCAACATTAAAATATCGCAGGGCAACGTACCGGAGCCCTGATGCATGACTGACATCCTGGAGCACCTGCTCGACCATCCGCTTTGAAGCGCCATAGGGATTGATCGGCAGCAGCAGCGCACCTTCCGTGACCGGCACGCGCTCAGGGATGCCATAGACCGCAGCGGTCGAGGAAAAGATAAACCTCTCGACCTTATGCCGCAGGCATGTCTCGATGAGGGTAAGGGCATTGACAAAATTATTGCGATAGTATTTGATCGGCTCCCTGACCGACTCGTCTACAACGATATGCGCTGCAAAGTGGGCAACCGCATCGAATTTCTCCTTTGCGAAGAGTGCATCGAGTGTCGCAGCATCTGCAAGATCAGCGACCAGCAGCCTCCCGTGCAGGACTGACTCCCGATAGCCCGTGGAGAGATTGTCGTAAATGACAACTTCGTGCCCCTTCTCCCCGAGGGTCCGCACCATATGACTGCCGATATAGCCGGCTCCGCCCGTTACCAGGACCTTCGTAAGGTATCACATAACAGGAGAGAGAGAAGAGTTAATCTGTCCGTAAAAAGCCCTGTTCTCATCCGGTTTCTTGCCTGCCTTCCCTATGCCTGTATGATCTTCGCAGAGCGCATTTTGCCGGTAGCATTCCTTGTGTCGACCACAAGGGCGCTGTTTTTTACAATGAACCGGTAATCATAGGAGCTGTGGTCAGTAGAGATCAGCACACAGTCGTATTTTTTCAGGTTGCGCTGCGTCAGGGGCACAGATGCCATTTTCAGGTCATACTCCCGCATCTTGTGCGTCCGGGGCACATGGGGATCGTTATAATCGACTTTTGCACCCTTCTGCTGCAGAAGGGTGATCAGCTTGAGAGAAGGAGATTCTCTGACATCATCGATATCCTTCTTGTAAGCAAGCCCGAGAACCAGGATGCGCGCCCCTTTTATGCTCTTTCCCCTCTGATTGAGCGCCTCGATGACCTTCTCCACGACATGATAGGGCATGGCGGCATTGATCTCCCCGGCAAGCTCGATAAAGCGCGTGCTGAAATCAAATTCACGCGCCTTCCAGGTAAGATAAAACGGGTCTATCGGTATGCAGTGCCCGCCCAAACCGGGACCGGGATAAAAAGGCTGAAAGCCGAAGGGCTTTGTCTTCGATGCATTAATAACCTCCCAGACATTGATGCCCATGCGCTCAAAGCACATCTTGAGCTCGTTCACCAGCGCGATGTTCACCGCACGATAGATATTCTCAAGGAGCTTGCTCGCCTCTGCCACCTGGGTTGAAGAGACAGGTACGGTACGGACGATGATCGTGTCATAGAGCGCCTTTGCAACCCTGAGACATGCAGGGGTATGGCCGCCGACCACTTTTGGTATGGTCGAGGTCGAGAAGTGAGGGTTGTTCGGATCCTCACGCTCCGGCGAAAAGGCAAGAAAGAAATCCTTCCCCGCCTTCAGACCCGCCTTTTCAAGAATTGGCCGCATATCTTCATCCGTTGTCCCGGGATAGGTCGTGCTTTCGAGGATCACCAGGTGTCCGCCTCGCAGATATCTGCTGATGGTCTTTGTCGTTTCAATGACATAGGATATATCCGGTTCCCGGTGCTCATTTAACGGCGTAGGCACACAGATGACAATGCAGTCTGTCCGCTCGATCTGCGAGAAGTCCGTTGTGGGAACAAACCGTTTTGTCCTGTTCATCGCACGGATCTTCTCTGCAGGGATATGCTTGATGTAGCTTTTCCCCTGTTTCAGGAGAGCGACCTTTCTGTCATCAAGATCAAGGCCTCTCACGACAAACCCTGCGCGGATAAACTCAAGGACCAGCGGGAGGCCGACATAGCCGAGGCCGATGATGCCTACGGATGCGGTCCGCTTTTCAATCTTGAGCAGCAGTTTTTTCAGAGTTTCCGCTTCCCTTGTCATGCACCCTCCTCTGCAAAAGTATGGTACTTTACCATGAAAGAACAGCATTTTTCCTCCACCGGCCCGAAGACAACCCCAAAAAAATTGCTTTTTGGCGCTCCTTTTTCTTATGCTAAAGTAAATAACCATTTGGAGGTCATCGTGCTTAAAATTTCTGAAGTTGCTGCTGAAAAGGCAAAGGAGATCCTGAAGGCCGAGGGCAAGGAAGGCTGGGGTCTGAGGATCTTCATTCACGGGTCAGGCTGCTGCGGCCCGAGCTATGGCATGGACATAGACGAGAATGCAGCTGACGGCGACCAGACAGTAGAAACGAACGGACTGAAGGTCTTCTGCGACAACGAGGCATTCGCAAGTCTGAGCGACAAGGAGATGGACTTCATCAGGACCGAACAGGGCGAAGGATTCGTCATCAATAACCTTGGTGGTGCCGCACCATCCTGCGGATCAGGCTGCAGCGGCTGCGAAGACTGATGCCGTTCATGTTTCCCTATCAGCGCCCGAGGAGGCTCAGGAAAAATCCCACTATCCGGAGAATGGTGCGGGAGACCTCGCTTTCTCCGGATGACTTCATCTATCCCCTCTTCATTAAATACGGCAAGAATGTCCGCAAGGAGATCAAGTCCATGCCGGGCTGCTACCACGAATCCGTTGACATGGCGGTCAGACATGCAAAAGAGGTTCACTCCCTCGGCATTCCTGCCATCATCCTCTTCGGCATACCGGAACATAAGGATGAGACGGGATCAGGCGCATTTGACCCCCATGGTGTCGTACAGAAGGCGATCAGGGCTATCAAGAACAAAATTCCGGAACTGTATGTGATCACGGATGTCTGCATGTGCGAATACACGAGTCACGGCCACTGCGGCATAGTGAAAGACGGGGACGTGCTGAACGATCCCACGCTTGAACTGCTTGCAAAAGAGGCGGTCTCCCATGCCAAGGCCGGTGCGGATATGGTAGCACCCTCCGACATGATGGACAACCGGGTCGAGGCTATACGTATAGCGCTCGACGGTGAGGGATTCCCTGAAGTCCCGGTCATGAGCTATGCGGCAAAATATGCCTCCGCTTTTTACGGCCCTTTCAGGGAAGCCGCCGAGTCAACACCCCAGTTCGGTGACAGGCGCACCTATCAGATGGACCCCGCAAACAGGAGAGAAGCGCTTAAGGAAGTTGCCCTTGATATCGATGAAGGTGCTGACATCGTGATGGTCAAGCCTGCCATGACCTACCTCGACATCATCTCTGACGTAAAGGAAAGTTTTGAGCTACCGGTCGCCGCTTATAATGTCAGCGGAGAATATTCCTGCATCAAGGCAGCTGCAAAGCTTGGCTGGATAGAAGAAGAGCGCGCCATGATGGAACTGCTCACATCCATAAAGCGGGCAGGGGCCGATTTGATCCTCACCTATTTCGCCAAAGACGCAGCGAAGCTGCTGAACAGATAGAAGCTGACTCTGAGAACTGCCGGAAAATCCAGATGACCCTTTTGGGAAAGGTCATATCCCGTACAACAAACATGACCTGCGATTCGTCCGGGTCCTGACCTCAGTTCTGGTTCCAGCTCAGGATAGTTACAGTATGCATCAGAGGGAAAGATCCCGGCGCATTGTTTCTCCCTCACCTTCGTGCCCCAGGAACTTGATGCCAATGTGGTACCGATTTTCTTCGGGAACCATTTTTCTCCATTTCACGACTCCGCTTTTATCCTTAAACCCGCTTTTGAACATCAGGACAGCGTTGATCTCTACGGGATAGTCGGTCTGCATACAGGCGCCTGCTTCGCTGATGTTACCGACTGTGGCCTTGAATACGGTTTTCTTCGGTTCCCTGATATGCAGGCTGGCTATGCAGCTAAAGGGGTCTTTCAACGTCATTCTCTCATGTTTTCTTCGCTCTTTCTTGAATTCCTTGGCTATCCTTTTTCCGTATGCATCATATGTTTCAGGATCAGTTTTCTTCAAGCAATCAGGGCATATGCCATGCGTAAAGGAAGCGTCGGAGTGTTCTTCAACATAGGTCTCCACTTTTTTCCAATACCCGTTATCATCACGGACTTTTTTGCACCAGGCACACATAGGCAGCAATCCCCGCAATAGCTTTATCTTGGCCATGGCATCCTGGAGCTCGTGAATAAGCATCTGTTGTTTCTGTTCAGCGAGCTTTCGATCGCTGATATCCTCGATCATGCTGAGCGTATAGATGATCTTATTCTGTTCATTGCGCAGTGCCGTAGTGATACTGTTCGCCCAAAGGAGCTCTCCATTATTTCTTACGAACCGGGTTTCGCACTGAAAAAGCGGGATTTCACCGCTCAGCAGCTGGTCGGTGAGTTTTTCGGTCTTCTCTCTGTCCGCCTGATAGGTGATGTCAGGAAGTTTGCGTCCTTCAAGTGTCCGTTCCGTAAATCCCAGCATGTCATGGATCGCCCTGTTCGCGCTAAAAATCGTATCCCCCGGCTTAAGAATGATCATGCCGAGAGGGCCATCTTCAAAAATCCTGCGGAAACGTTCCTCGCTTTCCTGCAGTCTGGCTTCTGCAAGTTTGCGTCTGAAGATATCGGTTTGCAGTTCTTTGTTCACCTTAGACAACTCGGCAGTTCGTTCCTTTATCAAATCCTCCAGATGTTCCCGGTAGCTTCTGAGCGTCTTTTCCGTCTGCTTGCGTTCCGTGATATCGTGCCAGATAGCCTGAAATACCCTTCGGCCGGACAAATTCACCACCTGAGAGATAACATGAACATCCCGTATCCTCCCATCCTTGCTTCTATGCTTGACTTCGAATTCGGCCTCGCCTTTCTTCAGCGTTTCACGCATGCTGGCTCGGATTTCTCTTGGGCTCTGAAACGGGTCAATATCAAACAGGTGGAGCTTTGCAAATTCTTCTCTCGAATAACCATGGTCCTGGTGGGCAGTTTTATTGAATTCGATAATCTTTCCTCGGGTATCCATGATCACAATACCGTAGGGGGATTGGTCGAATATGGACCGAAACCGCACCTCTCCTTCATGGTTCCCGAAATCGGCCATCTTCGCTTCTTCCCTGCGCTTAAACCCCTCGTGTCCTGTTTTTTTATCCATAGAAAGAAAAAAGGTGAGGTCTTCTCTTCGCGTGAGAGAAAATCCCCGGAGATTATGGCCGTGGGAGTGATAGTCCCCCTGACCGCGAGGCTATCCCCCATGACTCATGAGTCTCTCATGAAAAGAAGCAAGGCATATGCCAAGAGATCCCATCTTGTCGCATAATTAATTTTATTTCATTATATTCAGTAGTTAAAGGTATCTTCTCCTCACGCTGCACACGCTCACATCACACTTATATCCGGCAAAAAACCAAGAGATAGTGAAATTCCCCAATCATAACAGAGCGCGTTACCCATGCCCGCGAGGCTGGATACTGCCTGATACCCTGACCCGCAGACAGGACAAGACCTCGCATCATGTGATTCGTTCCCCTCTGTTGCTGCACGCATGGATATCAATCATCCTGCTGATGCTGATACAATGAAGACATCCATGATCAGACTTGATATACAGGGGTTTGGCCTCCTGGAACTCAGACATTTTGTGTCGGATTTTTCGGGTACGCTGGCCGAAGATGGCCTATTGCTGCCGGGAATAAGGGAAAAGCTCCGCGAACTTTCCGAGCACCTGACGGTCCATGTTATCACTTCAGACACGTTTGGAAAGGCACGGGAAGAACTCAGAGGTGTTACGTGCCGGATCCAGGTGCTTGAAGGACACCGGCATCTGACGCAGAAAGAGACCTATATCGCTTCTCTGGGATCTGACACCGTTGTCGCGCTGGGCAATGGGAACAACGATGCAGGCATGCTGAGAGCGGCCAGACTGGGTATCTGCGTGTGCCTGAAGGAAGGGTGCGCTGTCAAAGCCTTGACCGCTTCCGCTATCCTTGTCCGTTCACCGATCGATGCGATCGATCTACTGCTCAACCCGAAGCGATTGACGGCAACGCTCAGAATGTAGCAATGGTCACCAGCTCATGAGCAGCCGCCGGATATTGTTCATTTCTCCGGTTACGGTATCGGTCTTTGCGAGGGTAATGTCGGCAGAGGTTTTCACGCTCAGGCCATTGTCCGTTTCAACAATCTTCACTGCACCCTGCTGATCGGTCCTGAATATCCTCGTCCCGGAAAGGATTTGCAGCATCTCCTGGCTGGGATGGCCGAAGGCATTGTTCCTGCCTGCTGATATCACCGCAACGGAGGGGGAGATAGCGGAAAGAAGCCTCGCGTGAACAGAGGTTCTCCCGCCGTGATGCGGGATCTTGACCACATCGCTCCTGAGCCATTTCCCCAGATGGTCAAGGTCATCTTCAGCCTCCTGCTCAACATCCCCGGCAAAAAGAAAGGCATGCCGTTTCTCCGCTATTCTGAGAACAAGCGAAGCATTATTCTCCTCTTCATATTCGTCGCTCTCAACAGCGGCAAATCCTTCGTAAGGATGAAGGACCTGGATCGTATATCGCCCTTTTTCGATCACATCTCCGCGTTCAAGTTTCCGATGCACGCGCGGCAGGGCCATAACTTCAGGATAGGCGTTGCGTCCGTTGTCCCAGAGCTGTCCAACAGGAAATCTTTCCAGAATATAGGCCAACCCTCCGGCATGATCAGGATGACTGTGCGTCACTGCCAGTACATCGATCCTTCTCTTGCCTGCGTATGTAAGGAAACCTGCCAGTTCCCGGCCGGTGCTGCCCGTATCCACGACCATAGTCTTGCCGTCGGGCAACTCGATCACAGCGGAATCCCCTTGTCCTACATCGAGAAAGGTTACGCTCAGTCCCGCGGGAGAGACCAGACTAAAAAGCAGGTACCCCAGAAATGGGAGAAAGGGCGCCAGAAGCAGCACCCTGTTTCTCCCCGAGACAAGGTAGACCAGGAATGCCATATAAAAAAACAAGATAAGCGCAAGGGGAAACGCCGGCACCGCAAGGTCAGCATAGGGGACCTGCGCCATCACCCTGACCAGCCGCAGGGAAATGTCCGTTGCAGCGGCAACGAACGGGGCAAAAAGGTAGACACCGGTGAGAAGATAGGAGAACGATGATATGAGCGCGAGCGGTATAACAATAAACCCGACAAGCGGGGCGATGAGCAGGTTGGCCAGCGGAGATATGAGGGAGAGATAATGAAAATAATATGCAACGAGCGGAGCAGTACCTATGGTAGCCGCAAGGGTGAGCCGCAGGGAACTTCTCACAAAAGCAGATGGTTTGCTCTTTTTTCTCTTCACCCCTTCCCCCTCATCTCTCTTCTCGACAGCAAACCCTATGAACACTANNAGAGGCAGCAAGAAGTATCGTATGGAGCCAGAACCCCTTCCTTCCCAGAAGCAGGCCCGCAAGGAAAAGGCTGATCATGATACAGGAGCGCACGGCCGGAAGACTCCCGCCGGAAAGTCCGAGGTAGAGCAGCATGAGGGGCATACAAATGATCGCAGCTACCTGTGACGGGCTCGCGTACAACGTCAGCATCTGGAGGAGGCCGTACGGGAGCCTCCTGATGACAAATACCAGACACCCGAATATTACGACGGAAAAAAGTCCGAAATGCGTACCCGATATGCTGAGGATATGGGCCAACCCTGTTGTGTTGAATGCTTTCTTGAGCTCTTCATCAAGATTCACCTCCCCGATGGTAACGGCGGCGATGAAATCAGCCGCATCCTTGCTGAATCGCATTTCTATATACGATTGCAGGGACTGTCGGTAGGGGTCAAAAATGCCGCTGAAGAATCTGCGCTGCTCTTCATGCCCCTTGACCGCTATGACGCGCGCGTAGATGGGCGATCTGTCCATGCTGCCGGGATTCAGGCGCCTTCTGTCCTTCCCTGTCCTGATACTGAGATCATAGGTATCTTCAGGGTCGATTGCCTCGTCAGAACGGACCCATATTGTGGTGTCTTCCAGTTCGCCAAGCTCCTGACCGGTCTCTTCATCAAAAGCCTTTTCAACGAAAAAGGGCAGTGCATGCTGATCCCTGTCTAACACACGATCATGGTCAAGGAGCGCTCCCTGCACCTCAAGGGTTCTGTCATAGGGCGGGGTTTGTTTCTCCGCAGATGTTGTCCTCAGAAAATCGAAAAGGAAGCTCAGGGCTACAACA
>DKBO01000219.1 GCA_002448975.1 Nitrospiraceae bacterium UBA6898
CGGGGCTTAAGGCCTACAACACGAAAAACTATGGTGCAGCGATAAAACATTTCAGGGAATACATAAATAAGAAACCTGACCCCACGGCATATTACCTTATGGGCTATGCTCTCTATATGCAGGGAAAGTTCACCGAGGCAGATGAATATTTTCGCCAGGCATTTCTGATCGATCCGGATTTTTCCCTGGAAAAAGTTGGGTTAATAAAAAAAGTTCCCTAAGGTTACCAACATAAGTCTACCTCTGTTGTTAGCCGAATTGAGGCCTCTTGAACCTTCGATAGGTTTTTTTCGGCCAAACATGCCTGAATAGGCGGCCTTCGATGGGCGAAGGTCAGAAGGTCTCAAGCCAGCCCAGGCAAAAGCCCGGAAACCCGATGCATCAGGGAAAAAGTTTTCACCCTCTCAGCAGCCTGCTGTGCCTGTTCCAGCAGCTCCCCATTTTCCTGCTCCGAAGAAACAAATGCCTGGAGGCTCAGGGAAAGCGGCAATGGTCGCCATTTTGGCCGTATTCGGCATGGTGTCTCGGTGATCATAGCCATAGCACGCCATGCAATTTACCGTCTCTGCCTGTATCTGATAGCAAAGAAACTCAATGTCCCGGCTCCCTGGACAGCATGGATCTCGATAGTACAGATAAGGACATTCGTAATGTCAGCGGACAAGCCAGCCTGGTGGATCCTCCTCCTTCTCGTACCTCTGGTAAACATTGTTGCCGGTGTCTACCTCTGGATGTGCATAACTGAAAATCTTGGCAGGAATAAATGGCTCGGCCTGCTGGTGCTTGTTTCTCTCGTAGGTTTTATCTAACCTGCCTGGCTGGCGTTTTCGAGGACGGAGTCCCCGGCGGAATATCGTGAGGTAATGAACTGGCGAAAATTGTATTAAGCAGGTAGTTACGGAGTCTGCGGCGGGTGTCACAGGCTTTGTTTATTGCTCAAGTTCTTGAAAAGTCAGGCTCTGTCCTTTCGCTATTCCCTGTTATATTACGCCATACAAAAAACCTAAGCTTACAAAAACGAACACTCTCAATCAGCACCTTCTATCAGGCGTCAAATCTGGATCAAGGGCAGTGAAGGCACATTTCCGGGCTGTGGAAGAGTGGCACTGCGAGGACTCATTCAGGCATACGGCACCATGATAAAGGTCTCGAAAGCACAGGATATCTCTTACTTTGCCCAAGATTCTATACCACGGTTTTCAGAAATGCTTCCGACGGGTTCCCCATCCGTGGAATAAAAAGATAGGAGGCTGATCAGAAGGCGCAGAAAGACCCTGAGTTTGTGGGACTGGCAGGCAAGAAAGATCAGAGGGCCAATACCCTTTTGAGAGGAGAAACGCAGTGGCTTGGAATTGTGCTGACACGAGAAGCTACTCAAAATATCGTTTCCTCATCTGCCGGCTCTCTTTTCGTCATTCCCGTGAAAACGGGAATCCATTCTTTTCAAAGATTCCTGGATACCCGCCTTCGCGGGTATGACAGCCTTTTAACAAAAATGCATTTTGAGATAGGTTCTAGTTATTGAGCTGGAAATTCTCTTTCTTGACGCGCCAGCCGCATCTGGGTATACGAGGAATACAGTATTATCGAGGAGATAATACATTGGCATGAAGAAAGAGACTATCACCGTGCTAATGACAGCCCCTAATGCACATCAGGCTGAACAACTTGCAGGTACGTTCATCCAGATAACGGACGGTTAGATCATATCAATATAGCGCCGTTGTTTGCCTTGTCACAGAAGATGATATAAATCATAGCAATGATATTCCTCTCGTCTTATACTAACAACAGAATAGATGGAAGCAGCTAGGGGAAACACCGTACCAAGGAGGCGAAGAAATGAGTGATGGATTTTGTGGATGTGCAGGCACGAAACCGGTAGATTTTGGCGAAATGGCGACGAAACATAACATTGCCGGGGATGATAAGCCGGAGCTGCAGAATTGGCCGATTCAGCTTAAGCTGGTAGGGACAGGCGGAGCCTATCTCAATAATGCTGATATTCTTTTGGCAGCAGACTGCACAGCGTTCTCAACTATCGGATTCCACCACCGATTCATAAAAGACAAGAAAGTCCTCATTGGATGTCCGAAGCTTGATAATGCTCAGCAATACTTCGAACAGCTGACCGGGTTATTCAAGGACTTTTCGATCAAGAGCGTTTCTGTTGTGCGCATGGAGGTCCCCTGTTGCGGCGGTCTTGCCTATATTACCCAGCAGGCCATCAAGAACTCCGGGAAGGATATCCCTTACAGCGAAACCGTGATCGGCATAAAGGGAGATATCAAGCAGGAAGGAATGGCACCGCTTATCCCTAAGATTCAGGCAGTCTAGGCGCTCAGCAAAGAGAAACAGAGGACATAGGTAGGATTTCGCCATTCCGGCCTATGTCATTCGATACGGACAAGGATATCTTTCGGGAGTTTTCCGACCAGTTCGTCAAGGGCTTTATCAAGGTCTGTTTCCAACTTTGATTCGGCGGTTAAAATGATCTGGTAATCAGGATGGTCGAGGATCGGGTACGAGCCAAAGTCCACGCAATCGTTTTTTTCAACTACACTGTTCAGAATTGCTGCTATATCTGATTCGTTTGCCTTGAGATATATGCGCTTCAGGTAAAAATCAGATGTCCTGAAACGTTCTCGGACAAGCGTAAACTTTTCCCGGAGATACCGCGGGATACCCGGGAATATGTATATATTCTTGAATACGACAAGAGGAAAGTTACTCGTGGTGAATTCGATTACCTCGGCGCCATCCGGCACCTCAGCCATTTTCATGATTGCCGCATTTACTGCTTTGCCATAGCGTTCCAGAAATTTTCTTGCGAGCAGAGGATGCCGGACAAGATGTGCGCCGAACCCTTTTGCAATTCCGGCCATGGTAACGTCATCATGTGTGGGACCTACCCCACCTGTGGTAAAAACGAAGTCATGAGTAATTGAAAAAGCCTGGGTTTCCCTGCTTATCATATCAAGGTCGTCGGGGATCACGGATATGCGCATGAGGCTTACGCCAAGAGCTCTCAGTTCGGTTGCAAGAAAAAAAGAGTTCTGATCCTGAATCTTGCCGGAAAGAATTTCATTTCCTATAATGATAAGTCCGGCTGTTTTGATGACGGCCCGGTTGCAATCCATGATATTCATAATGTATCAGAAAAAAGGCTTAATGCCCAAGGATTTTTCTCCTCCCTGAAAGTAGGTCAGCAGGACAGCGGGAGAAATTAATCCTTTGCTTCAGGGGGATTGACGATGAAATTCATCCAGATAAGGTTAAAAACGTCTCCATAATCCTTCAGGTAATCCTTCAGGGTTCCCGCTTGTTTGACGTTCTTTGTGTAACGCTTGAATTGTCTCGCAATGTACGCGAGAATCTGCTTCTTGTGAGATGACAGGTAGGGATAGACACATCCGCCCATAACATCCTTGCCATCTAGTTTCAGGATCCTCGTTGCAAAAAGATCTCCTTTTTTCAGCCCTTGAGTCATGGTCTTGTCCCTAAGTTCGACCTCCCTGTCGAGGAGGATATCTTTCAGGAGAACCCTTTTGTCCTTTGCAACGGAAATCACCTCGTAGAGACTCAATACGGAATCGTTTGCCCTTCGGAGAATTGATGCCGCATCATCACTGAGGCCTTGGCTTTTCATGAAAAGGTCGACGAAGGTCTCGCCTTCCTCACTTACCTTATAGTTAAAGACCATCCAATCCTCGAAGTTGTGAAAGCCGAGCGACAGTGCGGTGCCGCCGAGGAATTCGTCAGGGTTTTCACCGTCCCAATAATAGCTGTAAGCCTTGTCTATAATTTCTGTATGATTAATCCGGATAAATTGAACAACTTCCTGAAAGAGGTCCTTTAGCTGTTTTAGTTCTTTTCCCATGTAAGAATTCCTTTACGCATATTTTCTCAGAAGACCTCCGGCCTTACCAGTACCTGACAGGGCCGACATCGATATGAACAAAATCCTGGTATATCCCGACGCCGCCTGCAAAGAATGACTTGGCTACGCGGGCAAGCGACTTCTTGCTTATTCCACTGATCGTGAAATCTATGGCCATTCCCTGCAGGTGAAAGCTGTTGCGGGCAACATTTCTGCTTTGAGTCCTCAGGACGTCATTATATTCAGGCGACCGATATGCTGAAATGACCTCGATCCGCCTGTTTTCGCCCAGTCTATTCTTTATGCCACAGAGGAGATCGAGGACGCCGGTATCGATGGGATACACCTCATTCGTATAGTGGCAGCGCAGCAGATGGTTGATCTTTTCGAGTGCATCTCTGTCATAAGAACCCTCAGAAAAATAGGTTATTTCAAGGGACTCGTCGGTGTGAACATTGTACGCATTCAGAGATCTTTCTGACGGCCAACTGCCGAATGCCCCCGATAACGGATATGCGACAACCGCCGCAGACAAACACAGTATAAATTTCCTTCGTGATATCATAATGACACGTCCTCTACAGTTCCCGAGCGTTCCTTCAGGACTTTTTGTACTTTTTTCCAGTCGATGTTATACGTAACCGGTCTTTTCAAGCTGCTTTCCGGCCTCTTCGTCGAAATTCTCTATCAAAGTGTAATAATCTCTGTGGACTTCTAACGAAGACCCTCACTTTTTCAGAGACAGCAGACTTTACCGCTCTATATATTACCTCTCCGGGGGTATTCATCTCAACTTTCTGAAAGAACTTTTCTATGATTTCGTCCTGAAGGCGAATGCAGATGACTTATGAACTGATATACCGAAGACGGTTTGATCGTTTCGTGGATCAGAATCCCCGGCACGGAGGTCTCGATTGCATATCTGCCGAGCGGGTTGTCAGGGCCTGCAGGCAGAATGGTCATGACCCCTTTCCTCTCAAGTTCCATCTCCTACTGTATGGGGGGTGGGACATACCAAATCGGATCCTTCGCTGTCGCAATAATCCCGGATCTTCCCAGCGGCGTCTTCCAGTTCGTCTCGGCCAGCGCTGTGAGCATACCGAGTCCCACGGGAAAAGACCGAGCGACTTGGCCGTCCCTGAAGTAATACAGTGTCCTGTCCTGAACCTGATGATGCTGTTGTCGATCACGGGCGGCACGATTTTTCGCGCATTGACTCTCAGTTTCCGGCCGATCTGAAGCCATTTTTTCGTGTCGATATTATTGTCCTTGGCTATCTTACGCCAGTTGACACCTGTGCGGGCCCCGACAAGCTCAATCGCGTCACCTTTCTTGACAGTGTAGAACAGCTCTTTCCTCGCGATCAGACCGGCGGGCGAGAGGGAAGGCAGCATAAGAACGAAAAGGAAGAAAAAGGATGAGCTGCTTATTAATGTTCCGTGCCATGTTCCCTGTCTTTATAGAAACTGTCAACTGTGGATCTTTCAACGTCCTCAAACATCTCTTTCCGGGCCTTCTCTATGCGCTCAATCGGGAGATGCAGATTCTTGCTGATCTGCTCCAGAGGGACATTCTTGGCAAAATGCTCCTCTGCGATAATAACCTTCAGGACATCGTCAAGGACGGTTTCCCAAAGATTACTATCCTTGATATCAACCTGCGCACTTGCAGTATCGAAATCAAATCCTTTAGCCAGTCCGGCCTTCACTTTTGCAAGTGCCTCCCTGTAAATCTTCTCGTCATCTGGGATAAAAGTATCGTCGGACATATTATCAAAGCATTTTTCGGCCATGGCTCCCCCAAAAAAGTAAAATTAAAATATCCTACCACAGAGGCAGGAGATAAATATAATATTCAGCTGCAGTTCAGGGCTAAATGCAGGCGGTTGACAACAACACGAGAGAGACTTAAAATTAGCACCAATATCATTGTACGGGAGGCTTGCGTGGCAGACAGAATAACAGTAAAAAATCCTATTGTCGAGATGGATGGTGATGAAATGACCAGGATCATCTGGCAATTCATCAAGGACAAACTGATATCACCTTTCCTTGATATAGACCTGAAATATTTTGATCTTGGCATGAGGCACAGGGACGAGACGGACGATCGGGTGACAACGGAAGCAGCTATCGCAATCAAGCAGTACGGCGTTGGCGTTAAGTGTGCAACGATAACACCGAATGCCTCTCGTGTAAGGGAGTACAATCTCAAGCAGCAGTGGAAAAGCCCGAACGCTACTATCCGTTCGATTCTCGACGGCACGGTCTTCCGGAAGCCGATCATCATTAAGAATATACCGCCGGGTGTCAGATCATGGAAAAAGCCCATCATCATTGGACGACATGCATATGGCGACATCTACAAGAGCACGGAGATCGTTGTTGATGGACCCGGCACCGCGGAGCTTGTTTTTTCGCCTTCGGCCGGAAGCGAAAAGAGGATCATGCATATCCATGACTTCACGGGTCCTGGGGTGATCATGGGAATGCACAACACCGAATCTTCCATCAGTAGCTTTGCGAAAGCGTGCATCAACATTGCGTTGAGTGAGAAGATGGATATCTGGTTTGGCGCGAAAGACACGATTTCAAAGCTCTACCACGGTTTTTTTCGGGATGTTTTTGCGGAGGAGATAGATAGATCAAAGGATGCACTGCGGAACGCAGGAGTGCAATACCGTTATATGCTAATCGACGATGCAGTTGCGCAGGTAATGAAGTCTGACGGCGGCATGCTCTGGGCATGCATGAACTATGACGGTGATGTCATGTCCGACATGATAGCATCAGGTTTTGGCAGCCTTGGTCTGATGACCTCCGTTCTTGTTTCGCCTGACGGCAAGTTCGAATTCGAAGCAGCCCACGGCACGGTCATGCGCCATTATTATGAACACCTGAAAGGCAACCCCACATCCACCAATTCAATTGCATCTATCTTTGCCTGGACAGGAGCGCTTTCCAAAAGAGGTGAATTGGACAACACACCGGATGTCGTGAAGTTCGCACAAACAGTTGAACGGGTAGTGATCGAAACAGTCGAACAGGGGACCATGACAAAGGACCTCATGCTCATTGCTGAGCCAACAGTTTCGACTTATGCCTTGACCGAAGAGTTCATTGATGCAGTCGTAGGAAGGCTGGAAAAAGTGGTTTAATAACCTGCTGGGACACAGAGAGGTCAGTGGTTCATTCGCTGGACCGAACCTGGCATGCGTGGAACTGGGCACAGAGCGCCGCCCAGGCGCATTCAGTCTTTTTCTCCTCGTATCCACCAGTCGCTTTTATCCGAGAACCACCAGAGAGAAGAGTCTGTTTCAAGAATGGTTCCGGCAAGCTCGCGCGCGACATCGGTCTTGAGCCGTTTTAGCGCAAAATCAAGCCACTCTTCCGCATAGGTGTTGCCAAGGTCTTTGTATTCTTTAAGCGCAACGATCATCTCAAGCTGGTCGGCGTCATAGGCGAGCTTTGCTTCCGGGCTCTCGCCCTTCATGAATTCGTAGATCAGTTCCCTGATCTCGTCGCCGAAAGGAAGGGTATCTGCCAGGTCGTTGACCGCCTTTATTTCATCGGCCTTCACATATTTTTTGTTCACGTAGTTCAAATCGCCCGTCCTGGCCTCGGGAAGGTCATGGAACAGGCACATTTTGAGGAGTTTATCTTTGTCCACATCAGACGCAAGATGCCCGAGGACAAAACCGATATACACTGTTCTGAATATGTGCTCTGCTACTGATTCAGCCCCTGAGCCGAGAAACTGGAACCCGGTGCGTGGTGTACGCTTCAGCATACCCGCTTCGAACAGAAAATTTGCTATGCGTTTCATGGTAACCCCGTACAAGAGTGATTTTTTATTGAGCCTGTGTCCGTGCGAAAAGTCAAGAGCCTTGCGCGAGGCGATGATTGCAGGAGCTGGGTGAACTGGGATATAATGGGCCATCCAGGGGTTTAGAACATAGCCCGCCTGCACGGAGCCTGACCGCCGGCAGGTTCTACAGGTGAAGCAGTACCAGTGAAGGACAAGACTGCAGTTAGTGGAAAGGCTGTGTGTCTTTCGCGTCTGATGCGCTCCGCCGTTTTGATATCAGGTGATTCCGTGTGCTGTGTATGCAGTACGTATTGCAAGGAGAAACGCATGTCAAATTTAAAAAAGATGTATCAGACCATTATGGATGACAAGTTCCCGGATGACATGACCATCAGGTTTGGGGAGCAGACGCTTGTATACCGCAAGAGATCGTGGAAGATACCAGACGAGAAGTCCGGTGAGCTTATTGAGAAGGGTCTGCGCTACGGAGAGAACCCGGACCAGCAGGCGGCGCTGTATGAACTTCTGAACGGCAATCTTGCGCTGGGAGACTGCCGGTTTATCGAACCGGGGAATGGACTGGTGAGCAGTATTGCCGAGGCTGACATGATCCAGGCCGGGAAACATCCGGGAAAAACGAACCTCACTGATCTTGATAACGCATTGAATATTCTTAAGTTCCTTGCCGACCGACCCGCAGCAGCAATCATGAAGCATAATAATCCGAGCGGCGTGGCCTATGCCATAACGGTTGCCGAAGCGTATGACAAGGCGAACATGGCCGACAGGATTGCCGCATTCGGCGGATGTCTCGTGGTCAACCGTTCGATGGACAGGCAGACTGCCGAGATGGTGAACAGCAACTACCTGGAAGTTGTGGCGGCACCAGAGTTCGAAGAAGGAGCGGTTGATATCCTCGCGCAGCGCAAGAATCTCCGGATCGTGCGGATCAACAAGATCGCGCAACTTGAGCGGTACCGCCATCTGCGGTTTGTTGATTTCAAGTCGCTGCTTGACGGCGGTATCATCGTCCAGCAGTCGCCGGTGAACAGGATAAGGACAAAGGATGACTTTCTCCCTGCGAGGACAGTGTTCAAGGGAAGGGAATATGCAATTGAGCGGCAGCCGAACGCGCAGGAGTATGATGACATGCTGTTTGGCTGGAACGTGGAGCAGGGCATTACATCGAATTCCGTGATCTATGTGAAGGACGGCGTCACGGTAGGGATCGGCA
Organism: Nitrospiraceae bacterium UBA6898; assembly: GCA_002448975.1. GTDB lineage: Bacteria > Nitrospirota > Thermodesulfovibrionia > Thermodesulfovibrionales > UBA6898 > UBA6898. Next base: position 8,922 of record DKBO01000219.1, read on the forward strand.
CCGGTGAGCAGGACAGGGTTGGCGTGGCAGAGATTGCAATCTTCAAGGCGTACACGAAGTATGCAGATGCGCTCTGCTACAGAACGTACGGAGTCCCCTACAAGACATTTGAGCTTGAGGCATCGCAGGGCAAGCGTGATATTGCCCTCCTTCGTGGCATAGATGAAGAGACAAAAAGGGCGAGAGGCGGGCTGATAGGTGCTGCTATGGTGTCGGATGCATTTTTTCCTTTCAGGGACGGCGTTGATGCCGGCATTAAGGAAGGGATTTCAGCGGTTGTGCAGCCCGGAGGGTCAGACCGTGACTTCGAGTCCATAGAGGCATGCAATCAGGCCGCCCCGCGCGTGACTATGGTATTCACCGGACAGCGGGCATTCAGGCATTGATTTTCCGGTTAAGGCTGCATGAAAGAATTTTGCTAGAAAAAGTACACTTTTCTTTCTTGTAATGCTATAATTTCATTTCCCATTGCCGGGACCTGTTACTCTGGCAGGCGATAAACTGCCATAACATGCTTGACTTTTATAAAATATCTCTGGTAGACTTGCAAGGTTTTCCCGGGGTATAGAGGATTGTTTACTTTTTATTTTTTGGAGGAAACGTGCCCACGATAGCACAGTTAGTACGGCAGGGACGCAAGACCCTGATAAAAAAGACGAAGAGCCCTGCATTGAAATCATGCCCTCAGAAGAGGGGCGTATGCACCAGGGTTTACACGACAACGCCAAAGAAGCCGAACTCTGCATTGAGGAAGGTTGCCAGGGTGCGGCTAACCAATGCAATGGAAGTTACGGCATATATTCCGGGGGTAGGACACAACCTTCAGGAACACTCGATCGTTATGATCAGAGGCGGAAGGGTGAAGGACCTTCCCGGCGTAAGGTATCACATCATCAGGGGAACGCTTGATTCACAGGGCGTCAATGACAGAAGGCGCGGAAGATCCAAGTACGGAACCAAGAAGCCTAAATAATACGGAGTCAGGAAATGCCGAGAAGAAGAGTTGCAGAAAAAAGAGAGATACTGCCGGACCCGAAATATAACAGTAAGGTCGTAAGCAAGTTCGTAACGATCATTATGGAGAGTGGAAGGAAGTCCACAGCCGAGAACATCTGCTATGGTGCGTTCGATATCATCAAGGAAAAGACGGGCAATGATCCTCTTAAGGTATTCAAGACAGCGCTCGAAAACGTAAAACCGCTTCTTGAGGTCAAGCCGAGGAGAGTCGGCGGTGCGACGTATCAGGTTCCGGTCGAGATCAGGCCACAGAGAAGGATGGCTCTTGCATTTCGGTGGATTATTAACTACTCACGGGGTCGCGGCGAAAAGACCATGCGGGAAAGGCTGGCAGGTGAACTGCTTGATGCCTTTAATAACACCGGTTCTTCCATCAAGAAGAAGGAAGATACCCACAAGATGGCTGATGCTAATAAGGCGTTTGCCCATTATAGATGGTAAAGAGCTTAGGGGAGATATATCTTGTCACGGGGTCCTTTAGAAACAACGCGAAATATCGGTATCATGGCGCACATCGACGCAGGGAAGACCACGACCACCGAAAGGATCCTGTACTACACAGGCGTAACCTATAAAATTGGAGAGGTCCATGAAGGTACCGCGGTCATGGACTGGATGGTTCAGGAGCAGGAACGGGGCATCACCATAACTTCAGCTGCTACTACCTGCACATGGCGTGACCACAGAATAAACATCATCGACACCCCGGGCCATGTGGATTTCACCATCGAGGTCGAACGTTCCCTCAGGGTTCTTGATGGCGCTGTTGCCGTGTTCGACTCTGTTTCGGGCGTTGAGCCCCAGTCAGAGACCGTATGGCGGCAGGCAAACAAGTACAATGTCCCGAGAATCGCCTTTATGAACAAGATGGACAGGATGGGTGCCGATTTCTTCATGTGTATCAACAGTATGGTTGACAGGCTCGGAGCAAACCCCGTTCCCGTGCAGATCCCTATCGGCGCTGAGGACCAGTTTAGGGGCCCTATCGACCTTATCGAGATGAAGGCATTCTTCTATGACGATGAGACACTGGGCGCGAAATATGTGGAAGGTGATGTCCCTGCCGAATATCTCGAGCTGGCAAAAGAATATAGGGAAAAGATGATTGAGGCTATTTCTGATGTGGACGAGATTATCATGGAAAAATTCCTTAATGGCCAAGAGGTTACTGCCGGCGAGATCCGCGCAGCGCTGAGGAAAGGCACCGTGGAGATGAAATTTACGCCGGTTATCTGCGGTACGGCGTTTAAAAATAAAGGTGTTCAGCATCTTCTCGACGCAATTGTTGACTATTTGCCCTCTCCGTATGATATACCTCCGGTAATTGGTATATCGCCCGACGATGGCTCAGAGCAGCTCAGAAAGCCGGACCCCAAGGAGCCGTTTTCAGCCTTTGCATTCAAGGTCATGACCGATCCTTTTGTCGGCCAGCTTACCTTTCTCAGGGTCTACTCAGGGACCATGAATGCAGGCTCATACGTATACAATTCCACAAAAGGCACGAAGGAGCGCGTTGGAAGGCTCCTGAAGATGCATGCCAACAAGAGAGAAGATATCAAGGAAGTCTCAGCGGGTGATATAGCGGCGGCCGTAGGCCTTAAGAGCACGCTGACCGGTGATACGCTCTGCGATGAAAAGAACCCCGTAGTGCTTGAGGCCATGGAGTTCCCGGATCCGGTCATTTCTGTTGCTATCGAGCCGAAGACCAAGCCGGACCAGGAGAAGCTTTCCCAGGCGCTTGCAAAGCTTGCGCAGGAGGACCCTTCGTTCAGGGTTTCGAACAACGAGGAGACCGGGCAGACGCTTATCGCTGGTATGGGCGAACTGCATCTCGAGATCATTGTGGACAGGCTGACCCGAGAGTTCAAGGTAGGCGCGAATGTCGGCAAGCCCCAGGTCGCATACAGGGAGACGGTCCGTACAGCATCTAAGGCGGAGGGTAAGTTTGTCAGGCAGAGCGGCGGTCGCGGCCAGTACGGCCATGTCTACCTTGAGATGGAGCCGCTTGAAGCTGGGAAGGGCTTTGAGTTCGTGAGCAAAGTCGTCGGCGGTACCGTTCCCCGCGAATACTGGAATGCCGTCGAGAAGGGTATTAAGGAGGCTGCTGACGGCGGTGTCCTTGCGGGATATCCCTTCGTCGATTTCAGGGTAACGCTTACCGATGGTTCGTACCATGAGGTCGACTCGTCTGAAATGGCGTTCAAAATTGCCGGTTCCATGGGCTTCAAAGAGGCGGCCAAGAAGGCAAAACCGATCATCCTTGAGCCTATCATGAATGTTGAAGTGGTAACACCGGAAGAATATATGGGAGACGTCATCGGCGATCTCAATTCCCGGAGAGGGAAGATACAGAGCATGGAAAAAAGAGGCAAGGCCCAGATTATCAGGGCACAGGTTCCCCTTTCGGAGATGTTCGGCTATGCAACAGACCTCCGTTCGCGGACACAGGGAAGGGCGACTTACACTATGCAGTTCTCGAATTACGATGAAGTACCGAAAGGCATCGCTGAAGGCATCATTGCCAAGGTAAAGGGCGAATAGCAGTATTTAGCATACAGTAATCAGTGGAAAGGTTCAGCCCAGTCTATTCTGAAAACC
>DKBO01000072.1 GCA_002448975.1 Nitrospiraceae bacterium UBA6898
GTCAAACATCCCCGGATCGGGCTGATGTCCAACGGTGAGGAGGACGAAAAGGGCACGACCTTCACCAAGGAAACCTTCAAGCGCCTCAAGCAGACGCCCGGCCTCAACTTCGTCGGCAATGTCGAAGGCCGCGATATGCCGCAGGGCGCTTCGGCGCACCATGGGCCGATCGACGTCGTCGTCTGCGACGGGTTCACGGGCAACGTGGCGCTCAAGATCTCCGAGGGCCTGGCGGAGACCATGCTCCACCTGCTGCGCGAGGAACTGAGGAAGGATCTGCGGGGACGGGCCGGTTCCCTCCTGCTCATTCCCACCTTCCGTCGGTTCAAGCGCCGGATCGACTCGTCGGAATTCGGCGGCGCGCCGCTGCTGGGCGTGAACGGGGTCTGCATGATCAGCCACGGTCGATCGATCGGGAAGGCGATTCGGAACGCCATCCGAGCCGCCGAGGGGTGCGTGAGCAGCGCGGTGATCGCCCACATCCGCGAGGGTGTCGCCATTGGATAGGCCGGCCGGGGCCGCGGGCCCTCCCTGCTGGAAAGGTGACCAACGGATGCCGAGCGCCAGGATCGTCGGGACCGGCGCGTACGTGCCCGAACGGTTGCTGACGAACGCGGATCTCGAGAAGCTGGTGGACACCAGCGACGAGTGGATCGTCGAACGCACCGGCATCAAAGAGCGGAGGATCGCCGGAGCTTCGCAGGCATCATCCGACCTTGCCTATGCAGCGGCGCAGAAAGCCCTGAAGCAGGCCCATCTCAAGCCGAAGGACATCGACCTTGTCATCGTTGCTACCTGTACCCCGGATATGGCATTTCCCTCGACCGCCTGTTTTCTGCAGGACAGGCTCGGCATAAAGCGTGCCGGCGCGTTTGATATAAATGCCGCATGTTCGGGTTTTGTCTATGGGCTGCACCTTGCGAGCTCCCTGATACGGACAGAAGCGCATAAGAGGATTCTTCTCGTGGGTGCCGAGGTGCTTTCGCGGGTGACAGACTGGCAGGACAGAACTACCTGCGTGCTCTTCGGTGACGGGGCAGGTGCCGTTATCATTGAAGGAACGAAGGAGAAACGCGGCATCATCTCCACGCATATTCAGGCTGACGGGGGCCTTGGAGAACTGATCATGCTACCGGGAGGCGGGACACGGACCCCCTGTTCGAAGGAAATGCTCATCAAGAAACTACAGTATATCAAGATGAAGGGGAATGAGACATTCAAAGTCGCTGTCAGGACGCTCGAGGAACTTGCAGCACGAACGATCGAAGACAGCGGGCTTGACCCTTCGCAGCTCTCCCTGCTTATACCGCATCAGGCGAACCTCAGGATCATCCAGGCAACGGCAAAAAGGCTGAACCTCCCTGAAGAGAAGGTCTTTGTCAATATCGAGAAGTACGGAAATACCTCAGCGGCGTCCATCCCGATCGCCCTCGACGAGGCCCTTCATGCCGGCAGGGTGAAGGACGGCGAATACGTCCTCCTTGAGGCCTTTGGCGGCGGACTCACCTGGGCATCAGCACTGCTGAAGTGGTAACAAACTACAGGTATTGGCAAAGGTAAAGAAAAAGTTTTCTTGCTTCGGTCTTAACCTCTGCCTTTTCCCTTCTTCTTTTCCCGTTCCCGTTTCCTTGCATTGATATGCCAGATCCTGAAGAGACGCTCCATTTTTTCCTTGTAGACCATTGACAGGAATATGACCACGATGGCGACGCCGAGCAGGAACGAGAAGCGGTAATACTGATGGTGGCGGAGATAGGTGCCGCCAAGCGTCAAAAGGACTGTTCCCCCGAACCGGCCGACCGTGCTGATGACCAGAAACTCCCGTGTCGTGAGATGGCCGAGGCCCAGGATATAGCAGAGGAGGTCCTTCGGAAACCCGGGGATCAGGAAAAGGACGAATACAAGGAACGCACCTTTATGGTGCAGAAGGTAATCATACTTTGCCATGGTCTTTTTCGAGACGAACCGGTCTGCGAATGGCCTGCCGAATGTTTTCGAGAGGGAGAAGTTTACCCATGAGCCGAAGGTGAGCCCAATGGTCGAAAGGAGAAGGCCGAGGAGAGGTCCGTAGAGAAAACCTCCCATAACCCCTGTTACTTCACCCGGAATAGGGGCAGCGACGACCTGGAGAGTCTGAAGACCTATGAAGCCGATAAATGACAGAGGACCCAGGGAGTCGAGGAATGCCCGGACCCTCTGCCGGTCCACGAAGAACTGGAATGCCCCTGCCCGGTACAATATCCAGACCGCGAAGAGAAAAAGAGCCAGAAGAGACAGCTTAATCCACGTGAGTTCTCTGGCCCTTTGTGATTCCTGTGGTTCTATGACTCACCCTTTCCTTTTACCGCATCAATGAAATACCGGATCGTATCGACCGGTATTGGGAAGAGTATGGTCGAGTTCTTTTCCGTTGCTATCTCGGTCAGTGTCTGGAGGAACCTGAGCTGAAGTGCGATCGGCTGTGAAGAAATCACCGATGCAGCCTCGGACAGTTTCTGCGATGCCTGGAACTCGCCTTCTGCATGTATGATCTTGGCCCGCCGTTCACGTTCCGCCTCTGCCTGACGGGCAATGGCGCGCTGCATTTCAACGGGAAGATCAACGTTCTTTACCTCGACAGTAGATACCTTTATGCCCCAGGGTTCGGTCTGAAAATCGATCACCTTCTGGAGTTCCGCGTTCAGCTCATCCCGTTTTGAGAGCAGGTCGTCAAGCTGGCTCTGGCCGAGCACGCTCCTGAGCGTGGTCTGAGAGATCTGGGAGGTTGCGTAGTAGAAATCCTCAACTTCGGTGATCGCCTTGACCGGATCAAGGACCCTGAAATAGACGACAGCGTTCACCTTCACCGTGATATTGTCGCGCGTAATGATGTCCTGCGGAGGCACATCCATGGTGACCGTCCTGAGGCTCACTCTCACCAGCTTGTCGATGATGGGCCAGATAATGACCAGGCCGGGTCCCTTGACCGGAATGATCCTTCCCAGCCTGAAAACAACTCCCCGTTCATACTCCTTCAGCACCTTGATCGCACTGGTGAGGATGTAGACGGCAAAGAACAGGATCAGGGCTATCCCTGAAAGGAACGGCGTGAGTATTGGCATGACTATCCCTCCTTTTTGACGGCTTTGTAAAAAGTCCGTATGCTTTGTTACACGTAACCCTCGTAACTGTGACGTACAAATACGTATGCCTCATTCCCGGGCATTCGTGCGCCTTACCTCCC
>DKBO01000007.1 GCA_002448975.1 Nitrospiraceae bacterium UBA6898
GCGTATGAGCAGTGCGTTCTGTTCCTGGTATTCTGCGCCCCATATCTCGAGCACGGAAAGGCTGTCATCACCCAGCTGGATCTTTCTGATCTCGATCTTCGCTCCAGCAGGATAGATGATCTCCTTGACGACATTGCAGTTTCCGCCCGCTCCCTGATCATGGATGCTGACGATAGGGTTCTCCCCGCCAAGCTCCACGCATGCGCGGATCACCCGGTTCATCTTCTGCTCCATCTCGGCGTCTCCCCGCTGTACGGCATTAAAGTCGAGTTCAGCAACGTTCTGTCCCTGGATCATACTCGAGGCAGCACCGCCTCCCATACCGATGCGGTAGGCGGGCCCGCCCACCTTGGTAACCAGCATCCCTTTTTCCGGTTCGTTCTTTTCCGTATGCATCGCATCCATCTGCCCGATGCCGCCGGTGAACATGATCGGCTTCAGCCATTCCCGCCGCTCGTCGTCAGGCAGCCTGAGGCCAAAGGACCGGGTAAAGCCCTGTATTAATGGCTCGCCGAACTTATTGCCGTAGTCTGATGCTCCGTTGCTCGCTTCGATCTCTATGGTAAGCGGTGAGGCAAGGTTTGTCGGATATGCAAAGGACGGGTCTTCCCAGGGAAGTTCATACCCCGGTATCCTCAGGTTACCGACACAGTAAGCAGCGGTTCCGGCAATGACAAGGGACCCTCTGCCGGTCGCCTGGACATCGCGTATCCTCCCGCCGGTCCCGGTTTCTGCGCCGGGGAACGGTGCAACACCGGAGGGAAAGTTATGGGTCTCTGCCGTGAAAATGACGTCATACCGGAGGCGCGCTCTGCGGAACCCAGATGCATTTCCCGGTTTCACCGGCACGAGCGTTTCGATCTCGTATCCCCTGATCGCGCTTGAGTTGTCCTTAAATGCGATGACGCTGTTCCCGGAATTCGCCTCAAGAGTCTGCCTGATGACCTTCATGAGATTGCCCGGCATCTCCCTGCCATCGATGACGAGTCTGCCACGGAAGAACCAGTGGCGGGAGTGCTCGCTGTTGGACTGGCTCAGGTCAAAACATTCTACGTTTGTCGGGTTCCGTCCGATATCTTTTACGAAGAGGTTATAGTAATAGTCTATGTCCCAGTCATCGAGTCCAAGCCCCATCTCCCGGTTGATCTTCTCCAGCGCGGCCTTTCCTTCCTCTATCAGCGGCACGGAAAAGACCGACTCCGGCACCGCACCTGTTGCGAATGATCTAAGCTGTTCGGGATAGACACATTCTGTCATGCGGTCATAGAGCCCGCGAGAAAAATCCTGCAGGCGAGCGGCCACGAGCTTTGCCGAAGACCGGATGCGGTAACGCCGCGAACGCTCGATCCTTGCAATTTCGGCGAGGCCACAGGAATGACAAACAGCGACAGCGTTCGTGGACCATGCCGTCGTAAAACTCATGCGGGGACCCACTTCGATGAGATAGTCCAGGGTTCGGGGGCCGGAGGCCGCAGTCAGAAAGCTCGTTTCAGCAAACTTTTCCGGCTCAAAGGTCTCACTCAGTAGCCAGGTGAGGAGCTGTGTCTCATCAGTGTCGAGGGGCTGGGAAGCGTCGATATAGAAGCAGAACTCGGTCTCTATGTCCTGTATTGCAGCAGAGATATGTCTTTTCGCGGCAGCAAGGAGATCTTTATTCCTTGCCGCTGATACCGCAGGTGCCTTGAACCTATAGATCATGGGCATAGCGCCTATCTCTCAGGCTCTGCCGAAAACCCGCGCAAATATATAATCGACATTTCGGAAATACTGCTTCAGCTCAAAGATACGGTCCAGCTCTTTTGCTGAAAGGAACTTCTTCACATCCCTGTCTTTTGCCAGAAGCCCATTGAAGGGCTTTCTGGTCTTCCAGCTCATCATGGCATTCTTCTGGACCAGGGCGTATGCATCTTCCCTGGTCATGCCTTTTTCGGTCAGCCTGATGAGGACATTCTGGGAATTGTAGAGGCCGTAGCTCCTGTTCAGATTCTCTTGCATGCGCTCCGGATAGACCTGGAGACCGGAAAGGATGCCCGCCAGCCTGTTGAGCATATAGTCAACGAGGATCGTGCTGTCAGGGATGATCACACGTTCGACCGATGAATGCGATATGTCCCGCTCATGCCAAAGCGCAACATTTTCCATCCCGGCAAGGGCATTCGCCCTCACAACCCGCGCGAGGCCCGACAGATTTTCGCAGCCCACGGGATTGCGTTTATGCGGCATGGCCGAAGATCCCTTCTGGCCTTTTGCAAAAGGCTCTTCCGCCTCGAGCACTTCAGTCCTCTGCAGATGCCGTATCTCGACGGCGATCTTTTCCATCGAGGCAGCAAGGATTGCCAGCGAGGAAAGATACTCTGCATGGCGATCCCGCTGCACAACCTGCGTCGCGATCGGCTCGGGTTTGAGGCCGAGTTTCCTGCAGACTTTCTCTTCGATACCAACCGGTATGTTCGAAAACGTGCCCACAGCGCCGGAGAACTTGCCGACACTTACGGCCTTCCGGGCCGCTTCCATCCGCTGCAGATTTCTCTTCGCCTCCTCGAACCAGAGCGCGAACTTGAGGCCAAAGGTCATGGGCTCGGCATGCACGCCATGGCTCCTGCCGATGCATGGGGTATGCCGATAGCGGAATGCCTGCTCCCTGAGTATGCCAAGAAGTTTCTTGAGGTCCTTTATGATGATGCCCGCAGCCTCTTTCATCAGCAGGCACTGGGCAGTATCAACAATGTCAGAAGAGGTCAGCCCTTTATGGATATACCGCGACTCCGGACCGACCTTTTCGGCGACCGAGGTGAGAAAGGCAATGACATCATGTTTCACCACAGCCTCTATCTCGTCAATGCGGGCAACATCAAACCCGGCCTTTTCCCTGATCACGGCAAGTGCGCTTTTCGGTATCTTGCCGAGTTCCGCCCAGGCCTCGCATACCGCGATCTCCACATCGAGCCATTTCTGGAACCTGTTCTGCGGCTCCCAGAGATCGCCCATTTCTTTGCGGGTATATCGTTCGATCATGGTTCTCCTCTATTCCGTATGGTATTGGGTCTCTATTTTATACGATGCTGCAGGAAATTCCCAAATCCGAAAATGCCTCTGTTATGCGGGCATGCATGAAATGTGCTGACGCCCGTGACGGGAAAAAAGGATCATCAAGAAGGGAATGTTTTGCTTCCGGGAAAAGGCAGCCTCATTTTTTCCCGCTGTCACGCGCAATTTTATCCAGGAGACCGTTGATGAAGGAGGCAGCTTCTGCAGACGAGTATTTCTTGGCAATCTCAAGGGCCTCGTTGATCGTTACCGCAGGCGGGATATCGTCCCGGTAGAGGATCTCATAGGCAGCAACTCTCATGATGTTCCGGTCAACAGAAGCCATACGGCTCATCTTCCAGTGAGCTGCAACCAGCTGTATTTTCTGGTCGATCTCGTCGAGGTGCGCGAGTGTCCCCCTGACCAGTTCCTCGGAAAATTTCCTGACCTCTGCGTCCTCTTTCTTTGCAGGATCGAGATCTTCCACAGCCTTGAAGTCCGATTGTTCACCGGTAAACTCATGCTGAAAGAGCATCTGGAGGGAAAGTTCCCTTGCCCTGCGGCGGCGGTTCATGTTCCGTGAGGGACAAGGCGAGAAGAGGCGTGAAGAGAAACACCAAGAGGCCTTGGCTGTCTTTTCCTGCTCCTCACCCCTCACTCCTTACGATAACTTCTTGAATACCTGGGCCATCTCGATTGCGGTAACTGCTGCATCAAAGCCCTTGTTGCCGCTCTTGGTCCCGGCCCGTTCAACCGCCTGTTCGATCGTATCCGTGGTCAATACGCCGAAGGCGATCGGAACGCCCGTATCCAGCGACGCAGCAGCAACCCCCTTCGAGACCTCTGCAGCGACGTAATCAAAGTGCGGCGTGGCTCCCCTGATGACCGTTCCCAGGCATATCACCGCATTATAGGCACCTTTTTCAGCAACCTTCTTTGCAGCAAGCGGTATCTCGAAGGCCCCAGGCACCTTGACCACATCGACATCCTCTTCCTTTGCCCCATGGCGCATAAGTGCATCAACTGCCCCGTCAAGAAGCTTACCGGTAATAAAATCATTGAACCTGCTCACGATGATGGCGAACTTCAGTCCCTTCGCCTGTAAATCTCCCTGGATGACTTTCATGACTGCCTCCTATAACATTTCAGACATTGCTCAGCATATGTCCGAGTTTCTTCTTCTTGGTCTTGAGATAGACGAGGTTCCGCTCATGGGGATGCATCTCCATGGGAACACGCTCCACAACCTTAAGACCGTACCCTTCGAGCCCGACGATCTTCTTGGGATTGTTCGTCATCAGCCGCATCTTCCGGATGCCGAGGTCAACAAGGATCTGCGCACCGATCCCGTAGTCGCGCAGGTCAGGTTTGAACCCCAGCTTGATATTGGCCTCGACCGTGTCAAGGCCCTTGTCCTGGAGCTCGTACGCCTTGAGCTTGTTCACCAGCCCTATGCCCCGGCCTTCCTGCCGCATGTACAGGATGACTCCCTGGCCCTCTCTGTTGATCAGTTCCATTGCCGTATGCAGCTGCTCCCCGCAATCGCATCTTTTTGAGCCGAAGACGTCTCCGGTAAGACATTCCGAATGGACCCTGACAAGTACGGCATCATCCTTTTTGATCTCGCCCTTCACCAGAGCAAGATGGACATTGGCATCCACATCATTTGCATAGGCGACAACCATAAAGTCGCCGTAATCCGTGGGTAGCTTGGTGGTGGATACCCGGTGCACAAACCTCTCGATCCTGGTCCGGTACTTTATCAGGTCCTTGATCGTCACGATCTTCATGTTGTGCTGTTTTGCGAACTCCATGAGCTCCGGCACCCGGGACATGGTCCCGTCTTCGTTCATGATCTCGCAGATGACGCCTGAAGGGTTGAGTCCTGAAAGACGGGCAAGATCAACCGACCCCTCTGTCTGCCCGGCACGCTGGAGCACCCCTCCCGGCTTTGCCCTGAGTGGAAAGACATGCCCGGGACGGGCAAGGTCCTCATGGGTGGATTGCGGATTGATCGCCGTAAGGATGGTGACCGCCCTGTCTGCTGCCGATATCCCGGTCGTAACACCTTTTTTCGCCTCGATCGAGACCGTGAAGGCCGTACCGAAAGATGAGGTGTTATTCTCGGACATCATCGGCAGCTTCAGTGTTTCGACCCGTTCCGGTGTAAGTGACAGGCAGATGAGCCCTCTGCCGTATTTTGCCATGAAGTTGATCGCCTCGGGCNNCGCGTATGCCTCCCGGTCCCTCCGTCGTTCGCCGCTCGCCGCCTAGGCGTAACCTTTTTTCATAAGGGTCTGCATAAGGTCCTCACCCTTTTCCCGTTTCAGGTACCGGGCCACGTATTTGCCCAGAATATCCACTTCGACATTCACCCTGTCACCGAGGCCCTTGACCCCGATGGTCGTAAGCTTTGCCGTATGCGGAATAATGACGAGGGAAAAACCGTCTCTCATAACATCAACGACCGTAAGGCTGATGCCGTCCACGGCAACAGAGCCTTTTTCTACAAGGTATTCCGCTATCCACGGCTCTGTCTTGATAATGATCTTGTACACTTCTCCTTCGCGTGTCTTCGACCGTATCACACCGGTGCCGTCTATATGTCCGGTCACAAAATGACCGCCGATCCTGTCGTCCGGCCGTAATGCCGATTCCAGGTTAACGCGGTCCCGCGCCTTCAGTTCGCCAAGGTTCGATGATCTCAGCGTTTCATCGGAAAGATCAAAGGCCAGCGTACGTCCCTTGATCTCTACAACCGTCAGGCAGGTCCCGTTGATCGCAATGCTGTCCCCGAGCTTTGCGTTCCGGCTTACCTCCACGGCATCCAGGGACAGTCGGGCACCGCTCCCCTTCTTCATGAGAGAGACAACGTCACCCATCTCCGCAACAAGCCCGGTGAACAATCACCACTCCTCTTCCAGGACAAAATCAATATCCTTCTGATATTGCCCGAGCAGGTCTACGGTGTCGGTCCAGGTTGCCTTAACCATTACCCGTTTCTTATCTGTATCTACGGAGACCGCAAGGTCCCGGTCGTTCAGCGGGACCCCCAGTTCAGCGGCATCCTCAAGCATATGTTTTCTGATCGCATTGACATCGCCAATGTCGGTCTTCAAATAGTCCCGGGTATGGGAACCGAACTGGTAATAGCGGTAGTACGGCCGGGCAAGCGTTACCCCGACAAAAATAATGGCCACCAGCAGGCCCAAGCCCAGCAATGTCTTTATGAAGCCCTTTTCCCCCCATGCTTTTCTCAATGTACCAGCCTCCCTATCCTGGAAAAGCGCACCCATGTCTTATCGCTGTCCCAGGACCAGTAAATAATCATGGCTTTTCCTTTGATCTGCGTTTCATCAACGAACCCCCAAAACCTGCTGTCATAGCTCTGATCCCTATTATCCCCCATGACAAACACCATACCCTTTGGCACGGTAATAGGACCGAAGTTGTCGCGTTTGTCCATGATGCGGGACTTGACCAGCATATCCACATGCTGGACATATGGTTCAATCAGTTTGCTCTGATTCACAAACACGGTCTTATCCCTTGATTCAACAACATCACCCCCGACAGCGATCACCCGTTTGATAAAGTCCCGCTTCGGGTCCTCGGGATATTTGAAAACGACGATATCTCCCCGCTGTGGTTCGCGTATCCCCGGCATTCTGAAAAGATTGATATTGGTGAACGGAATATCTACCGGTGTGCCGAGGATGATCTTGTTTACCAGGATATGGTCGCCGATCTGCAATGTGGAAAGCATGGAACCTGAGGGGATCTTAAAGGCCTGTACGGCAAAGGTCCTGATCACAATTGCGATCAGGAATGCGATTACGATCGCTTCGATGTTTTCTCTGAGGACCGACTTTTTCTTTTGTTTGCTCATTTCACTTTCAGGACCGCGAGAAAGGCCTCCTGCGGAAGCTCAACCCTTCCCACCTGCTTCATCCTTTTCTTGCCCTCCTTCTGTTTTTCAAGGAGCTTCCGCTTCCGGGTAATGTCGCCGCCGTAGCACTTGGCCAGAACATCCTTCCTGATAGCCTTGACCGTTTCACGCGCAATGACCTTGTTGCCGATGGCGGCCTGGATCGCGACCTCATACATCTGCCGCGGGATGATCTCGCGCAGCTTTTCGGCAAGCTGCCTTCCCTTATAATAAGCCTTGTCCTTGTGAACTATCAAGGAAAGGGCATCCACGACCTCACTGTTCAGCATGATATTGAGCTTCACCAGGTCGGATTCCCTGTATCCCAGAAAATCATAATCCATGGACGCGTATCCTTTGGAAAATGACTTGAGCTTGTCATAGAAATCCCAGAGGATCTCATTCAGCGGCAGTTCGTATTCGACCTTTATCCTGTCCTTACCGATAAAATGAAAGCTCTTCTGCGCTCCACGCTTTTCCTGGCAGAGATCAAGGATCGGACCGATGAAATCCTTGGGGACAAAGATCGTCGTCAGCACAAAAGGTTCTTCGATCATCTCGTACTGTTCCGGAAGGGATGCGGGATTCTCCACATATTCAACGCTCCCGTCCTGCAGCGTCACCCGGTAAACAACAGTCGGGGCAGTGCTGAGCAGCGACAGATCGAATTCACGCTCAAGGCGCTCCTGGATGATCTCCATATGCAGAAGTCCGAGGAACCCGCACCGAAATCCAAAGCCGAGCGCCAGCGACGTCTCCGGCTCAAAGGTAAACGATGAGTCGTTCAGCCTGAGTTTGTTGAGTGCATCCCTGAGGTTTTCATACTGATGGGTAATGGTCGGATAAAAGCCGCAAAAGACCATGGGCTTAATATCTTTGTAGCCGGGGCACGGTTCCGCGGCGGGTTTATTCACATCGGTTATGGTATCGCCTATCTTTGTGTCGGCCACATTCTTGATGCTGGCGATGATATAACCCACCTCTCCGGCAGCAAGTTCCTCCATCGGTGTCATCTTGGGCGAAAATATACCTACCTGCAGGACCTCGAACGATGTGCCTATCGCCATCAGCAGGATCCTGCTCCCGGCCCTCACCCTGCCGTCGAACACCCTCACCAGGACGATGACCCCCTGGTAATTGTCGAACCACGAATCGAAGATGAGCGCCTTCAGGGGTTTATGCTCGTCTCCGGGGGGAGGCGGCACCTTCTTCACAATCGCCTCAAGGATCTCTTTGGTGCCTATCCCCTCCTTAGCGCTTGCAAGGATAGCGTCAGCACTGTCTATACCTACCGCATCTTCGATCTGTTCCTTCACCCTCTCGGGGTCTGCGCTCGGGAGATCGATCTTGTTAATGACCGGGATCATCTCAAGATTATGCTCGACAGCGAGATATGCATTTGCAAGCGTCTGGGCCTCGACACCCTGACTTGCGTCGACAATAAGCAGCGCTCCTTCGCACGATGCGAGGCTCCGGGAAACTTCATAGGAAAAGTCCACGTGGCCGGGCGTATCGATCAGGTTCAGGACATAGTCATTGCCGTCGTCCGCACGGTAGACGAGCCTGACGGCGTGGGCCTTTATCGTAATTCCCCGTTCACGCTCGAGGTCCATGGAATCGAGAACCTGCGCCTGCATCTCTCTCTTGGAGAGTGCGCCGGTATACTCGAGAAGCCGGTCGGCGAGCGTTGACTTGCCGTGATCAATATGGGCGATGATCGAGAAGTTGCGGATGTTCTTAGTCATCTGTCGCTGTTACGCCTGAGTTTCTGCGGTTTTCATGAATACAAGGCTGGCGGCACCCACAATGCCCGCATCATCACCCAGAGAAGAAGGAATGATCTTCACACCTTCAAAAAGTTCCCTGAACGCCCTGCGTGAAGCCTCCTTGATAGCTTCCTGGACATAGATATTCCATGCCCCGATAAGACCGCCGGCAAGGATGATCGCCTCAGGGCTCATGATATTTATGATATTGGCAAGGCCGACGCCGAGAACCCGCCCTGCATCCCTCAGGATCTCACGCGCGAGTGTATCACCCTCGAGCGCGGCCCCATAGATATCCTCCGGCGTTATCTTATAGATGCTGCCCTTACAGCATTCCTTCAACATGCTCTCTGTTTCCTTCTCGAGCATAAAGACCGCCTTGGCTATCATGGCGCGTGCAGAGGCATAGTTTTCAAGGCACCCGTTGTTGCCGCAGGGGCATTTTTCCGCATCGGCATTTATGCTCATATGGCCGATCTCTGCTGATACATTGAGCAGTTTCCCGTTCTGAATGATGCCGCCGCCAATGCCGGTACCAAGCGTAAGCAGCACATAATGATCAAAACCTCTTCCTGCACCGGCTATCTTCTCACCCAGGGCAGCAGCGTTCGCATCATTTTCGATAACAACGGGAACGCCGAACCTTTGACGGATCTCCCGGACAAGGTCAATGCCCTCGATGGCATGAAAATTCGGAGAGGTGAAGACCCTGCCGTGTTTTCTGTCTATAATCCCGGCACAGCCCAGGCCAATACCGACCAGGCCCTCCGGTTTGATCTCTGTGATGGCATGCAAGATGGAGTCAAGTACCTGATCCGTTGAAGGCATCTTTATCTTTCGCACGATCTCCCCTTCACGGGAGACAATGGCGACCCTGAGGTTCGTACCTCCAAGATCAACGCCTATTGCATATCCTTTTGTAGTTGTCATAATGAGAAGATCAGATGGAATTCTCAGTGTATCACAAAATATTTCTTTGAGTAAAGGAAGTTACACGGAACTTTCCCTTGACCTTTTAACATTATAGTTAATAAAATATGCATGTATGAAACAGGACAAGACACTTTTTGAACTTCAGTCAGAGGTATGCAAGACCCTCGCAAGCCCCAAACGGCTTGAGATCCTGAACGCGTTGAAAGAAGGAGAAAAGACCGTTTCAGAGCTTGTTGAGATACTTGGTGTGCCCAAGGCGAATGTTTCCCAGCACCTCGCGGTCATGCGGCACAAAGGCATACTCAAAACCCGCAGGGAGGGTGTCAATATCTACTACTCCGTTTCTAATGCCAAGGTCATCCAGGCCTGCATCCTTATGCGCGAGGTCCTCACCGAGCAGATGCAGGAAAAGTCGAAGCTCATCGATATTGTTACACAGGGCTGATTTTTTATTTGACATATACATGCAAACATAATTATATTTGCATGTATAACGAGATATCGTGCAGAGGAGGCCGCGATCGATGAGATCCATCATGCACAGGGTTGAGGTCCTTAAAACCGTTGCACATCCTGTCAGGATTCGTATCCTTGAAGAACTTCTGAAAGGCGTCAAATGCGTAAGCGACTTTGAGGACTTTCTCGAGATAAGCCAGCCAAACGTTTCCCAGCATCTCTCCCTGCTCAGGAAGCAGGGTATCATCGACCATTACATGGACGGAAGACTCAGGTGCTATTTCCTGAAAGACCCCCTTATTCCTGACCTGCTCGAAGTCCTGAAAAAAGATTATATCGAAGAGCTCCCTGCGCCGGCCTGCTGCCCTGTCACAAAAAAGGGCACCTATCCGGGTGAAAGAAGACATTGATGGCAACCGGCATCATTCAATATCTTCCAACGGTCGGGAAACCGTATGGAATGCGTTCAGATATGCCATTTTTGCACTGAAGAAAGACAAGAAGGATATGCGCCAGATAGTGAAAGAAATCGACAAAGTTTTAACTTTCTCAGTTTACGTTGCCGGAAGGAGGATGTCATGCAAAAAGAAATCGTAATGTTTCTGTCGACAACACCCTACAGCTTTGAGAATACGCATACCATGCTTAATCTCGCAGACGCCGCATTAAAAAAAGGCCAGAAAGTCAGACTGCTCGCATCCGGTGACGGCGTCTTCTCCATAGTCAAAGGCCAGGTCCCCCAGTCGCTTTCCGCCCTTGAAGATCTTGTCGGCAGGGGCCTCAAGGTCGATATCTGAACCGGCTGCATGAAGACCCGCGGGCTTGCGGGTGAGGATTCGGTCGAAGGCGGGGAAATGAGTTCGCTGAAAGGACTCTTCAATGTCATTAAGACGAAACCGGTATTTCTCACCTTAGGCGCATAGGAGGAACAGTGGGCAGCATGAGCATCATCTTAAGAAGACCCCCTTACGGCACAACTGACGCTTCCGAGGCTGTCCGGCATACCCTGGGAGGAATAACTGAAGACATGGCGGTAAAGCTGATACTTGTCGATGGTGGCATAACCACGGCGCTAAAGGGCCAGAGCACAGAGTCAACAGAATATCTCAATATGGAATCCGGGATTATAGACTGCATTGAGATGGGAGCGAAAGTATATGTGGACAAGTTGTCCATGGAAGTGGCTGGTCTTCAGGTTAGCGATCTCATAGCAGGTGTCAGAATCTCAAATAGTCCGGAGATTGCCGGTATTATCCGCAATTCAGATACAACAATGATTTTCTAAGGGAGAACCTATGCTCGTGATTGTCAAAAGCGCTCCTGACACACCAGAGGGTAAGAGAGGAGTTATACTTGCATGTGATATGTCTGCTGATATCGTCCTTCTGCAAAACGGTGTCTATTTTTCGCGCGGGCAGAATCTCAGAGATGCAGGGTTTACGGGAAAAGCCTATGTTCTTGAAGATGACAGGCTGTTGCGAGGTCTGAATGCCGTTAATGAGAGTAAGAACATGCAGGGCATCAATTACGAGGGCCTTGTTGACTTAATGACCGAACACGACAACGTCGTAGGCGCGTTCTAATCAGGAAATAAAGTCGGCGTTCGGCGTCGGCATCATATGAGAGTTGCTGACACCCGGAAAAGGGGAGAGTGCCATGGCAAGAATGGTTATTTTGGGAGGTTCATTCGGCGGCCTCACCGCAGCCTTTGAACTGAAACGAGTTCTGGGCAGAGATGCTGAAGTGACCGTTATCAGCGGAGACAAGCGGTTCATTTTTCTGCCTTCACTGCCCTGGCTGATCATGGGGTGGCGAAGGCAGGAAGACATTACGCTGAATGTCGCTGACATACTTAGACCCAAGGGCATTCAATTCATCTATGAGGCTGCAACACAGGTGGATCCGGAAACATCAAAGGTGAAAACCGCAACACGAGAGTTCCCCTATGACTATCTCGTCATCTCAACCGGACCCTATCTTTCCTTCGATGAAATCCCGGGCCTTGGTCCTGACAAGGGATATACCGACTGTACGTTCGACCTCGATCATGCGGTAATAACAGGAAAAAACTGGAGAAGGATCATTGAAGAACCGGGGCCGGTCGTTATTGGCTCTTCACAGATGGTCAGCTGCTTCGGGCCTTCCTACGAACTGGCATTTGAGATGGATGCTGAACTCAGACGCATGAAAATGCGCCATAAGGTACCGATTCTCTATCTCACATCCGAGCCTTATCTCGGGCATATGGGTGTGGGAGGGCTTGGCAACTCAAAGAGATTCTTTGAAGACGAATTTGCAGAAAGGGACATAAAGTCCATCATAAGCCAAGCGATTGAAGAGGTGACCCCCGGCGAAATTAGGCTGAGGGACGGCACCAGATTGCCCTTTAAGCTTGCGATGATAGCCCCGCCGTTTAAGGGTGTGCCTGCGGTCGCTCCGCTCGGCAATCCGCGCGGCTTTATTCCGGTTGACAGAAACTACCGGCATACAAAGTACAAAGGCATTTTCGCCGTCGGCGTTGCCATGGCCATTGCGCCCCCGGAGCCCACGCCTGTCCCCGTGGGGGTACCAAAGACAGGCTTTATGACGGTCAAGATGGCCAAGACCGCTGCAGCAACGATCTTCGCTGATATCAAGGGCCTCTCACCGCCTTCGGCAGAGGAGTTGAATGTCATGTGCATTATGGACATGGGGAATACCGCAGCGTTCATGAAGGCATCACCAGTTCTTCCGCCGAGACAGGAGTCGATTACCAAGAAAGGAATATGGGCAAAATGGATGAAGGTAGGCTTTGAAAAATATTTCCTCTGGAAGATGAAGCACGGGATGAGCAATCTGCCCTGAAAACGTTCAGAGGACTGTATTCCTGATCCGGATGATGAATAAAATATATCTCGACTATAATGCCAGCACACCCATCGCACCGGAGGCTGTTGCGGCCATGCGTCCTTTCTTCACTGATCACTATGGCAATCCTTCAAGTAGTCACTGGGCCGGCACCCCCGCCAGGGATGCTGTGGAAGGAGCGCGCAGACAGGTAGCCGACCTGCTGGGCTGCGACCCTGCTGAGATCGTCTTCACCAGCGGGGGAACCGAGGCGAACAATCATGCGCTCAAGGGAGTCTTCTATGCAAATCGGGGAAAAGGCAGTCATATTATCACCACAGCTGTAGAGCACCCCGCCATTTTTAATCCCTGTCAGTTCCTTGAGGAGCTTGGAGCACAGATAACGATAGTCCCTGTTGACCGCTTCGGCAGGGTAGATCCTGATGAAATACGGCGTTCGATCACGCCCAAGACGGTCCTCATCACCGTAATGCACGCAAACAATGAGGTGGGAACCATCCAGCCGATCCCGGAGATCTCCACAATAGCCCGGGAAGCCGGGATCCTGTTCCACACCGATGCTGCCCAGAGCGTCGGAAAGATCTCCTGCAGGACAGATGAGCTCGGCATTGACCTCCTTTCCGTCGCCGGTCATAAGCTGTATGCACCAAAAGGTATCGGAGCACTTTATATCAGGAAAGGTTCAGTAATCGAGCCGCTCATGCATGGCGCCGGACATGAGCAAGGAAGAAGGGCCGGCACGGAAAATGTCCTGTTTGCCATAGCCCTTGGTGCTGCATGCCGGCTTGCACAAAAATGGATCGGCATGTTTCAGATGCAGGCGCTGCGTGATCGGTTCTGGGATGGGCTGCGGGAAATCTTCGGGAAGGCTATTTCGCTCAACGGCCACCCGATAGAGCGACTCCCGAACACGGTAAATGTCAATTTTATCGGAAGGATCGGCGCCGAGGTCCTGGCAAAAATGCCGGAGGTGGCTGCATCAACAGGTGCTGCATGCCATGCCGGGTCTGTAACGCTCTCTCCTGTCCTTGCTGCCATGGGAGTTCCTCAAAAAGAAGGCATGGGTGCAGTCAGGTTCAGTCTCGGAAGATCCACCGCCTGGGAAGAACTTGCAATTGTGCTTGACCATCTCCGCGCAACGGTCACGGAGGCGTGATGAAGAACCTGACATCCTTCAGATCGACCGATACCGAAAAAGGCTTGTATCAATGCAAATATCTTCGACAACAACAAGAGGTGGAGCTGCGTACGGCAGGTGAGCAGGAACGGCCATGTGTACATGCTGATAGGGTATGCATTCTGACCCATCGAAGGCCTATCCCGGATTTCATGGAATGCACACACCTCCTAAAAGGACTGCGGCATGACGAATGAGAGCACAGTTCGGCTGGTCTTCTTTATGGGAATCCTCACCCTGCTTTCCCTCTGGGAATCCTTGTCGCCGCGCAGAGTCCTGACCACAGCGAAATCTATCCGATGGTGTGGTAACATGGGAATTGCCCTCCTTAACACGGTTGCCCTGCGCGCTCTTTTGCCGGTTTTGGCATTCGACATCGCGGTCATGGCGGGAGACTCCGGATGGGGACTCCTGAACAAATATCACATGCCATACTGGGCTTCGGTAGGAATCGGCGTGATAACGCTGGATCTCCTCCTATACCTGCAGCACATACTGTTTCATTCGGTGCCGGTCTTCTGGCGTCTGCATATGATGCACCATACGGACCTCGATGTAGACGTTTCCACGGGGCTCAGATTTCATCCCATTGAGATCATGCTGAGCATGGGTGTCAAGATGGCTGCAGTAGCAGCCATCGGTCCTCCCGCGGTATCGGTCATTATCTTCGAAGTGGTTCTAAATGCTACTTCCCTCTTCAATCACGGCAACATTCTGCTGCCCGCCGACTTCGACAGGGCCATTCGTCTCTTCGTCGTCACGCCGGACATGCACCGGGTGCATCATTCTGTCGTCATCAGAGAGACGAACAGCAACTTCGGGTTTAATTTCTCGTGGTGGGACCGGCTCTTCGGCACGTACCGAGAGCAACCTGCTGCGGGCCACCGGGAAATGGTCATCGGCCTGTCCCCGTTTCGGGACGCAAAGCGGCTTACGTTCCCTTGGATGCTCGTCCTCCCTTTTGTCGGAGACGCGGGCGCATATGCAATACAGCAACGGGGTAGGGAGCCTCTCGGGAGAAGCGACATGAATTCAGAGTAAGAACGTATATACTAAGACTACGTTACGGGAGGTGCCTATGAGCATAAGACTTACGGAACTTGCAAGCTGCGCAGGTTGAGCAGCGAAATTCAGTCCTTCGGACCTGGCCCAGGTTCTGGGTCAGCTGCCAGCAGTAACGGACAAGGATGTTCTTGTCGGCTCAAACAATGCGGATGATGCGGGTGTGTACCGCATCAACAGCGAGGTCGCCGTTGTGCTGACAACGGACTTCTTCACCCCCATCGTTGACGATCCTTACTGGTTCGGTGCCATCTCCGCTGCAAACTCCCTTTCCGATGTCTGGGCAATGGGAGGAAGGGCTGTTGTGTCCCTGAACATCGCCATGTTTCCGAGCCAGCCCGAGTTCTTTCCGTCACTCCACCGGGTGATGCAGGGCGGAACCGACAAGATGTCAGAGGCAGGGGTAGCCGTCATTGGCGGTCATACCATCCGGGACAAGGAGCCCAAGTTCGGCTATACGGTCATGGGCCTCATCCATCCCGACAAAATACTGGACAACACCAAGGCCCGTCCGGGCGATGTCATGCTCCTGACCAAAAAGATCGGCACCGGAATCATATCCACCGGCGTAAAAGCCGGCCTTTGTACTGAACCGGTTGTCGAGGAGTTCACGCTGTCCATGGCAGCGCTGAACAAAAGGGCGAGCGAGATCATGATTGAAGTGGGCGTCAGCACTGCCACGGACATAACGGGCTTCGGGCTCATCGGACATCTCCATGAGGTGCTCTCGGCCAGCAAGTGTATGGCTCATGTCCGGGCGAGCGCGATACCCTTCTTTGAAGAGGCCATACGGCTTGTCGGCATGAACAAAGTCCCCGGAGGGACGATGGCTAATTTCCGCAACTACAGTGAGCATGTCAGGTATCACGCATCGGTCTCGGAGATGGAGAAGATACTGATCAATGATGCACAGACCTCAGGAGGCCTCCTGATATTTGTGCCGGCCGGGAAAAAAACAACGCTCATCTCAGCGCTTCAGAAGGAAGGCATTCTCGCTGCATACATCGGCGATGTAACGGAAGGAGACGCGAAAAGCGCTGCACGCATTGTCGTGGAACGGTAAATGACCCTGGAATTTTTCCTGTTCCTGGCATCTGCCGGGGCAGCGGTCGGTTTTTTCTCAGGGCTGCTTGGCATCGGGGGGGGTATCCTCATGTTCCCTCTCCTGCATTATGTACCTCCGGTGTTCGGCTTTGATCCGATCGGCGTAAAGAATATCACCGGCCTCACCATGGTGCAGGGGTTCTTTGCATCCCTCTCGGCAATGCTCTTTTATCAGAAACAGGGGCTGGTCAACAAATCACTGGTGCTGACGCTCGGATCTTCGCTCTTCCTGTCATCTCTTGCCGGTTCGTTCATCTCGCGGGCAGTGCCCGACAAGGTTCTGCTCTTTATCTTCGGAGCTCTTGCACTGACGGCTGCAGCGCTGATGTTCCTGCCGCGGACCTATGGCAGGGACGACCACACAGAAGACATGGTGAGTTTCCCGCGGTCTGTTGCACTTGTCATCGGAGTGACGGTCGGATTTCTGATCGGTCTCGTGGGGCAGGGAGGGGCATTCATCACCATACCGCTCATGCTGTATGTACTGAAGATACCACTGCGCGTTGCGCTCGGTTCAACGCTTGCCATCGGTCTCTTTTCTGCAACAGCCGGCATGATCGGCAAGGTTGCTACGGGCCAGGTCCCCTTTGCCATGGCCGGAGCCCTCCTTCTCGGCGCTGTTCCCGTTGCAAAGGCCGGGGCATGGGTAAGCAAACGGACCAAGACTCTGTACCTGCGCTGGCTGCTTGCGATAATCATCTCCATTACCGCACTGAAGATCTGGACCGACCTCTTGGGATAATGCCGCGGGAGGTCTCCGGTGAAAGGGGTATCTGCGGTGCTTGGAAAAAACCTCCCCTCTCTTCCCGCTTCAGAGGGTATCGCTAATATATATCTTCACACTCCCTGTTTTTATTATAATAGGCAGGTATGCTCGTCGGTTATAACACCAATATATCCTATAAAGGTACCGTCTATCACGTCCAGACAGAGGACAGCGGAGCCAGGAACCCGCATATCATTACCCTGCTCTATGACAAAGGCACTATCCTTGCCAGGAAAAAGACGAGCTATGCGGATATTGCTGATGGCCCTGATTTCGCGGAGAAGGTCCGCGAACTCATGAAAGAGCAGCATAAGGCCATGATCAAGGAATTGATTCACGGGAAACATACGATTGGGCGCCAGACTCCCCAGCCTGTCCTGAGGCAGCCTGGTGAGGCCGTGATCAGGGAGCCGGAAACAGCGCCGGAATTGGCACCGCCTCCTGATCCGGAACCTGATCCGGAGACAATCACGCCTGCACCGCATAAGGACCCCAAGGCCCAGATATCCAGGAGCCTTGACGACATCCTGCTTGACTATATCCTCAAGGAAGAAGGCAAATGATGGAACCTGCCGGCCCGATGATCCACTTCCAGAACGTATCCAAGGAATACGAGAACCTGACCGCGCTGCACGATATCACCTTCTCGGTCGGGAGGGGGGAGATGGTATTTCTGACCGGTCCAAGCGGTTCGGGCAAGACAACCCTTCTCAAGCTCATTTACCTTGCGGAGTTGCCTGATCACGGCAGCATCACGATCTCAGGCTGGGATACCACAACGCTCAGGGAGGCGAGCATTCCGTTTATACGCCGCAACATCGGCGTTGTCTTTCAGGATTTTCGCCTTCTTGACAACAGAAATGTCTTCGAGAACGTCTCCCTTGCCCTGAGAATCCGGGGGGTGGGAGAGCGGGAGGTCAAATCACGGGTAGCCGATGCCCTCAAGACGGTGAACCTCAGGCATAAGGCGGACAGTTATCCCCGGAGGCTTTCGGGAGGAGAGCAGCAGCGCGTCGTCATCGCGCGCGCGCTGGTGAACGATCC
>DKBO01000129.1 GCA_002448975.1 Nitrospiraceae bacterium UBA6898
GCGCCCGCGCGGGGCGCGACTGTAAAGCTCTAACTAACGAAAATCAATGCATAATATGACTGTATTTTGCGAACCTGCCTATTTCGCATCTGTGAATCTTTAGTTTTCAAAGAGCGATCTCTAAAACCCTGTGTTTCCAACCGATATCTTAAGGTTCGCGAACCTCCCAGCAAAATCGTGCGTACTGGAGGTTCGCACCGGCTCAAATAAGCAACGGGCCTTCCTGATCGAATGGTTCATTAGCTCCCAAATGCTCGACCCTGTGCTTCCAGTTCGAACCAAGATAATAAAATCGAAGGCTGTCCTTCTCCTTATTAATCTCCGCTTCCAGTCGTGCCTTCAAAACTGTCCACTGCGCAGGATCAACAATGCATTCAAACACCGACTTCTGCACTCTCTGCCCGAAATCTTCACATGCACGCGCAACTCTGCGGAGGCGGCGCTGACCTCCTTCGTCCGATGTGGCGACATCGTAGCTCACGATGACAAACATAATGTGACCTCACTTCCAGAAAAACGGCGGGTAACTATCAAGGTCACCCCTGAGGTGGCGGGCAAGAAGCATTGCCTGAATATGCGGCAAAAGCCCAACACTGACCTTCTCATTGATAAACGGGTGAAGCACCTCATCCTGTTTGCGCTTTTGATATGCAACAAGCACAGCCTTTCTCGTATCATCCTCCATCATTACCGCCCCTGACTCTTTTTTGTTGAACCCTTTACCCTGTACCTGGCAGAGATTAATCAGCGAAAGGGCAAGCCTGTCAGCCAGGAATGGGCGAAATTCCTCCATGATATCCAGAGCGAGCCCATAGCGCCCTGGCCTGTCCCTGTGCAGGAATCCTACAGCAGGATCAAGTCCCACAGCTTCAAGGGCTGAGCGCACATCATGCATAAGCAGGGTATAGAGAAATGAAAGCAGACAGTTCACATTGTCGAGCGGGGGGCGCCGGTTTCGTTCGCTAAAGGCAAATTCATCCTTTTGGCAGGTGATGAGATGGTCAAAAACACCGAAATAGGTGTTTGCTGAATCGCCTTCTATCCCCCGAACCGTGTCCAGAGAGTAATCACCTTGCAGTCTTCTTAATGCATTGGCAAGCGCCTGCGAGGCTCGTGAAACTGCTTCTGCTTCAATCTTTTCGGCATGGTCTCTCAGCGATCTCTGAAGAACAGCCCGGCAATTTGCAAGCTTCCCGGTCAGTGCGGCACGTGCTATGGCAGAGGAGGCCTGCAGATCATCTGCCCTGCGGTATTGCTCACGCCTGAGAAGCACATTGCCGGAGACCGGCCCCTGTACCTTGGCAAGAAAGCCGCCGTTTTCGGTAAGAAAGCTGATAGCCACACCGCTCTCTGCACAAAAACCCATCAGGAAAGGGCTGCATGAGACCTGGCCGAAACAGACGATACCGCCGATGGTGTGCACAGGTATGCGAAGAGCTACTTCACCATCAACTTTCACGGCAACAGTCTCCCCGTCCTTCTGGAGATACGCACCCTGAGTTGTCACGTACAGTGTGTTAAGAAGTTTTTTCATCCTGACCTCATCTCATTCTTCCAAGAACCAATCTCTTTGCTACTTGACGAACTCACATCTTTATACGTACAATATATTGTACAATGTAAACGGAGGTCCTTATGAACACCATTACCTATTCAACCGCCCGCTCAAGTCTGGCCTCAGCAATGAAGAAAGTTTGCGAAGACCATGAGCCGCTCATCATTACGCGCCAGAAACAGGAGTCGGTCGTAATGATCTCTCTTGAAGATTTCACGGCCCTTGAGGAAACCGCATATCTTCTGCGTGTTCCGAAAAACGCTCGGCGGCTCCTTGAATCCATCGCCGAGCTTGAACGAGGCGGCGGCTCCGAACATGCCCTTGCCGAATGAAGCTCATTTTTTCCGAAAATGCCTGGGAGGACTACCTCTACTGGCAGGAGACGGACAGGCAGATGCTCAAACGCATTAACCGGCTCATTCAGGAGATTATGCGTGACCCGTTCACTGGCAGTGGGAAGCCTGAGCCACTGAAACATGGACTCTCCGGCTACTGGTCGAGACGCATTAATGACGAGCACCGTATTATCTACCGACCCTCCGTAGATGCCGTCCTTATTGCTCAACTGCGATATCATTACTGAGAAAGTTCCTCCCACGTTTCCTTATTGCTGGTCATTCAGCCTCCATTGCAGCCAACAGATATCTTTTCGCTGACCTCGGCTTGCCGCAGGTCTTGGGCATGCAGAGTTCAAGCAGCGAGCATTTCTCGCATTTCTTCGCGTATTCGGCTTGCGGTGTTACTCCGCCTGCGATAAGTTCATGCACCTTATGTGCAATCTCCTCAGTCTCAGTGCGAAGCCTCTCGT
The DNA here is from genome assembly GCA_002448975.1 of Nitrospiraceae bacterium UBA6898. Lineage (GTDB taxonomy): Bacteria > Nitrospirota > Thermodesulfovibrionia > Thermodesulfovibrionales > UBA6898 > UBA6898. Next base: position 2,364 of record DKBO01000129.1, read on the forward strand.
CAAATACAACATCCTCCCTGCGTCGCGTCTGTCCATAGAAAAGAGCGCCTGCCGGAATGTCCACGTTAAGCATCTCCTCCAGACAGATTGCCTGGGCGCAGAGCTGAACCTTATCGCAGTCGTCTATCTTCGGCTTGCCGCGCTTGTACTCCACTGGAAACGGCAGCCATGTGCCGTCAGCCTGACGATGAAACTCCACGACATCCGCCTTGCCGATAAGCCCAAGCCTCAGTGACCTCATGGGCACACTGTAGTCGATGCGGACATCTCTTCGCGATTCGAACTTGTTACTATCGGCCTTGTCGTGCATGATGCGGCCCTGCGCTGTGAATAGGTTCTCGCTCCAAACCTGTTCGATGTGGATCAGGGCGCACTGCCGCGTGCAGTACACAAAATGCTGCAGCGACGACAGCTGAATCAGATCATCCAAAGTATAGGTCTTATGGGTCATATAGGACTTATCGCCTTCGGCTGCGCGCTTCCGAGCGCGCTTTGTAAAGCCTTTCGGTGAACCCGCCCACTTCCAGAAAAGCCTTTTCCAAAGAACGCAGCTGCTGATCGAGCAAATAATTCGCCTGATGGATCAGGCAGATCAGAGCGTTCGCCGCCACATCAGGGGAAGACTCAATATGGGTCTTATAGGTCGCATAGGACCTATCGTTGCTGTAGGCGAGCCTGCGTACAGCAACGGCTGTCGGATGGTCTTTTCCCCAGATCGGCAGATCCTTCTGCCGCAGGAAGTCCTGGAAGTCCAGAAGCAGCTCCTCAAGGCTCGCCCGCGCCACACCGATGAGCTTCAGTTCGGTCTTCTTGGAAGTGCCTGAGGCCATGCTGCCCTCCGCGATGTTCTGCTTGCCGCTCCTGGCAGCCTGCACCATCTGGTCATGCGTGCGCGAGCGGATGTTTATGAAGCGGTCGCAAAAAAACACTGTGGCGTCGTACACAATCTCCGCCATTTTGTAGGACTGAAGATCCCTGTACCCACCGTGAGGTGGGATGAGCTGCGAGAAATCTTCTTGGTCAGCCATGGGTTAGCGCCCTCTTAGCTTGAAGTGCCTGCTTCTTCATGATAAACCTTAGTAAACACCACAGTGTTCACTGGGATTTCCTTATTTCCCCCATTATCCTTCAACTCACCTGCTGATATGATCCTAATTTCATTCGCCCCAATTTTAAGAGTCCCTTCCGGAAGAGATACGTTATAGTCACAGAATTGGCTGGGTGATCGATCTTCCTTTTTCACCTCTTCCTTCAATGCCACCTTAAGCATATCGAATAGGCGATGTGAAGGCGCGTTGCCCCTCGGATTGCTGTGAGTAAACACATAGACGCCGCGAGGCCTTAAGTGGCGAATTGCTGCATGATCGTTGTCCAAGCCTTTCCAGAGCGCTTCCCAAAAAAGCTCTAAGTCTTTCTCCTTTACGAAGAGATTGTCGCTGGACATATTAACATCCGGTTTTTCCTGTGCAAGATATGGGCTGTAATGACCGAAGCCTTGATACAGCCCATAATTGACGACAGGCTTTCGGGCCATGGTATTTTCCTTTTTCTTCCTGTCTGCCTCTTTAGTGACAGCCTTGCGAGTTATGCCGCAATCCATACGAAATATTGGATTAATAGACTTTGCAAACGTCAGTTGCATAGGGCCACGGACCTGACCCGCGTTTAGACCTGTAGAAAGAACAGCCCCAAACATGCGGATGTCAAAGTAATCCTGAATCATTTTATCTCTCGTTCTATTTCGTACTTTTCTATCCAACTTGCTTTTCCCCTTGGCAGCTATGCACATGCGGTCTGCAAGGCTCTTCAGCGCGTCTTCTATATCTTTCTTCTTGGGAGGATTCTCTTTGAATTCTTCATCATCTTCCAGTGCCTTAACAAATGATTGCAGTACATCATCTTCGACTTTTAGAGCCGCTTTTATCTCTTTTGATTTAGGTGATTCTCCCTGATAACGAATGGTTTCCTCATCAGATTCTATATTTTCAATTTCATTCATGCCGAAGAATTCGATTAAGAGTTTGTCTTCATTTGTGTCTCCCAAGGTCACTTCAACCTTCTCTGCGCCACATTCCGTAGCTGCCTTGTCAATTAGTCGGTTTAATGCTGTCTCACTCTGAATGAACATCGGAATTCCATAAGTGAGTTGAAGATAATCACGCACCTTGCGTTTGATTGAAACATCTGTCGTAAAGCCGCACATGGTCTCCGGGTCAACTCGCGGCATGTTCCCCGCATCCGGATCACCATTGGGGTTAGCTTTTTCAGCGTCAAACAGCAGGATAAAATCATGTCTTTTTGTAGGATCGAGATGAATCATTGTTGTTTCTCCTTTTTTGTGATTATAGTTTTGCCACAGCATATCCAATGTCAGGGACGCTGGCGGCGAAATTCGGCTCTCCGCGTGTAAAAACCTAGGGAAAATTCCGCTTGCTGTTTCAAAGTAAGAGTCCGTGGGAATCCCCCTTTGTTCTGCAAAGCATCCTGAAGTTCCTCCAACAATTTTTCCACCGTTTCAAACTTCCAGCCCATATTCTTTCGCAGTCTCGGCATGTGCTGCGAGGTCACCCGCGAGACCAGCATTCCCATGACAGAACAGGGCGCAGATGCTACCGTACTGTAAAATTGGTCAACAAGGGTTGTGTTGATTTTCCAGTTCATTGAGGCAAGTTGAGCTTCCTCAAGCACTGCGAGAAGACTTCCAGAAAGAAAAGCTGTGCTCTTTGCTTCGACAGATGTTTGATCTACATCGTTATTCATGTTCACCTCCGATTTGGGATGGGTAAGGATCAGTTTCATAACTGAAACCAGTTGGTGCTGCAAAACAGCAAAACGCTCTCTCTCATGTCTCTGTTCATACCGCTTGAGAGCCTTAGGATGACGAAAGCAGATCACCGCACGGTCAAGCAGACCCACAGGCGGGGCTTCTCCAAGATAAGCACTCCTCAGCAATGCACGAGTAACATTTGGGTTGGCTAATTCCTTTGCCTTATATTCAGGTTGAGAGATGTTTGCTTCCTCTACTGCACGGAGTATCTCCTGAATTGTGAAGCAGCGAGGATTCTTGCCTTCGGGGTCTTCGATACGCTGGGCGTCAAGATATTGTCTGAGATTTGTACGCATTAGCTCAAGGCCGACCTTAAACCATTCGCGCACTGAGATGCGCCCTTTGTTGGGAGAGAACATAAGTAGGCAGAAGGCATTTTCTTCAAGCCCTAAGCTGTGTGCCTGAGCAGTCCACGGAACATTTAGTAGAGCCTCTAGTTGGGAAAGATCGACAGGCAGTCTCGACTTGATTTTGTCTTTTGTCTCGCCATTCTCTTCTTCCTCTTTTTCAGTAGCACCACCAAGAATCAACGGCGCATTTGCAAGAATTTCAGTCGCGTTTATCGAACCCACAGTTGAATCTTCCTCCGGCTTCTCGATCCAATAAAATGCGAATAAATTGTTATGCGAGTCGGTATTCAGTTTTCCTGCTTCAATCGCTTTAGCAATAACTTTGTAATGTAATGGACTGTCACGGAGATAGTTGAGAGTTCGGGCTATCAAATCACCAGCCCAAATAGATTGCCCTACGTGCGCGACTTTATAAACGCCTGTACCCTCTATGCCGGATACAAAGGCATCGGCGTTGAGCGAATGGAGCGGTGCGGGTTTATAGAGCTTGACTGATAGAGGAATGCGGCCGACGAGATCGTCACATTTGCTCCCAGAAATACCACATTCGCCAGAAATGCGGTATTGAGCGTTTTTGTTTCTTTTCTCGGGCTTGCAGAGTATTGCTAATTTTCTCATCCAGAAACTTCTAATTGCCGGATGTTCGATTAGATGTTTAGTGTTTTCTTGTTCTTCTTCAGTCTGGGTTTTTTCTTCTTCAATCAGGATCGATATCCAATCCTTGCTCTCAATATTTCCCCAATTAGCAGCTTTCTGTAGCTGCTTACTGATTATGAAATCCCTTACTTGCTTCACGATCATCGACAACGGGGAATCAGTGGCTTTCTGGGATTCGTCAATTTCTTTTAATAGTGCTAAAAAAGCCTCATGTTTTTCTGATATTTTCTTCCCTTTCCCTTTGCCACGATCAATACCCAGCACATAGGCAGCTTCATCAGCCAATGGATATGCCTGCACGTTTCCTGTCCTGCCGCTTACTGGTCGTGGCAGCTTATTATTATCAGCCGGACGAATTTTCGATTTTTCAGGATGTTTCGGATTGAAGTGAATGACCCATTTGATAGGCTCTGTATAAAAATAGAATCCTGGGGGGGGCAGGTTGTCTTCCTTCTCCAAGTGCAGGCCAAGAGTGAGAAGTTCGTTAAACATCTTTTCCCTCCAGTTGATAAAGCTCTTGGTATTTCGTGGCAGGCACTACAACGCTGTTGTTCTCAATGTGCGCTGGGAAAAAGAGATAGTGGGGATAACCTCTCGTTTCAATGGGCGGTTTGTGTTCCTGCTCAACAGGCTGAGAATGTCGCAAGAATCTCATGTCGCTGCGGTCATCACTTTTTACGTAGGCAGTATCAAAAAACATGACGCCGAGGTACTGCTTATCAATGACAGTCTCAGGCTTTTCGTCTCCTGTTGCAGGTTCAAACCAGGCAGCAAACTCGCGTGTTCCAAGGTATGGCGTGTGATGGTAAGCGCCACGGGTCAGTCTCCGTTCGAATTGAGCACTGTACCCCTTGAAATCCTTGTTTTTCCAGACCAGTCTCATCTCCGCCGCAATGACATATTCAACATTTTTAAGAACCATACTAATTCTTTGCTGTCGCTGCTTTGCTTCTTCAATAACAATGGGGTTGTTTTGCTGTCGATCCTTAATTTCATTCCGCATCATACTTAAGGTTTTAATCGGCTTAAGGACTTTGATTGTCCGTATTTCCCAGCGGAAAGCCGGCTTCCAGAAAATCGCTTCAAGCACCCCCCTTGCAGCAGAAGGCGTCATAACAGGATAACTTACCCTCTCAACCTTAAGGTTGGGATCAGTGAAACAGGCATACTCTCCGCCCACTTTGACATAGAATTGCTTTCCCATACTTCCTCCTATTCAGGCTATAAGATCCGCCGGATCGTGTATGGCCTCGGCGAGTCCCTTAATCCGATC
>DKBO01000171.1 GCA_002448975.1 Nitrospiraceae bacterium UBA6898
CCTGCCCGCCGGGATCATTGAAATGAACTCCCGGCGAACCTTATCCCCCATGTCTCTGGTAAGCTCCGTTGCGATGACACCGGGGGAGACAGCGTTCACCGTTATGTTGTAACGGGCTACCTCTCGTGCCAGTGATCGGGTGAAGCTGAGCACGCCGCCCTTGGCAGCAGCGTAGTTTGTCTGTCCCGCCCTTCCCATGAGCGCACTGGGAGATATGATGTTGATGATCCGTCCCCACCGGTTGCCGACCATGGGCCTGAGCGCTGCCTTTGAACAGAAAAAGACGCTGTTCAGGTTCACTTCCATGACCCGGTGCCAGTTCTTTGCCGGCATAAGCATCAGAAGGCCGTCACGGATGATGCCGGCGTTATTCACCAGGATATCGAGCCTGCCCTCTTTCTGCGCTATGGCATCGATCATGGCACTCACCTGCTCCTGGTCCGAGACATCCGCCTGAACCGTTTCGGCATGGAGTTCCCGGCTTGCAGCTGCCGCCGCATCCCGGTCGGACGAAAAGTTCAGGTAGACCCGCATCCCTTTTTTTGAAAAAGAACGGGCGATCTCTTTTCCGATGCCTTTTGTGCCGCCGGTAACAAGAGCTACGGGGACTGACACGGCACCAGTTCCTCTGCCCGGAGAACTTCGCTGTCCCGTTCTATCCAGCGTACGAGCTTTGACAGCACGTCTGAAGGGCCAACCTCCAGGAAACGCTCGATGCCGTTTTGACGGATCGCCTTTACGGTGTCTCTCCAGCGCACTTTCTGCGTGAGTTGACCGCAGAGGATGCGGGAAATGCCCGCTGCGTCAAGCGGCTTTCCGTCAAGATGGCTCAGGAGAGGGATCTCAGGTTCCCGTATCATTATTGACGCCACCAAAGGACTGACGAAATCTTCAATCCCCTGCATCAGCGGGCTATGGAGCGGAAAGGAAATCGGGAGTTCCCGTGCGCCCAGTGCTCCGGCCTCCAATGCAGTGCGGCACGCTTCCCTCGTATGTCCTTCCCATCCCGATATGACGGTCTGGGTGGCAGAGTTAACGTTCGCTACATACACGCCGCCGATCTCGCTGCAGATCCTTTCCACTTCATTGGTCTTCAGTCCGATGACCGAGGCCATGAGGCCTTTCCGGTCTCCCGAGGCGAGCTCTATCGCATCCTGGACCTTCAGCATGATATCAGCGCAGTCTTCGAGCGAAACAGCCCCGGAAGCATAGAGCGCAGCATACAGGCCGAGACTGTGACCGGCAAGACAATGAAAGCGCTCGCATTCCACGAGCAGGCGCCAGTAGCAGGCGCTCGTGCCGAACAGGGAGAGCTGGGAAACGCGGACATCTGTCAGACCCGCGGGATCTTCACCGAGGGCAGCAGCCAGAATGTCCCTTCCGGCAACCGCGCTGATACGGCCGAATATGTTACGACGTATCACCTCGTCTCTGATACCAAGGGCCATCCCGGGGTATCCCGAGCCCTGACCCGGGAAGATTGCGGCTGATCGTATCGCAGTCGGTTCCTTATTCATATAATCCTTTATTATGCCATGCAGGGAGTGAAGAAGCCAATCACGCGCTGAAGGAAATTCTTTTGGTGTTTTACTGTGTTAAAATAAATATAAAACAACAGGAGAGAAAAGATCATGGCACAGGTAAGAGAGGGCGATACCATAAGAATACATTATGTCGGCAGGCTCGAAGATGGCACGGTATTCGACTCCTCCGAGGGAGGAGCATCGCTTGAGATAAAGCTGGGGCACGGCGAATTCATCAAGGGACTTGAAGAAGGCGTCATCGGCATGACGCCGGGCGAGACGAAGAGCATCTTCATGACCGCAGAGAACGCCTACGGCCCTCACAGCAGGGAGAAGATCTTTGAGTTTCACAAGGACCGGGCCCCCCAGGACTTCAACCCTGAGGTCGGACAGCAGTACCAGATGTACCGGGCTGACGGCATGCCGATCGTGGTGACGGTTCTGGAGAAGACCGAAACCGGTTTTGTGATGGATTCCAATCACCCCCTGGCAGGCAAGAACCTTACCTTTGAGGTTACCCTAGAGGAGATTGTGCAGGAATAGCCGGCGGAGAACGTCCGGGTATTCCGTATTACGGCAAGGAACATGGCACGGTCATGAAACAGCGGAATCGTCTCGGATCGACCTTCGTGACCATGCAGCATATCCATGGTAATGGAAATTCCCGGTCATGGAGCATTTCTCTCTGCCTGCCGCCATATTCTCCCGCTTCCGTTGCCGGCAGGCACGCAGTCTGAATTCCCGTCCATGGCGAGGGATATGGATCTGAAGTCTTTGTCTCAGGAAGAAGTTTACCGTTTTGCGGCTGAACATGGTCTGCCCAGATACCGGGCAGGCCAGCTTCTCCACTGGATATATGAGCGATATGTCGTGAACCTGCAGGAGGTTACCGAGTTCTCCAAAACGCTGCGCAATGAGCTCGCACAGATTGCTTCTATCAGCAACCTCGAGCTCGCTGTACGGCAGAGGTCACTGGATGGTACCGAGAAGTTCCTCTTCTCCCTTGAAGACGGTCAGACTATAGAAAGCGTCCTGATCCCGGACAAGGACCGGCTCACGCTCTGCATTTCTTCCCAGGCCGGCTGCGCCATGGGGTGCAGCTTCTGCCTGACCGGGTATATAGGGCTCATCAGGAACCTGAAGGCCTACGAGATCGTTGATCAGATCATCTCGGTGAACAGGCGTATTGCCCCGCGCAGAATAACGAATATCGTGCTTATGGGCATGGGAGAACCGCTGGCGAACTTCGACGAAGTGGTCGAGGCGCTTTGGCGTATCACCGGCCTGATGGGGATATCGAAGCGGAGGATCACTCTTTCCACCTCAGGCCTCGTGCCGAAGTTGCTCGAACTCCCCCAAAAAGCTCCTGATGTCAATCTCGCCGTATCGCTGAATGCGACGACCGATGAGGTGCGGAACAGGATCATGCCGATCAACAAAACTTATCCGATCAGTGAACTTATGAGCGCATGCCGAAGATATCCGCTCAGGCCGAGAAGGAGGATAACCTTTGAGTATGTCCTCATCAGCGGAGTGAACGACACTCAGGCTGATGCAAAGAGGCTCGTGAAACTACTCAGAAACATTCCCTGCAAAGTGAACCTGATACCGTATAATACCGATGAACAGAGCAGCATGAAGCGGCCTTCTGACGAGAAGGTGCTCGCGTTTCAGAAGACCATCGCGGACAGCAATATCACGGTGCTGCTCCGGGAAAGCAAAGGGCAGGATATCCTTGCCGCCTGCGGCCAGCTGAAGGCCCGCTACGGGAAGAAGGCACGATGACCCCGCTGAAGGTCAGGGCAGCTGCAACCCTTATTGATTTTCTGACGGGGCTCGGGTATACCAGGACCAAAGTGAAACAGCTCCTGAAACACCGCGCAATAACGGTCAACAACAGGGCCGTCACGCGCATTGATCATGCGCTTTCCGTACATGACAGAATTGCGCTTGACGCAAGACCGAGACCCGGTGCCGAGATACTTGAGGCATCAGGCCTCGGTATCGTATATGAGGACGACGCGGTCATGGTCGTTAACAAGCCTTCCGGCCTCCTCACCATTGCAACGGAGAAGGAGAAGAAGGAGACCGCATATTATCTCCTGAATGCCTACTGCAAAGAGCGCAATCCCTCACGCCCTGACCGCATTTTTATTGTCCACAGGCTCGACCGGGAAACGTCCGGCCTGATCGTCTTTGCAAAGGACGAGGCAGCGAAGCATAGGCTTCAGAAGGACTGGAATGATGCGGAGAAGATGTATTACGCGGTCGTTGAAGGTGTGCCCAAAGACCCTGAAGGCAGGGTTGAAAGCTATCTGAGCGAAACGAAGGCATTCAAGGTATACTCCGAGCCCGCGGGAGAGGAATCGAAACGCGCGGTCACCCGGTACCGGGTGATGAAAGCAGGCAAGGGCCAGGCGCTCCTTGACGTGCTTCTTGAGACGGGGAAGAAACATCAGATCCGCGTACACCTTTCTGATATCGGCTGCCCCGTCGTGGGCGACAAGAAGTATGGAGCCAAGACAAACACTATTCGCCGCATCGCGCTTCATGCGTACAGCCTTTCCTTTGCGCATCCGGTGTCAGGGAAACAGATGCATTTTACCACCCCCCTGCCCAAGGCGTTCGCATCGCTGGTCAGATAGGCAGAAGTGTGCTGCGAAAAGAATATGTTTGTCATCCTCTGCTGCCTGCCTTTGCCTCCTTTCGGAGCCGGAGTACCCGGTGTTGACGGCAGATCCTTGGCGCGCGCGACCGCGAGCAAAGATGTGTTCACATACCGATGATTTGTGTTACAATGTCTTACAAAAGGAAGGAGGTGCAGGTATGAAGGATACCATAACCATACGGTTGACGGAAAAGCTGCAGAAAGAGCTTGACGCGGTTGTCACTAAAGAGCATGCGTCGCGGAGCGAGGTCATCAGGGAGGCACTTGAGAGATACCTTGCGTTGAAGAAATACCGGCAGTTGAGAAAGAAGGTGCTTCCCTTTGCCGAGGCACAGGGCCTGCTTAGTGATGAGGATATCTTCAAGGCAGTCTCATGAGGGTTGTCCTCGACACGAATGCCATTATTGCATCGTTCGCTGCGCGCGGACTCTGCACAGAGGTCTTTGAAGTATGTGTTTCAGGCCATTCAATCGTACTCAGCGAGCATATTCTCGCGGAAACTCAGGATAAACTCATAAGTAAAGTAAAACTGCCCAAAAAGATAGCTCTTGCCATAATTGATTATCTGCGGGATGTTGCAGAGATCGTAAAACCTGTTCTTCTCGATAGGTCGGTCTGTCGGGATGAGGATGACACGATAATCATCGGCACTGCGATAGGTGGCTCGGCGAGCTTTCTCATAACGGGCGATGAAGACCTTCTCATTCTCAAGACGTATAAGGGGGTGACAATCGTCACACCGCGCCAGTTCTGGGACAACCTCAGGGGACAATGAGGACTGAATAATGTACACGTGCACTAACTGTGCTATGGGCTCGCGAACTGCAGAGCTCCTCACGACGAGCTTTAGCGTTAGCCATATATAAAGAAAAATGGATACGCGAATTAATGAATGGCGAAAATTGAACTTTGTTGACCCCGCGACGGTACTACCGCAGCTAAGAATGATCCAACTGCGAGTTGCCGACAGTACTCTGCAAGAAAGAATTAAGAATTTAAGAACATCAGAATTGAAGTGGCATCGTGAAGGATGGGAAGCCGCCATATTCTGTTACGGGATGAGCAAGAAAATTATTGGTGTTCCGGTTTATGTTACGCCCTACGAGGCAGCAGATTACGACGCAGTCGCCGTGCGGGTCGAAGGCGATACCCAATATTTTACTCCTATTCAAATCAAGGAAGTCGTTCCTGAAGATTTAAATCCAAGCACAAATATCAACAACGAAATTGCTAAATTAAAGCGCTATCCGGTCTCTGATGATATAGTCGTTGTTATTCATATTAATCGTACTGGCAGATTAGATCTGTCAATGATAGACACGCCAAGTTTAAATATAGCATCACTTTGGTTGTTAGGTGCGTCTGCACCTGATCAACGTAAATGGTTCATTGCAGGTAATCTATTGGATAAGCCAAGAATAATTGCGTTTGATTATCCTGTTTGCCAAAACCTACGTCAGCAGCAGCAATAACCCGCAGTGCTGATTTTGGTTGTTCGGCCTGATGGGAATTAAGGAGAAAACGATGAAATATTTATATTTGCTGTTGTGTGTTCTGGTTCTTAGTAAGCCTTTAAATGCTGGAAGTGATAATATCCCAAATTCTCAGTTGCGTGTTACCATTCAGCAAAAAGAAGATGGAAAAATCAACAGGGGATTTCATGTTCTTGAACTGTCTTGCTGGGATGGTCAATGTTCTCTTTCATCTGTGTCACTTAACCAGTGCATGGAAGCGGGTTCAGGCAACAAGGCATTTTATCCAAAGGTTCAATATACAGCAACATGGCTGGGTAATTTAAAAGTACGGAATGAGGGGAAAAGTCTTGTTGTGCAGGAAACAAGTTCCGATGTATTTGGTGACTATGTGAACAATCTCCGCTTTGATTACGAGTCTGTTGCAAAAGATAAAATTGTTAATCGCCTTATTGACTTTAGTGGTGCGCATGTCAAGAAGTCAGCTCTTCTTAAGAAAGTACTTACAACTAATTATGTCCCTCTGCCCAAAGCTGATCAAGTAATAAAGTTGGATTGCGATGTCTTATTGCCGGGAATAGACAAGGAATAGACGAAATGGCCTAAAGAGGCACTACACGGGCGCACGGAAAAATGCGTTGCTCCCCGTGTCGTAGCGTTCCGCGGGAACGATGAACCCGTCCTCGCCGCATTATAAATATGATAACTACCCCAATCTGCCTCTGCAGCGATGCTTTCTTAGCAACAATACTCCATTTCTTCTGTCTCTCGACAACGCCAAAATCACCGGTTGACAGCCTCTCCTTCATGGGGTAGCATCAGGGTATCATCCGGAAGTATCTGTCCCCGGGAGTTTGCATATCCGAAACCCTTTTTATTCAGGAGGTATGTATGGTATCCATCAGGGTCAATGGCAAAAAACATGAACTGGACCTCAGTCCTGACGTGCCGCTTGTCTGGGCCATCAGGGAGCACCTGAAGCTTACCGGCACGAAATTCGGCTGCGGTAAGGGACTCTGCGGTTCCTGTACCGTGCAGATTGCGGGAAAGGCTGTGCGGTCCTGCCAGACATCGGTCGGTGACGCAGACGGGAAGGACATCACGACTATTGAAGGTATTTCTGAAGACCATCCCCTGAAGAAAGCATGGGTGAAGGAGCAGGTTGCCCAATGCGGCTACTGTCAGCCCGGACAGCTCATGCAGGCTGCAGAGCTTCTTTCCGGCAACAAGAATCCGTCTGACGAAGCGATAGTCAAGGCAATGGACGGTAACCTCTGCCGCTGCGGCACCTATCCAAGGATAAAGAATGCCATCAGGTTCGCGGCAAAGGAGGGCGGCAAATGAACTCTTCCATAACGCGCAGAACATTCCTTAAGGCCGCAGGGTTCACCATTGCTATCGCCATAACTCCCTCCGGATATAAGATCCTTTCTGCCAAAGAGTCCGAGGAGGCGATAGGGAAGGGTTTCAGCCCCAACATCTGGCTGCGGATCATGCCGGACAATAGGGTGGTCATCACGGTGAACAAGTCCGAGATGGGACAGGGGGTCTATACCTCTCTTCCGATGATCATAGCGGACGAGCTCGAAGCTGACTGGAAGCGGGTGAAGTTCGAAGTAGCGCCGGCTGCTGACGGATACAAGGACCCTGTGTGGGGGGCTCAGGCAACGGGCGGAAGCACCAGCATCAGGCATATGTACGAACCACTGAGAAAAGCGGGAGCTGCTGCCCGGGAGATGCTCATTACCGCTGCTGCAGGTGTATGGAACGTGCCTGCTGCGGAGTGCCAGGCAAGCCAGGGCAGCGTGAAACATGCACCGAGCAAACGCAATATCACCTATGGAGAACTGGTGAAGCCTGCATCTGCGCTTGAGGTGCCGAAGAACCCCTCCCTGAAAAAGGAGGGCCAGTTCAAACTGATCGGAACTTCGGTGCCACGGCTCGATGTGGTCGAAAAGACCGAAGGGACTGCAATATTCGGGATCGATGCCCTCGTGCCTGACATGCTCTATGCAACAGTAGCAAGGCCGTATGCCTTCGGGGCGAAGGTCGTGGCTCTGCACGATGCCGCGGCACAGAAGGTGAAAGGGGTACAGAAGATCGTGCAGATCGACCGAGGTGTTGCCTTCTGCGCTGATACGATCGAGGCTGCATGGCAGGCAAAGAAGGCCATGCATATTGTCTGGGGCAAGGGTGAAGACCCTGATCTGAGTAACGAGAGCCTTGCGAAGAGCTTTGAGGAGCATCTTTCCAAGGACGGTGTTGTCGCGCGCAAGGACGGTGATGTTCAGCACGCCCTTTCTGCCGCAGCCATGAAGCTCGATTCCCGGTACTACCTGCCCTATCTCGCTCATGTGACCATGGAGCCGATGAACTGCACGGCGCAGGTGCGCGCGGACAGTTGCGATGTCTGGGTGCCGACCCAGGCCCAGACCGGCGCGCGCGCCGCCGCCGCGCAGGC
>DKBO01000029.1 GCA_002448975.1 Nitrospiraceae bacterium UBA6898
CCGTATGCCGGGTATGTTTCGGGCCGTCCATGAAATCAATATTCGCCCCCACGATCTGGATGTTGTTCAGCGAAAAACGCAGGGGCGATGCTCTAGCGTCTTTTTTGGTTCTATCTTCCGGTTCAGTATCTGCCGTCTGCAAAAGGTCCGTGAAGTTAAAGGTCAGGTCTGCATTGCGCATGATGTTGACATACGGTTTCCTCAAAAGGATTTCCTTGATGACGATGCCCCTCCGGATGAGGGACATAGTCTGGAAATTGAGATAGAGTTCTTCAAAGGAAACAAATTGCTGCTGACTCTTCGGCTCCTTCACGGCGAACCCTCTTATCGTGAGGGTTAACATGAAGGGATTGAACCTGACGGTCTGAATGGTCACTTCACGATGGAGGGTTTCAGAAAGCTCTTTGAGAAGGACTGATTTAATTATCGGGGGCAGGACAAGGAACCCGATGATCGAAAAGACCATCAGGAAGATCGCGGTCCTTTTCAGGATCTTCCTGATGTTAAACCGCGTTGTTATCGTCTCAACGATCTTCACCGAGTATTCCTATTTTGCAAATACGGTCTTCAGCAGGTCCGTTACCCGTGCCGCAGGATCGGTCCTGATCTTCTTCTCCTCCTCGCCCACCATGTAGAACAGTCCATCCATGGCCTTGTTCGTTACGTAGTTGTCGAGATCAATAGACTCCTTGTCCACAAAGGGCAGTGAGTCGTACCGAGCCATCATATCCTTGTATTTTTTCGTCACGCCAACCTCGTTCATGGATGAGGAAACCACGGGCTTAAAGGACGCGGCAATCTTGTCCGAGGTCTTCCGCTTGAAAAATTTGGTTGCTGCCGTATCCCCTCCGTTCAGGATCTTCCGGGCATCGGCAAAAGACATCTCCTTGATCGCACCAACAAAGTATGAGGTTGCCATGGGAGCGGCCTTCTCGGCAGCACGGTTCATGCTCAGGACAAAGTCATCGACCTCCTTCTGATAGCCCACCTTTCTCAGTACTTCAGCGACCTTCTGGATCTTCTCCGGCATGAGGATCTTGATCATCTCATTGCCAAAATAGCCGTCCATCCGAGAGACATTCTTCACGGCGTTATCCGTGCCTATGGAAAGCGCCTCCTTGAGACCGGATACTATCGTGCTGTCATCCGGCCCCTGCTCTGATGGCACCCCGACGCCCTTCATCAGATTGTCCAATAAGCCTGCGTGCGCAAGGGAAACGCTCAGCAGAACGGCAAGTGAAAGTGATGCAATACATGACTTTTTCATAACTTGTTCCTTTCCGAAGTCTCTGCGTCTTTATTCTGATGAAATTATTTTATCTCTGAGGTGCAGTGCGGACACCGGACCGCCTTGATTGGAATCACGGAGAGACAAAACGGGCATTCTTTTGTTACCGGTAGAACAGGCGGCTCTTCTGCCTGTCTTTTGAGTCTGTTGATGTTTTTCACCAGGAGGAATACAGAGAAAGAAACGATCAAAAAGCTGATGATGGTGTTGATGAAGAGGCCGAAGTTAATAGTAGCCGCGCCTGCTGCCTTTGCATCGGTAAGAGAGGCGTACGGTGCCGGGATCTTTCCTTCCCTCACCACAAGAAAAAGGTTGGTAAAATCCATATTGCCGAGGAGGACTCCGATTGGCGGCATGATGATATCATTCACCAGCGATGTAACGATCGTTCCGAAGGCAGCCCCAACGATGATACCGACCGCCATATCAACCACATTGCCCTTAACCGCAAATTCCTTAAATTCCTTGAACACGTTTGCCTCCTTTGAGAGTGGTTATATGCGTTATCCGCGGAAATCTTCTCCTTGTCCGTACAGACGCTTCGCTGACGGAGGTTAAGGATGCCAAGTGTGGCAAATATGAACTTTTATTCATCTTATCATACTTTTTGCCCCTGCAAAGCGACGATTGTTGTTCCGGAAACCTTCCGGCCCGATAAGGGTTTATAATTTTCATAGAAAGAAGGTATTCTTAAGGGACATACTGATATCAAGACTACGTTGCCGAGGAGGAACAATTATTCATGAAGGACAAAAACTTGCAGAGGATATTATATTTCATCATCGTCATGCTTGCCGCAGGCATGCTGGTTTCATTTCCGCTTACCGTATCACATGCTGCACAGGCAAAAATTTCCGAACAGTCCATTGACCTGCTCACACGGACCGGCCAAGCCATGGCAGAGGTGACAGCGGCGGTAAAACCGGCAATTGTGAACATCTCCACTACCCGAACCATAAAGGTATCGGGCGGGGGGGACCCTTTCTTTGACGATCCCTTCTTCAAGAGGTTCTTCGGTGAGCAGTTCGGCCGCCAAAGACAGCAGCCAAAAGAACATAAGTCAGCGGGTCTGGGGTCAGGCGTGATCGTTTCTTCTGACGGATATATCATCACGAACTCGCATGTCATCAAAGATGCGGATGAGATAAAGGTCACCCTCACGGACAAGAAGGAATATACCGGCAGAGTCATTGGATCAGATCCCAAGACTGAGATCGCCGTGGTAAAGATAGAAGCCTCGGACCTGCCGACGGTATCCTGGGGCAATTCTGACGCACTCCAGGTAGGCGAGGTCGTACTGGCCGTTGGCAATCCTTATGGTCTCAACCAGACGGTAACCATGGGCATTGTCAGCGCACTTGGCCGGGCAAATGTCGGCATTGCCGATTACGAGGACTTTATCCAGACAGATGCGGCGATCAACCCCGGCAATTCGGGCGGGGCGCTGGTGAATATTAAAGGAGAACTGGTCGGCATTAATACCGCCATTTACACCACCAGCGGCGGTTATCAGGGGATTGGGTTCGCCATACCGAGCAACATGGTAAAATCCATAATGGACAGCCTGATCAAAACAGGCAAGGTAGTCAGGGGATGGCTCGGCGTAACGATCCAAAAGGTAACACCCGAACTCGCAAAGCAGTTCAATCTGAAAGAGGAGGCAGGCGCCCTTGTCGGTGACATTATGGAGAACAGCCCTGCAGAAAAGGCCGGGCTTCAGCGCGGGGATATCATCCTCGAATATGACGGCAAGAAGATCGAGGAACCGAATATCCTGAGAAATATGGTGGCAAATAACCTTCCCGGCGAAGAACATACGGCGGTGGTACTGAGAGATGGCAAAACCAAGAAAATTGCCATAACCATAGGTGAACTCCCCTCGGACGCCCAGCAGACTGTAGAAACGACGGATGTTCAGAATGTCATGAAAGGGATAACCGTTCAGGATATGAGCCCTGAACTTGCCAAGAAACTGCGCATGCCTGATAAGATCAAGGGAGTTATCATCAGTGATATCGACGACAGCAGCATGGCAGCCGGCATCCTCGCGCAGGGAGACGTAATCCAGGAGATCAACAGGAAGAAGGTCATTGACACAAAAAATTATGCGGATATCGTCTCAAAGATAAAAAAGGACGAGTCTGTGCTCCTGCTTCTGTTCAGGGGCGGTTCCTCGCTGTTTGTAACTCTGTCGCCGAAATAGTCTCCGCACAAAGGGGGCCGCGGTATGGTGCAGCGGCCCCCTTTGTGCTTTCACGCGCGAAAAATTTCATCGGCATGTTCACACCGGAAGAGATCACGGCCTTATTTTCTCGGCGTTCACCTGCTATGTAGATTGTCAA
>DKBO01000083.1 GCA_002448975.1 Nitrospiraceae bacterium UBA6898
GGGCTGGCGCTGGAGAAGTCGCTGTTGCAGCGCAGGCTCCAGGAAATGGAAAAAGGCAAGGGATAACACCGTGATTTATTTAGTATATTTCTGATACAATCTAGCACTGTGGAGAACGTTGCGTGAAGGCCATACTTATCGTTGAGGATTCTGCTACAACGCGGGCACTGATCAGGGCTGTCATCGACGAGCTCGGAGAGTTCGAGACCGTTGAGGCTGCATCAGGTTTCGAGGCGCTCAAGATGCTTCCCCAGCAGGAATATGATCTCATCATAACGGATATCAATATGCCCGATATCAACGGGCTGGAGCTGATCAATTTCATCAGGAAC
The DNA here is from genome assembly GCA_002448975.1 of Nitrospiraceae bacterium UBA6898. Taxonomy (GTDB): domain Bacteria; phylum Nitrospirota; class Thermodesulfovibrionia; order Thermodesulfovibrionales; family UBA6898; genus UBA6898. The sequence goes on from DKBO01000083.1 coordinate 333, forward strand.
AACGCCCGCTATGAACAGATCCCGATCATCATCGTCAGCACGGAAAGGAGNNGTCACGATCATTCCGCGCGGCATGGCCCTCGGTGCGACCGCCTACGTCACAAAACCCTTCAAATCCTTTGAGCTGCAGGAAATTATCAAGAAGACCCTAGCTTCATGAATGCCTCCAAAAAAGAGTTCATTGCCGAAGCGGAAGAACTTCTCCAGGAATCGCAGAACCTGATCCTCGAGATCCAGGATACGTCTTCTTCCGGCATTAATCCCGACACCATCAACGCCCTGTTCCGGGCAATGCATACCCTGAAAGGTGTCTCCGGACTCTTCGGCCTCTCGGGGATAACACGGCTGAGCCATGCCCTTGAAACCCTGATGGACGATGTCAGGCTCGGTAAAATAGCGGTGGACGACGCGGTGATCGCGTTTCTTTTCCGGAACCTCGATATCCTCCGAACCCTAGTTGACGCTGTCAGCAACGACGGGGAAGAAGAGGACGTTGCCGGCTACCTCAAGGATATAGAGGCCTTCCGGAGCCGGCAGAAAGGTCAGGGCGATGCAGAGGCTGCAGAGGGCACCATAGACGCTTCCATCATGAAGGTGCTCTCTGAGTATGAGGAGCACCGGCTCAAGGCCAACCTGAAGGAAGGCAAAGGGATCTACCTGGCCAAGGCGGTGTTCACGCTCGACGTCTTTGACAGGTCACTTGAAGCCCTTACCAAATCCGTCAAGGCAAAAGGCGAACTGATCTCTACGCTCCCGACCTCGTCGAATGTGCCTGAGGGCTCCATAGGCTTCAATCTCATGTTCGGCACAAACCGCGGCCTCGATGAGCTGAGGAAGGATATCGATTACGACATAGAAGTTCTGTCCGGCAAAAAAACCGCACCAAAGGAGGCTCCGGAACCGGCCCTCCCGCAAAAGGCACAGGATACACATCTTAAGAGCACGTCGACCACGGTACGGGTGGATATTGAAAAGCTCGACCGCATTCTTCATACCATCGGGGAGCTGACGCTCGTAAAAGGGGCGGTAAAGAGGATCGGCGTGGAACTGATGGAGACCTACGGAAATGTGTCGCTTGTTCATGACGTGCATAAGGTGGCCGTGTCCCTTGAGCGTAGGCTGCTGGAGCTTCAGAGTCAGGTCCTTGAGATCAGGATGGTGCCGATCGGGCAGATTTTCTCTCGGCTTTCCCAGATCGTACGGCGCTACTCCCGTGAGATCGGCAAGCAGATAGACCTGGTGATGTACGGTGAGGAGACGGAGCTCGACAAGTTCCTTGCGGAAGAGATCGTCGATCCGCTCATGCATTTGATACGGAACTCAATCGACCATGGCATAGAAATGCCGGAGATACGGAGGGCAAAGGGCAAGCCGGAGCACGGCACCATCACGCTCAAGGCGTATCAGAAGGGAAACCACGTTGTCATCGAGGTGAAGGATGACGGCGGCGGTATCGATACGGAGCGGGTGCGGAGAAAGGCTGTAGAAAAAGGGCTGATTGACGACGATGTTGAACTCGAGGAAAGACAGATTGTTGATTTTATCTTTGCCCCCGGCTTCAGCACCAAGGAAGTGGTGAGCGAGGTCTCGGGCAGAGGGGTGGGAATGGATGTCGTCAAGGAACGGCTCTCGGCCCTGGGAGGTTTTGCCGAGGTCCAAAGCAGGAGAGATGCCGGGACGACTTTCAACCTGACACTTCCCATTACCCTTGCCATCATCAAGGCGCTTATCGTGAGGGTGGGAAATGACCGGTTTGCCGTTCCGCTCACCTCCATGTCCGAAACGCTGATTGTGGAACACAAGGATATCCAGACCATTGAGGAGAAGGAAGTCTATTATCTGCGGGGTGAGATGCTCCCCATGATCCGGGTGAGCACGTTCTTCGGGCTTCAGGGTGATGCCGGCGAACGGTCGTTTGCGGTCGTCGTAGGATTCGGCGATCGCCGGGTCGGACTGCTGATCGACGAACTCTTCGGACAGCATGAGATCGTCATCAAGTCCCTCGGCGATTACCTGAAGAACCTAAAGGGATTTGCCGGCGCTGCCGAGATCGGCAAGCACGAGGTGATTATGGTACTGGACACGGAAGCGCTGATCGACGAATCTCTGATAAAACAGAAGGGGGCCACCTATGTATGAGAAATTTTATGGCCTGACCGCCCGTCCGTTCACAAAAACACCTGATCCGAAGTTCCTGTTCTTGAGCAGGAACCATGAAGAGGCGCTTGCACGACTCCAGTATGCGGTCGAGGAAAAGGAACTGATCCTTCTGACCGGCGAGGTAGGGTGCGGAAAAACGACCCTGACGCGGGCACTCATGGATATGCTCGACGAGCACTATAAGGTCGTTACGATCATCAACCCCATGCTTACCCCGGCCCAGTTTCTGCGGGCTATCGCAAAAAGGCTCGATATAGACATTCCGTCCATCTATAAGGCCGACCTGCTTGACGCTATCTACGAGAAAGTATACCGTGAATATGAAGCGGGCGTATCGGTCGTCATTATCATTGACGAGGCCCAGCTCATTCCGTCCAAAGATACCTTTGAAGAGATCAGGCTGCTCACGAATTTCCAGCTCGACGATACCAATCTTATAAGTCTCATCCTGGTGGGTCAGCCGGACCTGCGGAAGAGGCTCAGCCACAGGGCATATCTCCCGTTAAAGCAGCGCATAGGCCTCTTCTACCACTTGCGACCCATAGCGGAGGCAGAGATCAGGGACTACGTGGAGCACCGGCTGATGATGTCCGGGAGGGGGCATATGCTGTTCACCGATGAGGCCCTGAGGCTTCTCTACCGGTATTCAGGCGGTGTTCCGCGGCTGATCAACAGCATAGCGACTTCCGCTCTCCTTGACGGATTTGCAAAAGAAGCCGGGATTATCGATGCTTCGTTCATTGAAGATGCAGCAAAGGAACTGATCCTCCATGGATATAGCGAAAATTAGAAAAAAGGCAAAAGAGCAGGCTACGGAGAAGCGCCCTGAAGAACCGCAGGTGCCTCCGGAGTCCGGTCCTGAAACCGTGACTCCCGTTGTGGAGGAAGCTGCCGAGGTCGTGGTCGTCGAGGCCCCGGAAGAAGCGTTGCCGGGCGCAGACGACAGCGCGAAGACAGAGGAAGTGCATATCCTGTCCGAAGGCGAACTGGCGGAGGCGGGGGAAGTGCAGCTGGAACTGCTTACCTTCCGTCTTGCCAGCGAGGAGTTTGCTTTCAGGGTGGAAGAGGTAGAGGAGATCGTACGGTTGCAGAAGATCACACAGGTGCCGTCCGTGCCGTCCTATATGGTGGGCGTTACGTCGCTCAGGGGAAAGATCATCCCGGTCATTGATCTGAAGGCCAGACTGAACCTCGGGAAACCTTTGCGGGGTGCCGGTGGCGGAACAGACCCTGAGGGTGAAAGTACGGCGGGAAAGATCCTTATCATAGCCGGGCCGGAGGGGCTTATCGGCGCAATCATAGACAGGGTCATCGGTGTGGTACGGTTGCCGCGGCATGACGTGCATGAGCCGCCTCCACACCTGACCGAGGCCGAAAAGAAGTTCATTGAAGGGATCGTCATACTGGAAAAGCGGTTCATTTCCGTGATCCGCTCTGCGGAGACGATGGACATCGAGATCGGGTGAAGGAGGCGGTATGCGCGAAAGGCTTGAACTGAAGATTCTCACCCTGGTGTTGGTGCTGCTGGTCATCGGGATTCTGGCAGCAGGCATCATGGTGCTGACGATCGAGAAAAAGAGCCTCTACAGCATAAGCGAGTCGAGCCTTGAATCTACCGCGGACATTATCGCACATGATATCGTCCGTACCATGCTCGAGGGGAAGACGGACGATACGAAGGCGATGATGCAGGAACTGAAAGGCCTCAAGGGGATCGAGGAGATCACGGTCATCCATTACGACGGCCGCCAGGCCTTCAGCAAGGACAGCGCGCCCGCGGAACGTGCCGTGATGAAGCAAATCACTGAGAGCAGGATTCCCGTGCAGGTTCCGGGCGTCAAAAAGATGACCTTCTACCGGCCGCTCAAAAACGAAGAGCAATGCAAGGCCTGTCATATGAACGACCCTGCGATACTCGGTGCAGTCAAGATATCGCTCTCGATCGAAAAGGAATATGACCGGGCGGTGAAGCTGATATGGCTGGTGATCGGACTGACCATCCTTGCCTCAATTCTTTTCAGCGGCGTTCTCTGGTATATGCTTCGGAGAATGGTCATCAAGCCGGTAAGGGCGGTTGAAGAAGCTGCAGCAAAACTGGCCGATGGCGACATGTCCTTTCCTGTAGAGGTTTCGGGTACAGATGAGATCAGCAGGGCGAGTGCCGCGATCAGACTTTCCCTGTTCTCCCTGTCGGACATTTTGAAGCGCGTCAAGGACATGACCAAACGCGTCAACCACTTAGTCGAGGAGGTGGAGGACGAGTCCCGAAAGGGTATCGAGGGAGCGACGCTGGAGACCGAGGCGGTCGGGAACATTTCCGCCTCTGTCGAGGAGATGAATGCCGCGATCTCCGACATAGCGGATAGTACCGAGGGGCTTGCCGCATCGGCCGAGCAGACGTCTGCCTCCATGGATGAAATGGTTACCAGCATCGCTGAGATGACGAACCGGACGCAGGATCTTTCTGCTGCAGTCGACGCAACGTCCTCTTCCATAGAGGAGCTTTCTGCGACCATCAAGGAAGTGGCGAACAACTCGACCGAACTTGCATCCGCTGCCCAGGACACGCAGTCCGCCATTCTGGAGATAGCCTCATCCGTCAGGGAGGTGGAGAACCGCTCAAAGGAGTCGGCCCAACTCTCCGAACAGGTGAAGCGCGATGCCGCGACATTCGGTATGACGTCGATCGAAAAGACGATGAACGGTATGCAGGAGATCAAACGATCCGTTGAAAAAACCGCTGACTATATCCAGAAGCTGGGCGGGCGGTCAGAAGAGATTGGCAAGATCCTGAACGTTATCGACGACATTACGGACCAGACGACACTGCTCGCTCTTAATGCCGCGATCCTCGCAGCACAGGCAGGCGAGCACGGGAAGGGATTCTCCGTCGTTGCCGATGAGATCAAACAGCTCGCTGACAGGACCTCGCGGTCGACACAGGAGATAGGGAGCCTGATCCAGTCGGTCCAGCAGGAAGTGAGCGACGCTGTTGATGCGATGAAGGAGGGACTCAAATCTGTGGAGACCGGGTTCAGAGTGACGAGCGAGGCTGCGGACGCTCTCCGGAAGATCGTGGAAAGTTCGACGCGGTCTTCTGAAATGGCTGCTGCCATTCAACGGTCTACGACCGAACAGTCCCAGGCAACCGTCCTTGTTTCCCAGGCCATGGAGCGGGTGCTGAGCATGGTAAGCCAGATCGCAAAGGCGACGACAGAACAGAGCAAAGGTATCCAGCTCATCATGCATGCAACAGAAAAAATTCGGGACGTATCCGGGCATCTGCATACGGCAACGGGCGAGCAGTCCATGAACAGCAGGCAGATCTCTCAGGCGATCGAGGTGGTTTCCGACAAGAGCCACCAGATATCACGGGCCGTTCATGAGCAGAAGATCGGATCAAATCAGATATGGATGTCAGTCGAGAAGATCAAGGATGTCCCCCGGCTCAACAAGGAAAGGTCGTTCAGGCTGAACCAGCTGGTCAAAGATGTGCATAAGGACACCGAGCTTGCCTCGACCGAGATGGAACGTTTCAAATTCTCCGGTGAAACGGCAGCAGGCGCGCTCAGGATGGGAGTGGTGCCGATCGAGTCTCCTGCGGTCATGTTCCGGAATTTCACGCCGCTTGCAGAATACCCCGCCAAGGTCCTGAAACGGCGGGTCGATCTCAAAGTAGCCGTGGACTTCCCGAGCGCCATTGCTGACCTTGAACAGGGAGTCACCCAGTTCTGTTTTATGGGTCCGTCGACCTATGTTGCCGCCCATACGAGGTTTGGGGCAAAAGTGCTGGCAAAGGCGCTCAATGACGGCAAGCCCGTGCATCATGCAGTCATTGTCACCCGGGAAGACAGCGGCATCACCAGCCTTGAAGATATCAAGGGTCGCTCTTTTGCCTTTGGCGACATCAACTCAACATCCAGCCATATCGTGCCGAGGATCATGCTCCTTGATGCCGGCATTGATGTGAAGGACCTTCAGTACTTTAACTATCTCGGCCATCATGGAGAGGTTCTCAAGGCGCTGCTGCACGGAGATTTTGATGCCGGTGGGGTTATGGAGAAGGTTGCCCAGAAACACCGGGATAAGGGGATCAGGCTGCTCGCGTTCTCTGAGGATATCCCTGAGTTCAACATATGCGCTTCTCCCCGCAATGATGCCTTGATCATGGAGGAAGTGAAACAGGCGCTGCTGCAGCTCGACGACGCCGCCGCGGAAGGGGCCAGGATCCTCAAGGCGATCAATGAGAACTATACTGGCTTTGCTGCCGCTACGGATGATGACTATGCCGGCATCCGCGACATGATGTTCAGAATAGGACTGGGATAACCCGTGCGGCGACAGAGAGGGAGCGAGAGTGACCGCGGAAGGAAAGGCGATAAGAATCATCCGGTACCGGGGGATGATCATGGTACTGCCCGCGGGAACCGCTGCTGGGCAGGAGAAGATCATCGCGGCAGGCATGGCAGTTCCAGGCAAGTAGCTTTTGAAGAACCACAAGGGAGTGCATGCAAAAAGGAGGTAACCCCAGATGAGGTGGTATTATAGATTTTGCCGGCTGTCTTCAGGACGCGGGACTGCGGGCGTGTGCAATGCGGTGGTCCGGCGATGAGCTTCAGGAAATCCATAACAGCCAGGTTCATTGCGACAGTCTTTCTGGTCCTGTTTATAGCCCAGTGTGTCGGCTCGGTTGCATTCATACTGTATATGCGAACATCGCTCTTCGCCTCTCTCGAGAAGCGGATCCAGCGGTCCGCTGATATCGTTGCCGGAGTGATCTCCTATCCGCTCCTGAACGATGATGTTGCCCTGATCGGCACCTACATGGAGGAGGTCGCCCGCGACGAGGATATTACGTCTATCCAGATCCTTGATGCCCGGGGAAAGATCGTCGGGAGAAAGGTCAAGAGCACCGGCGCAGCCAGCATCTCGCTGAATCCGTTATTTTACATAAAATCCCTGACGATCACTGCGCCGGTTAAGTCAGGTGAACGGAAAATCGGCGAGGTGTCGATCCATTTCTTTCCGCAGTCCGTCAACGAGAGCATTTCGAGCAATCTTCTGTTGATCATGGGCTATCAGGGAGTCGTTCTCATCCTTCTCGCTTTTGTCATGGCTTACCTCTTCAACCGGAACGTGAAACGGCCCGTTTCGCTTATCAACNNAGAGGTCAGCGAGAGCATCGAAAAACTGCTGAACTTTTCGACGGAGAATGTGACGTCGCTTCTCGAGATGAAAGCGACGGCAGAAGAGATGGCCACGTACACCCAGCGGCTTTTCCGTGCGACCGAGGATTCCTATTCGGTCGTCCTCGAGATGTCGCAGACTTCGAAGTCGATAACCGCGAGTTCCGGACAGGCGCTCTCGGCGGTGGAAGAGACGTCGGCATCGGTCGATGAGGTTGCCGCCTCGGTACGGGAGGTTGAGGACCATGCGGGTGAGTCATCCAAACTTGCCCATACCGTGAGGGACATCACCTCGGGTGTCGGCATGATAGCTGTGGTCAATGCCATAGAAGGCATAGACGCCATAGCCGGGGAGGTCAAGAAATCCGCTGACATCATTCAGCGACTGGGTGCCCGCTCCGTTGACATC
>DKBO01000051.1 GCA_002448975.1 Nitrospiraceae bacterium UBA6898
GAGCTTCTTCAACCATGCCATAGCAGACGGAACATTCAATATCCTGTTGCCAGACAAGACCACACTACGCGGATTATCCCCCGCCGGCATGGATGATTTCCAACTCCCGCTCGAGTTCGGTTAAAACTCGGGAAACTCCGGTATACATTCCTTTGACAGAGAAGCAAAAACCTGAGATAATACATCCCAAAAAGGCATAACGGGCAACCATCATGAAAAAAAAGACACTGTTGATTTTTGTAAAAGGCAAGCCTGCTACGGCTTTTCTGAAAAAATATTTCAGGAGTTCCGATACCTATCGTCCGGTCTTCTGCAGTACCACCGCTTCGCCCCACAGTTCACTTGCAAAAGATGGTGTCAGTGCCATAGTCGCCGAGATATCGCTTCTGCCGTCGCTATCCCTGTTTGACGGCAATATCCCTTGCATCGGCATGATAAACAGCGACAGGAAAAAGGGCATTGAAGCATCTGCTGCATATACCGTTGACGGATATATCACGAGACCTTTCCTCAGGGAAGATCTGGATTTCATGCTCAATTCGGTTATACGACAGAGCGAGCTGATGCGGGCGAGGAAAAAGGAGATAAGAGACCTTCGGACGATTCATGAGCTTGCGCAGAAGATCTCTTCAACCCTTGACCCCAAGCGGATTCTCTTCATGATCGTAAAAAGAATATCAGATCTCATGCCGGTAACACGATGCTCCATCATTCGGGTAGACTGGCTCCACAAAATCGCCTACGTAGTAGCAAGCTTCGAAACACCAAACATCAGCATGATCAAGCTGAGCCTAAAAAAATACCCTGAGATCGTCGAGGCGCTTCTCAGAAAAAAACCGGTCGTGGTCAGTGATATCAGCACGAACCCCATTATGAAATCCGTCCGGGATCTTGTCTCCCCGCTCGGAATCCGCTCTATCCTCGTCATGCCGATCATCTTTGAGAAAAAGGTCATTGGCACGCTGTTCCTGCGGACATCGCGGAAGCGCCACATGTTCAGGAGGGACGAGATTCGGCTTCTGCAGGGGATCGCCGGCGTTTCGGCAAACACGCTCTATAATGCCTTTCTTTTCTCACAGGTCGAAGATGAAAGGACACGCCTCGAAAAACTTGCCATCACCGACTATCTTACCGGCATCTATAACGTTCGTTACTTTCATCATAGGATCATCGAGGAGTTCACCAGGGCCGAACGGCACAAGATGCCGATCAGCTGTCTCATGATCGATATCGATCACTTCAAGAAAATCAACGACACGTATGGACATAAGACCGGTGACCTTGTACTCAAAGAGTTCGCTCAGCGCCTCAGGCAACTGACGCGTAAAAGCGATGTACTGGCACGCTATGGCGGGGAGGAATTTATTATCATGCTTCCCCAGACCACAACGCAGGGAGCTGTCGCGGAAGCCGAGCGAATCCGGAAGGCCATTACATCCCACAAGTTTAAGGGGTTGAAAAGCAGGACGAGCCTGACCGTAAGCATAGGCATTGCAGTCTTCCCGAATGTAAGGATCAAGACCTATGACGAGCTGATTTCTGCCGCAGACGACTCCCTTTATGAGGCGAAAAAAAGTGGGCGTGACCGTATCGTCATCTTCACATAACTTCGCAGATCTCATATCCCTGGGGGAGTTCCGGCATATTACGTGGATATCATAACCTCTCATCTCAACGCCGATTTTGACTCCCTCGCATCCATGATAGCGGCAAAGAAGCTATATTCTGATGCATCGATCGTCTTCTCAGGCTCCCAAGAACGGAAGGTTCGCGATTTTATCGAGGTGTTCAACCCTCTTGAGATATTACGGATCAAGGACATCAACCGCACTCAGGTAAAAAAGCTCATCATTGTAGACACGAAACAGCCGGACAGGATAGGCACCCTTGCCGAACTTCTCAAGGACAGGGACATCGAGATCCATATCTATGATCATCATCCCTTTGAGGAGGGTGATATCCGCGGTAATTACGAAAAGGCCGATATGGTCGGTGCAACGGCAACGATCATGACCGAGGTGCTCAGGGAAAAGAAGCTCCATCCTACGCCGATGGAAGCAACTATCCTTGCGCTGGGCATCTATGAGGAAACCGGATGCCTTCTGTTCCCTTCTACAACAGAACGGGACCTGCTCGCGGTTTCCTACCTGCTCAGAAGAGGGGCAAACCTCAATATTGTTTCGGAGTATGTGAAGATAGACCTCCGGAAAGAGGAGCTTGAACTCCTGAGCGAGCTGCTGGGCACCTCGCAGGAATTGACCGTCAAAGGAATACGGGTCATTCTTGCCAAGGCCTCCCGTGAATCGTATATCGGGGATGCAGCCATCCTTGCGCATAAGATCATGGACATTGAAGACATAGATGCCGTGATTCTTATCCTCGGCATGGAAGGCAAGACCGTTCTGGTTGCCAGGAGCAGGGTTCAGGAACTTGATGTGTCCTTGCTCCTCCGTGAATTTGGGGGAGGAGGCCATCATGCCGCGGCAGCAGCAACGGTGAAAGAAGATTCTCCCGATCTTATCGCTGACCGGATCGCACGCATGCTGCCTGAGCATGTGCGGCCCGGGAAGATTGCCGCAGATATCATGACGCAGCCGGTCATCTCCATATCGTGGGACAGCCCGATCTCTGAGGCTGAAAGCATGATGACAAAATACGGGGTCAATGTGCTTCCGGTCCTCAGAAACGGTACCTACGAAGGCCTGATATCAAGGGAGACCGTTGAAAAATCCCTCTTTCACGGATTCAGAGAGAATCCCGTCACTGACTTCTGTTCAACAGAAAAACTCACGGTGACTGCCGATACCCCGATCCGGGACATTGAGACCATGATGATCGAACAGAACCAGAAGTTCATGCCGGTTCTTGCAGGAGACAGGATCATCGGGGCCATAACCAGAACAGACCTTCTCCGGATACTGTATGAAGAATTCCTGAAGAAACGCCGCATTGACAGGGAAGAGACGACCGAACCTCACTTTACGAGCCGTAACCTCTCCGGGTGGCTCAGGGACAGGTTCCCGGAAGATGTCCATGCCGTGCTGAAGCTCTCGGGAGAGATCGCTGAGAACCTGGGGTACGGCGCGTATCTTGTCGGCGGCTCGGTAAGGGACCTGCTGATGGGAGAACAGAACCTTGATATCGATATAGTGATCGAAGGTGACGGAATTGCATTTGCACAGGCCCTGTCACACCGGATCGCCGCAAAGGTCAAGGCTCACCATACCTTCGGAACAGCCCAGATCTTTCTGAAGACGCTGCGCCTGGATGTAGCGACTGCGCGCACGGAATATTACGAGTCTCCTGCCGCGCTCCCCAAAGTTGAAACCTCATCTATAAAAAAAGACCTTTACCGGCGGGACTTCACGATCAACAGCCTTGCCATACGGCTTAATCCTCATGACTTCGGTCTCCTGATGGACTTCTTCGGCGGCCAGAGGGACATAAAGGAAAAAACCATACGTGTCCTTCATAATCTCAGTTTCGTCGAGGATCCGACGCGTGCGTTTCGTGCCATACGCTTCTCCGAGCGGTTCGGTTTCAGGCTGAGCAAGCATACGGCCTCCCTCATGAAATCGGCGATCGAGATGGGACTGTTCGACCGCCTCTCGAGTTCCCGTTTATATGACGAGCTCCTGCTGGCATTCCATGAGACCAATCCCGTGCTTACCCTGCAGAAGCTCTCTGATTACGGACTGCTGAAGGTAATCCACCCCGCAATTACGTTCGACGAGGATCTGGAGCACGCCCTCACCTCCATGGGAGAAACGCTCGCGTGGTATGACCTTCTTTTTCTCGATGAGAAGGTCGACAAGGGAATCCTGTATCTCATGGCCCTGCTCTCGCTCCTCACCGACCCTGACCGCGGCGAGGCGCTTGTCCGTCTTGCCGTTCCTCCAAAAGCGCGGGAGCTCATACAGAGCGGCATTTCAGAAGCGGTAATGATCCTTGCAAGACTCCCGGCAAAGGATCCTGCGGCCCTGTACCATCTCCTTGCAGACAGGGAGACCGAGGCACTCATTTTTGCCATGTCAGCAGCCAAAGATGTCCCCAAGAAGAAAGACATCTCGCTCTATCTGGTAGAGTTGAGAAAAATACGACCTTTCCTGAAGGGAAATGACATAAAGATTCTGGGAATACCGCAGGGACCTCTCTACTCCAAGATCCTCAACGAGCTCAGGGACGCCCGCCTGATGGGAAAGGTTGTTACGAAAGAAGACGAGATATCCTTCATCAGAAAGCGTTATCCCTTCAGCCCTGGTTCTGCCTAAGGCGTTCCCCGCCCAGCGATATTTTGCATGCCGATCCTGATCATCATCACGGCTATGGATGCCAGGAGAAGAGCCATCACCTTGGATAGCGCGATAATGCCGCCCTCGCCCAGGACTGCTACGACTGCAGCGCTCTTACGAAGCACGATCCATACGATCATCAGGTTCATGAGGAAAGAAACAACCGTAACCGAAACACCGTAATGGTCGACAAGCACGATAAGCGTCGTGAGTACGGCGGGACCGACGATCAGGGGTACACCGAGCGGAACAATGCCAAGATTTCCAGCAGCCTTCCGTGGAATTTCGTCGCGCCGAATAAGGTCCAGTATGGCAAAAACGAGCAGGACAAGCCCGCCGGCGATCTTGAAGTCATCGTTGGTAATCCCAAGGATGCGGAAGATGACCTCGCCCATCGCGATAAAGACAACGCCCACGAGCAGTGCCGTTATGACCGACTCCCGCACAGCCCTTTTCTGCCCCTCAACGGAATACCCTTGCGTCAGCGAAAGGAATATCGGGAGCACCGCGACAATATCCATAGCGACAAACAGCGGGATAAATGTATGGGGAAGGTACTTCAAGAGGTTCTGCATACTCCATTATAGGAACTTTCTCCCTGGCCGTCAAAAAATTGACGGTGCAGTGAAAATCTGATAGTCTTAATACGATAGCCTTACTTCCGGAGATACAACATTGGATGAGCCACTAGAAAAACTCAGAGAGCTTGCAGTGTCCCGAGGGAACAAATATGTCAAGGGGCCTTCGACCATCCAGGAACTCCCGGACAAGCTTGCTGAACTCGGGGTCCTGCTGATCGAAAAGTCAAGATCGGTGGAAACCTTACGTGGTGAAACCCTGAAGCTTGAGCTTATCGAGATTCAGAACAAGGTCGACGACCTCCGGAAGGCGCTTTTTGCCAACAAGCTTCTTGCAAAGTAGCACAAAAACCGGCATCCCGTCATCGCACGACCATTGTCATGACAAACATACCGCAATCTCAGTCATCTCCTTCTGCCAATCGGCCGAATAGGCTCGCCGGCGAAAAAAGTCCCTATCTGCTTCAGCATGCCCATAATCCTGTTGACTGGTACCCGTGGGAAAAGGAAGCCTTTGAGCGGGCTGCCCGAGAGGACAAACCGGTCTTTCTCTCCATAGGATACTCAACCTGCCACTGGTGCCATGTAATGGAGAAAGAATCGTTCGAGAACGATGACGTCGCCGCACTCATGAACCGGTCCTTCATTTCCGTAAAGGTCGACCGCGAAGAAAGACCGGACGTAGACGGGATCTATATGACCGTCTGCCAGATGCTGACCGGCAGCGGAGGATGGCCACTGACCATCATCATGACCCCTGACAAAAAACCGTTCTTCGCAGGCACCTACTTTCCCCGCGAGAGCCGCTTCGGCAGGATAGGCATGCTTGATTTACTGCCCCGCGTGCAGAAGATGTGGGAACATGACAGGGAGAAGATCTTGAAACTGTCTGGCGAGATCACCGAGCAGCTCAGGCAGGAGGATGAACCTCAACAGAGCGAGCCGGTCGCATCCGTTCTCGATGAGGCATTCGCTCAGCTTACCCAGCTTTTCGATAAGGACAACGGCGGGTTCAGTTCTGCGCCCAAGTTTCCGACCGCACATATACTGCTTTTTCTGCTCCGCTACGGGAACCGCACCGGCAACCGGGATGCGCTGCATATGGCCACCAGGACGCTCGATGCCATGAAAGACGGGGGCATCTATGATCATGCGGGATTCGGCTTTCACCGGTACGCGACAGATGCCCGCTGGCACGTTCCCCATTTTGAAAAAATGCTTTATGACCAGGCAATGCTCTGCCTGGCATACACAGAGGCATTTCAGGCGACGGGTGATCAGAGCTACCGGAAAACCGCCGAGGAAATCATTGCCTATGTGCTCCGCGACATGACCTCTCCCGAGGGCGCTTTTTTCTCAGCTGAGGACGCGGACAGCGAAGGAGAAGAGGGGAAGTTCTATGTCTGGGCATATGATGAAATCATCCGGACGCTCGACCGTGACGATCAGGAGCTTATTTGCAGCGCCTTCGACATACGCAAGCAGGGCAATTTTGCCGACCCCGTTTCCGGAGAGCAGGCCGGGACGAATATTCTCCACCGACAGACACCGCTCCATGCCATCGCGGCAGCGCACAGACTTTCGTTGCAGCAGGCTGAGGCAAGGATCGAAGAAGCACGTGCAGGGCTCTTTGCCATCCGCAAGAAACGCACACATCCGCACAAGGATGACAAGATCCTGGCCGACTGGAACGGCCTTATGATAACCGCGCTGGCAAAGGCAGCACAGGCATTCCAGCGGCAGGACTATGCTGCTGCTGCAGTCCGTGCGGCAGACTTCCTCCTGACGCGTCTGCGCAAGCCTGACGGCTCACTCCTTCACCGCTACCGGCAGAATGATGCATCGCTGCCGGCACATATCGATGATTATGCGTTCCTCATCTCAGGCCTGATCGGACTATACGAAACGACCCTCGACCCGCAGCATCTGCGCGCGGCTCTTTCCCTTAACTCCATCGTAATCCGGCATTTTTGGGATAAGGATTCAGGCGGCTTTTACTTTACGGCAGACAACGGTGAGGACCTTCTTGTCCGGAAAAAAGAGGTATATGACAGCGCTATCCCCTCAGGGAACTCAGTTGCCCTCATGAACCTGCTCCGCCTGGCAAGGATGACCGGGAATACCGGCCTCGAGGAGATGGCTGCACGCTCTGCACGGTCCTTCTTCTCTTCCGTCAGACAGGCGCCATCTGCACATGCCTACTTTCTCTGCGCCCTTGACTACAGTTTTGGCCCCTCGTATGAGGTCGTCATTGCGGGCATTCCTGAGGCTGCAGATACCCGGAAAATGCTCCAGGTCCTTCAGACAACATTCCTCCCCCACGTCTCTGTCCTGTTCCGGCCGCACGAAGATAGTGCCGCTGAAATCATGCAGATAGCCAAGTTTACCCGGCAGCATACGGCTATCAAGGGCCGGGCAACCGCCTACGTCTGCAGGGACTATCACTGTCTGCCTCCGACAACAGACCCTGAAGCCATGCTTGTCATGCTTCAGGCGGACAGAAAGCCCTGAGGGAAGCAGAACCGTGCAAATGCCGGCTTTTTCGGGCAGATGACAGCGCGTGCGGGCATCAAGTCCTCAGGGGTTCCTGTCACGTTCATCGGCAATAAGGTCTTCGTCGGCTTTTCTGAACAGGAAAGAACAGCGATCAGCGCAGCGGTCAACGCCTGTTTCCTGCAGCCATGCATTGATCCCATAGAATGGCTTGACCGTCCCCTTGTTCAGGATGTGCAGAAGTCCATGGACCTGCCGCTGATCGGAACGGTCGATCCGGCCCTGGTCTCGCTGCCGATGATCACGGTAGTCCTTGGCGGATTGGACAGCTTCAACCCCTGCGCCTTTTTTGTTCTCTTCTTTCTGCTGAGCCTCCTGGTCCATGCACGCTCACGCCCCCGGATGCTGCTCATCGGAGGAACCTTTGTTTTCTTCTCCGGATGCCTCTATTTTCTTTTTATGGCTGCCTGGCTCAACCTCTTCCTGCTGGCCGGGACTCTCAGGACGATCACCATAGCTGCCGGTTCTGTCGCTCTTGTTGTCTCGTTCATCAACATCAAGGATTTCTTCCTGTTCGGAAAAGGGATTTCCCTGTCCATACCGGAAAACGCAAAACCCCGGCTCTACGAGAGGATGAGGAGGCTTGTCACGTCCGCATCTCTCGTATCCGTGCTCGCCGGGACTGTTGTCCTCGCCGTAGCGGCCAATACCTACGAACTCCTCTGCACTGCAGGGTTCCCGATGGTCTTCACCAGGATATTGACGCTTCATCGTCTCCCTGCCCCGACCTATTATCTCTACCTCGCCCTCTACAACGTCGTATATGTCATCCCACTTGCGGCAATCGTCATCATGTTCACGGTCACGCTCGGCGCACGTAAGCTGACCGCGTGGGAAGGTCGAAAGCTGAAGCTGGTCTCGGGCATCATGATGTTGCTCCTCGGTATGGCACTGCTGGTGCGGCCGGCAATACTGAACAACATCTTTGCTGCTGCAGGCATGCTTGCCGCTGCCCTAATCACGTCGTGGGGAATAATCTCCTTCTTCGGATGGACAGTCGCTCCTGATGCGTAGTCCTTTATGAAGCCTGCCGGGCATATGCTATAATGAGAGACCCATGGGACAGGACCTGGCTGATCTGACAGGACGCATTCGCAGGATACTGGTAACAACGGCTATGGTCGTTTGGGCACCAATCATTCTCGAACTGCTCCGGACGGTCAGCAGTTTCCTGAAAAACAGAATTTCGTCCTTGCGCCATTTCCTGCCATCGGCATCATTGCCGGGTTCAGGGGTCTCCTCCTGCTAGAGGCACAGACGTCGTTCATGCAGGTCTTCCTGAGTACCGGTATCGTCATAATCCTGACAGTCACCTGTTACCTGTTGGTAACGACTCAAAGACTGAGCAGTAACATGCTTCCGTAATTCATGTCTGCCAGCCCATGCAGAAAGGTCGCCCTGCTCTCTGTTTTGGCATTCGGTATCTCTGCCCTGCTCTTCCTCTCCGGCCTCCTGGATACTTTTGAGCTCAAGGCATATGATTATCTGTCACGTCATCTCAATCCCCGATCTGCATCCGACCAAATCGTTATCGTTGCTATCGACCAGAAAAGCATCTCGGCGCTCGCCGGCCAGGGCATCTCCTGGCCATGGCCCCGTCAGGTCTATGCTCCGCTGCTCGAACATCTCTCCGAAGCAGACGCGGTATTCATGGACCTTCTTTTCACCGAAGATTCCTCGTACGGCGTGGCGGATGACACTGTTTTCGCGGAAGCGATGCAGAATGCCGGCAATGTCTATCTGCCGCTGTTGCTGACCGATACACGGGAGGCGCTCAGCAGCCATGATGCTGAGCTTGCGCAGGAGATCAGCGTGGACGGACCGATCGCCTCCGGGATTTCGTCCCGCTCCCTTATCGCTCCGCTCGAACGGTTCAGCTCCGCGTCCGCCGGTCTGGGCAATGTAATGATACGGCCGGACGAAGATGGCATCTACCGAAGGACACCCCTCTTCTTTCAGGCAGCTGAATATACAATACCCCACTTCGTCCTTCCCTATCTTCTCGGAAAGAAACTCGTTACGGTGCACGATAACAGGGCATACACCTCCGGAAGGGAAATTCCTCTTTCCGGGGGCATGATGCTCCTGAGGTATTCTCGCGATGCATATCCGTTCCGAACAATCTCTGCCGCTGATATTATCCAGTCG
>DKBO01000080.1 GCA_002448975.1 Nitrospiraceae bacterium UBA6898
TCTGGGGCGGCACACTCATGCAGCTCGGCATTCCGCTCGGGGTTCTCGGCTATTTTTTCATGAAGAGAGAGACTGCGGGCGTCTTTTTCTGCTCGTTCTGGTTTGGCGAGAACATGCTGAATATAGCTGTCTATATACATGATGCACGCGCCCTTGCACTCCCTCTGGTCGGAGGGGGCGAACATGATTGGAATATCATCCTCGGGAAGTTGCATATGCTCAGACACGACCGTTACATCGCAGCCGTGCTCAAGGCCTTAGGGTGGCTTATCATGCTCGCATCAACTGTATGGTTCCTGGTCACAGGAATGCCGGAAAGAAAAGGCGCAGAACGTTACGGATGATCCAGATGTGCGGCCTGCGGAATGAGCCGCTGGTATTGCTCATAGGTTACGGTCGAATGCCAGTTGTTGGTCAGTTTTGCAATGCCGATGCTTCCGAAGAAGAGCACGACGACCAGCAACGCGGCAATAAGGGGAGTTACCGCCTTCTTTCCCGCGAGCGATACATCAAGCGCCCCATTTGCCGGACAGTGGCTTACGCAGGTGAGACATCCGGTACACTCGGGAGACCGCACGCTTTGTAATTGTTCCACAGGCAGCAGGGAAGGGCAGTTCTTCGTACATTTTCCGCAGTGTATGCATGCGGCGTCATTCCTCATTATCTTTAAGGGGCTGAAAAAGCTGATAAGCCCGAGCAGGCCCCCATAGGGGCAGAGATATCTGCACCAGAAGTTCTTGTAGAACAGAGATAGAATGAAGAGCAGTGACAATGAGACAGCCGTTGTCGTGCTCATCTCCGTAAAGAAGAACAGCATCTTCACGTCTGCAATCTTGTAATAATCTCCCCCGATAAACTGGAGGATTGCGAAAGAGGGCATCTTCAGGACAACCACGTAGATGAAGAATGCCAAGAGGATATACTTCACGGACCGCAGGCCAGAGTCAGCATACCACGGTATAGTAAAGTTCCTGCCGAAAATCATTTTACCGAGTTTCCAGACGCTATCGGAAATGGCGCCTACAGGGCATATCCATCCGCAGAAGCCTTTTTTCAGAACAAGAGCCAGCACCAGCGCCGCTACAAATATTACTAGGCCTGCAGGGTGTACGTGGTCGAAGACCCCTTCAACCACCCAGAGCTTCAATGACATGAGCGCGCCGATAGGCAGAAAACCCTCGACAGAAGGGAACCTGCTTAGCAGTATCGTTTCTTCGGTTCCCTGAAGGACTATCCCCTGCGTGAGGAAGTGCTCGACGAAGAAGAAGAACCGGTAGCCTGCGTAGAGGAGGAAAAGAAGTATTTCCCCCTGCACGGCGTAGCGGGCATATCTCAGATACGTACGGTTTGTGGTATCCATGATTATATTGTAAACAGGACAGGCGACGAAAAACATGATGTATCACATAGTCGTTGCCGAGCGTGCCATGGTGCTCGATCCGACACAGGACGGATATCCTGCAGGGAAGGACGCCACGTGATGAAGATGCAGATGTTTGACTTCATAAGTCTCTTTTTGCAAAAATACCGCATGGTGAGAAGAGTTGCCGGAACCCGCTCCGCTATGGTTCTGATGGTTTATTTGGTTGTGTCGGTGCTCAGTGTTGAAGGCTCAGTGCTCTGTTTCGGTAAAGACGGGCATGTGGCAATTGAGTTCGGAGATGCATGCAATGGTTCGGGGTTTGGATCTCAGCTTGCGGGGATGAAAAGCGATGCCTGCGGACCTTGCAAGGATGTTAAACTCCTCAGCAGTCCAGCTTACATAAAGAATGCTTCTCATGACGCGCAATCGTTCCTCCTGGTGTCTTTGTCTCCGGTGTATCCCTCTCTGCCAGTGAAAGAATATTCCTGTAAGTTTATTGATCTCCCGAAATATTCACATGATAAGACCCTCGCCGGCCTCCAATCCGTTATTCTTATGATCTGAGAAGCCTCCTTTCCCTGTCCGTGCTACTTAGAAGGAAAGCTTCTGTCATTATACGCTTTGTCTATTAAGGAGGCTTCTATTTTATGGATCGAATTTATGTTGTTATGCTTGTTTTGTGTGCAGTATGCATAATTACCTCGCCTGCAGCTGCGTCAGAAACGCAAGAGTTGACGCTTGAGCAGGCGCTCACGCTTGCCCTTGAGAAAAACCCTGAACTGGCGACGTATTCATGGGAAATTCGGGCGAGTGAAGGAAGGACAGCTCAGGCAAGCACAGTGCCCAATCCGGAGATTGAATTCATTGTCGAAAATTTTTGGGGCAACAAAGACCTCCATGGATTTGACGGCGCTGAATACACCATCGCACTCACCCAACGGATAGAACTGGGAGGCAAGCGATCAAAGCGGGCTCATGCCGCTGATATTGAACGCGATTTGGCTAAGTGGGACTATGAGGCCAAGAAACTTGACCTGCTTAATGAGGTGACAAAGGCATTCGTTGATGTCATTGCCGAGCAGGAGCGATTGAAGGTTACCGAAGATTTGTACGGTCTTGCCGAGCTGTCCCTGAGTACGGTTTCTGCTCGTGTGCAGGCCGGCAAGGTCTCACCGATAGAAGAGATTAGGGCAACGGCCGAACTTTCAAAATCAAAGATAGAGCTTGAACGTGCTAAAAGATCACTTGATGCGGCGCGAAAGAAGTTGTCAACGGTGCTTGGAAGCCCTGCACCTTTTTTCGAAATGGCAGTCGGTCAACTCAACCTTAATGCAGATATTCCCTCTTCTGAGCAGCTTGTACAGAAGATAAGCAAGAATCCTGATGTTGCGCGATGGACAGAAGAGATCGAGCAGCGCAGGGTGGTCCTGAATCTTGAACGGGCAAACAGAATCCCAGACCCGTCAGTAAGCATTGGCGTAAGACGGTTCAGGGAGACAGAGACATCAGCCCTGGTTGCCGGGATTTCTTTCCCTCTTCCGCTGTTTAACAGAAATACAGGCGCTGTTTCTGAAGCAGAAAGCAGACTGTCTAAAGCAAAGGAACAACAGAAGACCGTGCTCCTTAAGACTCAAACTGCTGTAACAGAGGCATATCTGATATTGTCAAGTGCCTTTATTGAAGTGTCAGCTTTAAAGAACACAATTTTGCCACAACTGCAGAAAGCATTTGACGCAGTGCAGGAGGGCTATCGCTTCGGAAAATTCGGTTATCTCGACTTGCTCGATGCGCAGCGGTCCCTGTCTGAATCAAAAAAACAGTTCATAGAATCGCTTGCTGCCTATAGAAAAGCATTTGCTGATGTAGAAAGACTGACCGGTACAGTACAGGAATACACGGCAGCAGGAGCGGCTAAGAAATGAAGGAGAGCAATATTATGACAAGTAAAAAGAGGATCTATATATTCGCAGCTGCTGTCGCAGGGATTATCGTCGCGTTAGCCGCCTTTCGGTATTTCGCTACACAAGACGCGCAGACACGTAAGGTTAAGGAAGACAAACATCAGGAAGAAAAGCACGAGGAAATGGGACATGATGAACATGAAAACGTAGTCAAGCTGCATGCGGAAGACCTTAAAGAATTCGGGATCGATGTGAAGGAGGCAGGCCATGGCAAGCTGAATGTTCAACTTGAACTGCCCGGTGAGATCGTTGCAAATCCCGACAGGCTTGCGCATATTGTTCCTCGGGTACCTGGTGTAGTCAGGCAAGTAATGAAGAACCTGGGAGATTTTGTTGCAGCGGGAGATACACTTGCAGTTCTCGACAGCAGGGAGCTTGCCGATGCAAAGGCATCATATCTTGCTGCCTTAAAGCGTGTCGAGATCTCCGGAACAAGCCTAACGAGAGAGGAGACACTTTATACAAAGAAAATATCACCTGAGCTTGATTACCTCGAAGCGAAGAGGGCATTTGAAGAGGCACACATAGAACTGAAATCAGCTGAGCAGAAGCTCCATACCTTTAGCCTGTCGGACGATGCTGTATCAAAACTGCCGTCACAGCCGGATATGTCATATACCCGGTATGAGATGAAAGCGCCCTTCAGCGGTGTCATCATAGAAAAGCATATCGCTCTGGGTGAACTTGTGAAGGACGATAGGGCTGTGTATGTGATTGCTGACCTGAGCACAGTATGGGTAAATATTCAGGTTTATCAGAAAGACATGCTGTCTGTCAGAAAGGGCCAACAGGTCGTCATTTCTGCGGGCAAAGCGGTGCCTGATGTGACCGGCACAATATCTTTTATAGAACCTGTCGCGGGCACAGAGACGAGGACCGCGCTCGCCCATGTTGCGTTGCGCAATCCGAAAGGCCTTCTCAGACCGGGCCTTTTTGTGACTGCTAAGCTCGCTGTTGATAAAATATCAGTACCCGTGCTCATACCAAAGACAGCGCTGGTGTCGGAGGGTGGCAAGGCAGAAGTCTTTATACAGACAGAAGAAGGATTCAAGCCGCAGACCGTGACACTCGGCAGAAGCAATGATAGTCACGTTGAGGTAACCGACGGACTGAAGGCGGGTCAACAATATGTTGCCAAGGGCGGTTTTACCCTCAAGGCCCAAATGTCCAAGGGCGCCTTCGGCGATGGGCATCACCATTAACCGGGGGAGAAGACATGCAGAAGATCATATATTTTGTTCTCCGGAATAGGCTGTTGATGGGTGCGATCGCTATACTCATCCTGGGTGCCGGCTACTACAGTTACCTTAACCTGGCGGTGGATGCGTTTCCGGACGTCACCCCGAACCTCGTTCAAGTCTTCACCGAGACCGAAGGGCTTGCCCCCGAAGAAGTCGAGAAATATGTCACCTACCCGGTAGAAGCAGCCATGGCAGGTCTTCCTCAGCTCAAGGAGATACGTTCAGTATCGAACTTCGGTCTTTCGGTCATAAACATCTATTTTGAGGACAAGACCGATATCTACTTTGCTCGGCAGCTTGTCAACGAGAGGCTCCAGCATGCACGTGAGGAGATCCCTGCGGGGTTCGGCGAGCCGGAGATGGGACCTATTTCGACAGGATTAGGGCAGATACTCTTCTATGTCCTGGAAGACGAGACAGGAAGGCGCACTCCTGAAGAGATGCGAGAGATACAGGACTGGCTCATCAAGTTCAATATACAGACCGTCCCCGGCGTAACGGAAGTTCTTTCCCTCGGGGGTGAGGTGAAGCAGTTCCAGGTTCAGGTACGGCCTCAGGATCTTCTCAGATATGATATTTCACTCAAGGAAGTAATAGAGGCAATCAAGGCTAACAATTCCAATGTCGGCGCGCAGTTCATTGTTAAGAACGCGGAGGAATACATTGTCCGCTCAGTTGGTCTTGCTGAGAAGATCAGCGATCTTGAGGGGATTGTTCTAAAATCCAAGAAGGGGACCCCGGTCTTCTTGAGCCAGGTTGCAAAAGTAGTTGTCGGGGGTGAAATCCGACGTGGTCTTGCCACGATGAACGGCAAAGGTGAGGCCGTCGTCGGTATGGTGCTGAAACTGATTGGAACGAATACGTCCACGGTCATCTCTGATGTAAAAGCCAAGATGGCAGAGATCAATAAGGTGCTTCCTCAGGGAGTGACGGTGGTTGCGTATTATGACCAGGCCACTCTGGTAAAGAAATGCATTCAGACCGTCACCGAGGCACTCACCGAGGCGGTTATCCTCATAGTCCTTATCCAACTGGTCATGCTCGGCGGGTTGAGGCCGAGTATCGTTGTTCTTGCCGCAATCCCTTTCTCTCTGGCTTTTGCCTTTCTTCTCATGCGGTATTTCAATCTCTCGGCTAACCTCATGTCTCTCGGTGGACTTGCTATTGCCCTCGGCCTGCTGGTGGATGGCGCTGTTGTTATGGTCGAAAATATAGACAGCCACCTCCGCGATGCCGGATCTGATGAGCCGTTGATACATATCGTGGCCCGCTCCTGTTTTGAAGTGTCGAGACCGATCCTGTTTTCCCTGCTTATAATCGTAATCGTTTTTCTTCCGCTCTTTACGCTCCAAGGCGTCGAGGGTAAGACCTTTAAGCCTCTTGCACAAACAATGTCATACGCCATGTTAGGGTCGCTTCTTTTTGCCATGCTGNNCCTGTGCTGGCAAGTCTTCTCATGAAGAGGCCGAAGGCTACGGGAGCGCATAAGGAGGTATTTGTACTCCGCTGGCTATTGAAATATTACCGGCCTGCAGTTTCGCATTTTGTACAGAACCCTACGTCGGCCCTCATTCTTTCGGCAAGCCTCCTTATTGTGGGTGGCCTGTTGTATGGGCTGCTCGGCTCGGAATTTGTGCCGAGGCTGAATGAAGGGGACCTTTTGGTGAGGGCAACCATGGCGCCTTCCGTATCCATTGAAGAGTCGCGTGACAACATGCTCAGATTCGAAAAAAGACTGATGGCCAAGTTCCCTGAGGTAAAAAGAGTCGTCACCCGTGTCGGCAGAGGCGAGGTCGGTGCACATGCGGACCCTGTCAACAGCGCTGAGGCATTCGTCGAGCTTAAACCAAGAAACGAATGGACGTCTGCGAAGAGTCTTGAAGAGCTCTATTTCAAAATGGGNNGTGTCCAGTTTAATTTCACGCAGCCTATTGCCGCTGCTGTTGATGAACTTCTGACAGGCATCAAGGCCGACCTCGCAATAAAGATTTTCGGCCCCGATATAGAAGAGCTTAAGGAACAAGCTGAAGCGATCGAGGAAGTAATCAGGAAAGTTCCCGGCGCTGCAGATGTGCAGAAGGATCAGGTGTCCGGAACCCCCCAGCTTCGCATAACCATAAACCGCCGTGCGATTTCACGTTACGGCATCAATGTCGAGGATGTTCAGGAGGTTATTAGGGCGGCGGTCGGCGGCGAAAAGGCAGGACAGGTTTTCGAAGGCACCAAACGTTTTGATATTTTTGTCCGCTATGCTCCTGAAGCTCGGGGCAGTGCTGAGGTTATCGGAAACATTCTCATACCCGCACCTGGCGGACCGAGGGTTCCCCTCGGCGAATTGGCCGAAATCGAGGAGATCGTTGGGCCAAGGCAGGTGACCCGCGAACACAACCAGCGGTTTATAACCGTTCAGTGCAATGTGCGGAATCGAGACATAGGCTCTTTTGTGAAGGATGCGCAAAAGGCGATAGACGCGAAGGTAAAACTGCCGCCTGGATATCTCTTGAGCTGGGGCGGACAGTTCGAGCTCCAGGAGGAGGCAAACAAAAGATTGGCTCTTGTTATTCCCGTGACACTGTTAATTGTTTTCCTGCTCCTCTACGCGGCGTTTAATTCAATGAAGAACTCGTTTCTGATATTGCTGAATATCCCGTTGGCCCTTGTCGGCGGAGTTGTGGGGCTATGGGTCACAAGGCAGAACCTTTCAGTGCCCGCATCAGTGGGCTTTATAGCGCTCTTCGGTATTGCCCTTGCAAACGGTATGGTTCTTGTTAGTTGCCTCAATCAGCTGTTAAGAAAGGGAATCCCGGTGCATGAGGCCTGTGTCCAAGGTGCCTGTATGAGACTGCGACCCGTGCTCATGACAGCGTTAGCCGCTGCGCTCGGACTACTCCCCGTGGTGCTGTCAGGCGGCACGGGGAGTGAAGTGCAGCGTCCTTTGGCAACTGTTGTCATCGGAGGGCTAATCACATCCACGATATTGACCCTCTTAGTAATACCATCTATCTATAGGTGGTTTGCGATTAATCCTGAAGAAGAAGCCGTTATGAAATAAGGAGGCAGAGATGAAGAAAATCGAAGCGTATATCAAACAACATAAATTATCGGACGTAACCAGGGCCCTTCAAAAGATTAAAGGGCTTGGCGGTATGAGCGTACTCTTTGCGCGAGGCTTCGGCCGCAGAGTGGACACCGACGCTCAATGTCTCAGCGTTGATGACCTGATGGATTTTTCCGAACATACAAAGCTCGAGATATTCTGCGATGACGACCTTGTTGACAGCTTGGTCGCGCTGATCGATAAAACTGCTCAGACAGGGCTTCGTGGTGACGGAAAGATTTATGTTTCTGATGTGGTTAGGGCTTACAAGATTGGCAAGGGAAGTATGCATAATCCCGCGAAGAAAGGGGGAGATGCCATGAATTGACTCATCACCTGCCTATACTCGCAGGCCGTTCATTTATTGGCTACGGAACCACTGCGAAAAAATCGGCGAAATTGTAGTGCGAAAAGACCGCTGTTTTCACGGAAGTAACGGTGTCGGGACCTATGCCGAAGGACTTCGCCGAACTGAAGGTAAGCGCGAACAGCAACACACACAGCGAGGGATAGCACATCCTTGAATCGAAAGAATCCCGCCATGGTAAGCAAAATAAGCCCTTCCTCCCGAATGTTGATGGGCAGGCTGTGCAATCGGAAATTGACGGAGTTAAGGATATAGGTTATTCTGGAATTCCTGTGGACTCTTTCAGTCCCCCTCCAAGGGAGAGGATATGGCAAGCCGCACAAATCCCTGAAGAACCAGGATATAAAACCTGCGCATGAAGCTCATGGAAGGATGAGCCGTGATACTGAAGCCCGCATAGGAATAACGTATATTCTTGAGAAAAAAGAAGGATTGACCGCAGAAGACTTTCTGCCGGCCTTCTTCGCAGTGCCCGAGGATAACTATTCGGCTGCAGTGACCATATACCGGGGAGAAGGTGAAACAGGCTTATTCGAGTTGAACTCATAAACAGAACTAAGGGCATGCCCGCCGGAATCCCGACATTGTCATTAAAGAAAATGGACAGGTATGACGTGTTTTTGAATGGGGAAGTGGTTCTTCCATACTTGCAGACTCAACGCATGTGTCCGGCTGAGGTCACTTTGAGTTAAGGAGAAAGGTGACCGGACCGTCATTGACAAGCGATACCTGCATATCTGCAGCGAACTCTCCGGAGGCAACCGCGATGCCTTCCCGCCTGATCATTACGATTGCCTGTTCATACAGGGCCTTTGCTCTCTCGGGGTTCTCTGCCTTATCAAAGGAAGGCCTGTTGCCTTTTCTGCAGTCGGCAGCAAGTGTGAACTGTGGCACAACGAGAACTTCACCGCCTATGTCTTTCACCGACAGGTTCATCCTGCCTTCGCTGTCGTAGAAGATCCTCAGGCTTATCACCTTTTTCACGATATGGTCAAGGTCTTTCTCCGAGTCCCCTTTTTCTATGCCAAGAAAGACCAGTACGCCTTTCTGAATATATCCTGCGGTCTTGCCGGCAATCGAGACATCTGCACGGGAAACCCTCTGTATCAGTGCCTTCATCGACTTTGCACTTCGCTTCAGAACGCTCAGCGGTCCGTTAATACCACATCATCGCTTCAAAATCAGGGGTCGGAACGGTCAGACTGATATGGCCCCTCCAGGGACAGCGCTCGATCTCTTCCGACCCTTTCCTGATCGACAGGAAAAAGTTGATTTCATCCTTCTGCTTTGCTCTGAGATCGGAAAAGGGGATGCCGATCTCGAAGATGTCCCTGATAGCGACATCGGTGATCTCTTTTACTTTGACCCATTGCTCACCTGATTGTTCGTAGAGTTCAGCGCTGATATTGTCCCCGCTTACCGGACAGGTTACCCGGATGTTTGCCGGCAGTGAAGTGATGAGGGAAAGCGAGAGGGAGCCGTCCATCTCCTTGAACGGGACGGCAGGATCAAGCCTGATGAAGAGCTGATCCTCATTAAACCCGTAATGAATGGACGAAACCAGGCTTTGCGCTTTGTGCATGCTCCCGCCGGACTTCTTCACGTCGAGCTCCGCCCCCTGGTACCATTCATAGTAGCTTGTCACCATGCCGTCTATCCGGGGCCTGATAAACCCCCGGATCATCAGGGCGGGGGGTATCTCGCGGTCGTGTCTGAGCACGGGGGTGAAGAGATGCGACGGCACTTCCTTTCCCATTTTCCGGTAGACTGCCATGAGGTTCAGCCTGAACAGTTCATCAAAATCTTTCTCGGTCTCGGTCGAATGCTCGTCTCCATACCACCAGTTCCAGTCGCTCCCTTCCGCGATATAGATAGACTTCCATGCATCCTCGAGGTTCATTTCGGGATGTGCCTGCTGAAAGTGTTCAAGGCTGTCGCGTGCCTCGGTAAGATAGTCCCAGGCGAGATTGTCCTCCTCATGGCCTATCCAGATGCCGAAGTTCGCGTTGATCCATGAACCCGGATGGACACGCGCCAACTCGTCTCCCTTGTGGATGGAGCTGATATATTCGGCGATGGTGACCGTTCTGAGCCTCTCCTCCCGGGAAAGCCGTTCATAGAGATGGAGGAAAAAATCTCTTCCGTCGTTCTTGTAATGCTCCCAGGCATTCTCGCCATCAAGAATGATCGGCACCACATGCGGGCTGTTCGCGGGGAGGGTGTCGCGAATGGAAAGCAGTCTCTGTATGAGATCGTCCACTGCCTTCCTGGGCTCCCACTGGGAATAGACAAAGCCGATAAGGTCGGAAAGGGTATGGTCCCGGAACAGGATCGATAGGTCATCATGGGAATAGGGCCGGTAGAGCATATGCGGATCAATAAGCGCTCCTGCAGCATCCCGCAGGCCCCTGCCCAAGGAAGCTGCAAGCACTCCCTCGTCTGTTGCAACCCAGGAAATGCCGAGCCGCGACACGATCCCGAGTACCTCTTCGCTTACCGACCCCTCTGATGGCCACATGCCGGCCGGCCGGTAGTTAAAAAGGGATTCGAAGTACTTAATCCCCATGGCTATCTGTTTTTCCGCATCTTCGGGATGCATAAACCGCTGTCTCGGGAGATGCACCTGTGGCATGGCCACCCGCGCGAGATCGGTATCGCAGAGGAGGGGGAGAATGGGGTGATAAAAGGGCGTAACGGAAAGTTCGACCTGTCCTGTTGCAGCCATATCCCGGTATGCTGGGATAATGCGGCGCAGGATGCCCATCTGCCTCTCAATGAGCAGGGTTTTCTCCTCCTCGGTAAATCCCCGGCCTTTTACCACAAGCGAGCGCAGAAATGGATCACGGTCGCGGAAGAGCGGGTCTATCCAGCAGAGGTTGAAAAAAACCTGGAGATCAAGATAGTCCTGATCGGTGAAATATTTCACCGCGCGTGCCAGCTCGCTCCGGATGATGTGGGTGCCGCGCTTTACAAGAAGCTCGTAATAGCGGGGAAAGGGCCTGATCATGTTATCCCAGTGCGCAAGAAAGAAATTCTCGAGAATGAATGCGCGTTCACTCCCGGTCAGATCCGCAGCCGGTTTCCGCGCCATATCGAGATAGACGTCCCCAGCCCCATGCTCGGCATAATCGACAATCTGTTCGAGGAGCGATGGCACGAGGTTGATATTCTGCTTTACTTCGGGGAAATCCTTCATGATCTCGACCATGTCGAGGTAGTCTTTTGTGCCGTGAAGCCTGACCCAGGGAAGACGGTACAGGCCCGTTTCCGGATCTTTGTAGTACGGCTGATGCATATGCCAGAGGAATACGATGTAGAGGGGGCTATCGGTCATACTGGAAAATATATTCGTCCGGCTTGGAAAGTCCGTACTCCTCCCTCGCGACCTTTTCGCGGTAGAACGGATCCTCCTTAAGGGCCTTCAGCTGCTGGCGCAGCTGCTCGTTCTGGGTATGCACCTCCCGTATCTCTTTCTCAAGGCTCGTCCGTGTCTTGCTCATCTCGAGGTATTTCATAAGGCCCATGTCACCGAAGACAAGGCTGATCGACAGATAGATGAAGCTCAGCACGATGATCGTGTAGAAGATCATGCGGTTCCTGCTCGCTTCGGCGCGAACCTGCTTCTCTAGAAGATTATGGTATCCGCTCATGTCGTCAGGTTGTAAAAACCTTTCTCCCCCCGGTATGCTGCAGAGTCGGAGAGCTCCTCTTCGATCTGCAGGAGCCTGTTGTATTTTGCCACCCGTTCGCTCCGCGCAAGCGAGCCGGCCTTTATGAAGCCCGTGTTGCACGCAACCGCAAGGTCGGCGATTGTCGTGTCCTCGGTCTCGCCTGACCGGTGCGATATAACTGCGGTATAGCCCGCGGTCTTTGCCATTTCGATGGCATCCAGGGTTTCTGTCATGGTGCCGATCTGGTTGAGCTTTATGAGAATGGAATTGGCGATGCCTTTTTCGATGCCCTTGGAAAGGATACCGGTGTTCGTAACGAAGAGGTCATCGCCGACGAGTTGGACTTTCTTGCCCAGTGCCGACGTCAGGGCGGCCCAGCCCTTCCAGTCGTTCTCAGCCAGTCCATCCTCTATCGACAGGATCGGGTACTTGGCGGTTATCTTCTCGTAGTAGGTGATCATATCACCGGCGGAAGCTTTCTTGCCCTCGAAACGGTAGAACCCTTTGTCATAGAATTCGGAAGCAGCGACGTCAAGTGCGAGGTAGACGTCCCGGCCCGGTTGATACCCTGACTCTTCGATCGCCGTGAGCACAAGGGTTATCGCCTCTTCATTGTTCTTAAGATTCGGCGCAAATCCTCCCTCATCGCCAACTGCCGTGTTCAGCCCCTTTGCCTTCAGGATCTTTTTGAGCGTATGGAAGATCTCGGTTCCTGCTCGCAGCGCTGTAGCGAAATCGGGAAGCCCTGCAGGCATGATCATGAACTCCTGGAAATCGACGTTATTGTCTGCGTGAGCCCCGCCGTTGACGATGTTCATGAGTGGTACCGGGATCACCTTTGAATTGCAGCCTCCGATATAGCGGTAGAGCGGTATGCCAGCCTCGGTTGCCGATGCCCTGCAGACAGCAAGCGAAACACCAAGGATGGCATTCGCACCAAGCCGTCCCTTATTCTCCCTGCCATCAAGTTCTATAAGAAGACCGTCGATGAATGCCTGGTCCATTGATTCGAGACCGCGCACCCGAGGCGCGATCTCTTCAAATATGTTCCGGATGGCCTTCATGACGCCCTTGCCGTGAAAGCGTTTGCCGCCGTCCCGAAGCTCAAGAACCTCGCGCCTGCCGGTAGAAGCCCCTGACGGCACCGCTGCCCTGCCAAACACCCCGCTGTCGAGATACGCATCGACCTCGACCGTCGGATTTCCGCGTGAATCGATGATCTCACGGGCTATCAGATCAATTATCTCACCCATCGTCCGAACCCTTCCCTAGAGATATTGGTTAATCAGACTCTCTATCCGGACCTTGTCCAGAGGCTTGCCGGTAAGCTCTGTCCTGTTGCCGAGGTGCCGCAGGGTCGTTTCAAGAAAGATCTTGAAGTGTTTGACCCTGTCCAGGACCTTCGGAAACTCCTGACCCGTCATCGTGTCCTTCTTCATCGCGCCCAGATCGTGAAAAAACATCGAGAATTCCTCATAGTCGTCATGCCGCAGCATCCGGAACGTGAAACTCTCGAAATATAACATATAATTTCTCAGGGATTCAAAGCATTTCAGACGCTCTTTCGGGTTGTCCGAACGTGCGCAGAACATCGCGGTAAATGCATGGAGGACATGAATGTCTTCCCTGAGCCGCAGCGACTGTTCGACCCGGGTCATGAAGCTCGCAAATACCTCCTCCCCCCGTAATGCGGGGCTATAGTGCTGGGAAAGCTGGACGATGGACTGCTCTGTCAGATTCTTCAGGATACCGTGGCTGTTCTCGATCTTTCCCCTGAAATGCACCGACGCCCTTTTGCGCTGGATATTCTTGAGTTCCTGCTGATACACCCGCCGTGTCTCCATGGAGAACTGATAGGCGATTGTCCGGAGGAGCATCTGCAGTTCCGGGTTCCCGAGTTTGCGGGATACCTTATCGATATAACCCTGAAAAAAGACTATCTCCGACCTCAGGAGCACCAGAAGCAGGAGCGACGAACTGAGGGAGACCGAGCGCTGCGAGGTGAGTTCGATGAAGCTCATGATGCGGATGAACCGGAAGAGGTACAGGTAGATGATCGAGATATGCTTTTTCTCATCTCTGTCCTTCAGCGACCGCACGATGTTCGATATCGCTGGGTTGGTGATCACGTCGAACTCGGGGTTCATCTTCGTCCGAAAGGGGTTGAAGAAGGCATTTTCGTGTATTTCCTTGCTCACCAGGTTTCCCACGTTCAGGAAACCCGTGTAGGATATATGACCCGAGCGGGAGATGTCCGTAATCAGTCCCTTCATGTTGATGAAGGAGTCGTACAGGAGATAGAGACCCTTCTCCGGGGTGTCCTGACGGTAGAGGTCCTCCCTGAAAGCGTCGACCGTCCGCGCAGAGAGGTACTTTGTCTCGGCGAACTTCTGAAACCAGTATGCATTCTTCCTGTTCTCGGGGATCACGGCCTCTAGGATGCTCAGCACACCGAGGATCGCATCACGCGCCGTGACAATCTCCTCATAAAAGTTTCTTCCGGCGATATCCTCGGTGGAGTTTGGGAGATTTTCCAGGTTGAAATACCGGTCAAGCGCCCGGAGAAGCGTATCCAGCTCAGAGAAGAGAGCGGGGTTCTCCCCCTTTGTCTGCGCAACCCAATCCGGTGCCGTGATATTCTCTGCCATGTCGCTGCTAATTCTTCGGCAGGTGGATCGCGTCGCCGTTCACATCCTCAGCGGCCTCCATCAGTGCCTCGGAAAGTGTCGGATGGGCGTGGATTGTTTCCGCCAGATCGCCGGCTTTCAGCCCTGCTTTTATGGCTAAAGCTGCCTCGTGGATGAGGTCAGCGGCATGCGGTCCGATGATATGCGCCCCGATGATCCTGTCGCTCGATGCATCGGAGAGGATCTTAACGATTCCCGTTATCTCACCCATGGCATGTGCCTTGCCCAATGCCCTGAAGGGGAAGACTCCTTTCCTGAAGGTGATTCCCTGCTCCTCTGCTTCCCGCTCCCTGAGTCCCACAGCGGCAATCTCAGGAGAGGTGAATATGGCAGCAGGGATGACCTGATAATCCATGCTGCACGGGATACCCATGATGTTCTTCGCAGCAACAATCCCTTCGGCAGATGCCTTGTGCGCCAGGAGCATCCGTCCGGTAACGTCTCCTATGGCATAGACGCCGGTGACATTTGTCTCCATCCTTTCGTTTGCCAGAATCTCGCCTCTTGCGCCGGTCCGGATCCCAAGCTGTTCTATCCCTATGCCATCGGTATTCAGTGTTCTGCCGGTGGATACAAGGACCTTTTCCACAACAACCTCTTTACCGTCAGACAGCAGCGCATGGACACCATCTTTCCCTATCCCGGTCTTTTCAACTGTCGTACCGGTGATGAGCTTTATCTTCTTTTTCTTCAGTTCCTTCTCAAGGATATCGGATATCTCCCGGTCTTCTGTAGCGACTGCATGGGGAAGCGCTTCGACGATCGTCACTTCGCTGCCTAACTCGCCAAAGATGCAGGCGAATTCACAGCCGATCACCCCCGCACCGACAATGAGAAGGCTTCGGGGGATTTCCCTGAGATCAAGAGCTTCTGTAGAGGATATGACATGCCTTCCGTCAAAAGGAAGCGACGGGATCTCAAAAGGCCGGGAACCTGTCGCAATGATGATGCTGTCTGCCGCGACCGTTTCCGGCGAACCATCTTTCTGCGTAACCGCCAGTTCTCCAGGCGACAGCAAAACCCCTCTGCCGCTCATGAGAACGATGCCCCAGCTCTTGAAAAGGGCTTTTATTCCCTTGGCCAGGGTCGAGACGACTTTGTTCTTTCGGTCAATCATCCTTGACAGGTCGGGAACAATGTTCCCTTTCAGCTCAATGCCGTAATCCCCAACACCCTTAACGGCGGAAAGAACATCTGCCGAAGCCTTCAGGGTCTTGGTCGGAATGCATCCCCAGTTAAGGCAGGTGCCGCCGATCTCGTCTTTTTCTATGATCGTTACCTGTGCCCCTAATTGTGCGGCCTTGATGGCTGCAACATAACCGCCCGGCCCTGTGCCAAGAATCGCAAGCCTCACTTGGATTCCTCATCGACCAGCTTTCCATACTCAGATGCATCAAGAAGGTCATCGACCTCGGAGGGGTTTTCGAGCTCGATGACCGCGATCCACCCTCTCTCATAGGGGTCCTCGTTGATGATCTCCGGAGTCTCCGACAGTTCTTCGTTGACTTCCAGTACCCTTCCGCTGACCGGCGAGATCACCGATGAGGTCGACTTGGTGGACTCGATTTCGGAGACTTCCGTATTGGCCTCGACCGACGCATCGACCTCGGGAAGGTCGATGTAGACAATGTCCCCCAGCGCATCCTGCGCATAGTCCGTGATGCCGATGGTGCCTTTCTTGCCCGAGACCCTTACCCATGTGTGTTCCTTATGGTACCTGAGATCCTGCGGATGCATAGCCTTCCTCCTTATAAGAAGCTGCGATAACAATTTTCACCTATCATAGCATGATGCCCTGCAGCAGGAAAGGGCACCTCTGCCTATATGCGAATTCTGTCCTTGAGTTCCCGGAGTTTTTCGCGTGCTTCCTCGGGTCCGATCTTTTCCGTATCCAGAGCAAGGATCGCATCAATGACCGAACTGCCGGATGCAGAGAAGAGATCGAGCTGCTCCTTTTTTCTTTTCCCAGATTTCTGCGATGCGAATTTCGGCGCGCCCGCCTCGTTCAGTTCTTCCTTCTCGAGGTTGTGCAGCACCTCCTTTGCGCGGCTGATGATGCTGTCTGGTATGCCTGCGAGGCGGGCAACCTGGATGCCGTAGCTTTTGTCCGCAGGGCCCTCCTCGATCTTCCGCAGGAAGATGATCTCGTCGCCCCATTCCCGCACCGAGATGTTGTAGTTCTTTACACCGTCATGCATCAGGGCGAGCTCCGTGAGCTCGTTGTAATGCGTCGCAAAGAGCGTGCGCGCACGGATCCTGTTCAGGATATGCTCTGCGATCGCCCATGCGATGCTGATGCCGTCGAAGGTGCTCGTCCCCCTGCCGACCTCGTCGAGGATGATCAGGCTCCGCGGCGTAGCAGTATGGATGATGTTTGAAGCCTCGATCATTTCCACCATGAACGTGCTTTGGCCTTTGGCGAGGAAGTCGGAGGCCCCGATGCGCGTGAATATCCTGTCCGTAATGCCGATCCTTGCAGCCGATGCGGGCACGAAACTTCCCATCTGTGCCATGAGCGTGATGAGCGCAACCTGCCGCATATAGGTTGACTTGCCGGCCATGTTCGGTCCGGTAAGGATGAGCAGCAGGTTGTCCTGCGTGTCAATGACGGTGCTGTTCGGTATGAACCGCTCCCCGGAGAGCAGGCGTTCGAGTACCGGATGTCTGCCGTCGGATATCTCGATTACCGGATCATCCGCGATCTCAGGCCTGGCATAACCGTGCCGTTTTGCTACGACGGAAAGCGATGCCAGGAGGTCAACAGTTGCCAGTGCGGCCGCCGTCTTCTGGAGATGGCCTGCCTCTTCTTTTACCGCGCTGAGGATCTGGTTGAAGACCTCGTGCTCAAGACTCTTGAGCCTTTCTTCCGAACCGAGTATCTTGTTCTCATACTCCTTGAGCTCGGGCGTGATGAAGCGCTCCCCGCCGACGAGCGTCTGCTTTCTTATATAGTCCGTGGGTACCATGTCGAGATTGGCCTTCGTTATCTCGATGTAGTACCCGAACACCCTGTTATATCCGATCTTGAGCGAGGTGATATTGGTCCTTTTCCGCTCCCGGGACTCCATCTCGGCGATGAAGTCCTTTCCCCGGGAAGAGAGTGACCGCAGTTCATCGATCTCGGCGTTGAAACGGTCCCTGATAATGCCGCCGTCGCGCACACTCAGGGGCGGGTTGTCGACGATGCTTTTCGCGATAAGATCTCTCAACAGCGTCGACTCGGCTATCTCGGCTGCAAGGGAGGTGAGACAGGGTTCGCGGGAGGATGCGAGTGCCTTTTTCAGCCAGGGGATATCGCTGAGAGAGGTCTTGATCGCGATAAGGTCCCTGCCATTTGCCTTTCCTGAAGACACACGGGACGCGAGCCGTTCCAGATCCTGAATCTTCCTGAGGCCGGTCCGCAGCGTTTCCAGTAGCTCGAAATCCTCAATCATCAGTTCCAGCGCTTCGTGACGTTCCCGTATCTGAACGCTGTCGGTGAGAGGACGCAGAAGGGCATTCCGGAGCATCCTGCCCCCCATCGGGGTCAGGGTCTCGTCAAGGGCCCAGAGGAGCGTGCCTTCCCGCGTGCCGTCCTTCAGGGCATGCGTCAGTTCCAGGTTGCGCTGGGTAGCGGCATCGAGGAACATGTTGGCGGTCTGGCGAAAGGTCGTGATCTTTTTGAAGCCCGGAGCTTCCTTCAGGGTGGCCTTCAGATAGTCAAGGAGAGCGCCTGCGGCAGAGATGCCTGCAGTGACGCCTTCGCAGCCGAAGCCGTCAAGAGAACTCACCCTGAAGAGGCTGGTCAGCGTGCGGTATGCGTCGGGGTAATCGAAGGACCAATCGTCCTGGAAGGTGAGATAATGGCCGGACAGGACCTCAGCGTAATGGAGATTTTCCCTGAGGCCGGCAGGCAGCACAATCTCCCGCGGCTCGAACCTGCTCACTTCGTCTTCGATGTTTTCATCCGTTTCGAAGACGATGAACTGGCCTGTGGATATGTCGGCGGCAGCGATGCCGTGTTTTCTTCCTGCCGGGTAGATGCAGAGGATATAGCTGTTTTCTTTCGGATTTTCCGGTGTATGCGTACCCGGCGTTATGACGCGGACCACTTCACGTGAAACAATGCCCTTTGCCTCTTTCGGGTCCTCGACCTGCTCGCAGACCGCAATCTTCAGCCCTGCCTTGATAAGCTTCGCGATATAGGACTCCGCGGCAAAAAAGGGAACGCCGCACATCGGCAGGGGGTTTTCCTTTGATTTGTCCCTGGACGTCAGCGCTATCTGGAGGATGGGCGACGCCTTCTCCGCGTCCTCGCCGAACATCTCGTAGAAGTCACCGAGCCGAAAAAGGACGATAGCGTCAGGGTACTGCTCCTTGACCGCGGTATATTGCTTCATGAGTGGGGTGAGCTCGGACATATCCGATATTAAATAATATACGAGCGTGAAAGTGCAACTCATCATACCGGATGAAGAAGCGCTGCGGGATGCTTGCCGGCGCGCCTGCGGCAGGCTGATTTTCTTGACTTACTTCCCGCTGAATCACTATAATTATACTTCGTTTTAAGGTCTTTACCCATGAAGATACAGATCCCAGATATTCCGGAAGAGGGCCTTGAGGTAGACCTGGAAGAGGAACTCGGTATTGAGGGCTTTTCCCTTGTATCACCGGTAAGGGCAAGGCTTTCGATAACCAAAGTAGCTGTCGAGGTCATGGTTTCCGGCCGTATGTCCGTGGAACTGGATACGGTGTGCAGCAGGTGTCTAAAGGGCTTCCGGCACGTTCAGGAACTGCCGGTAAATGTTGTGTATCATCCTGTGGAAGAGATCGGCGCTGAAAAGCACGAACTCCATGGCGACGAGATGGACATGGGTTTCTACCGTGGGGATGAACTGAATCTGCATGATCTGCTGCGGGAGCAGGTCTTGCTCAATGCTCAGATGAAGCCGCTCTGCGATGAGGCTTGCAAAGGCATCTGCCCGAAGTGCGGGACAGACCTGAACAGCGGCATCTGTACTTGTGAGGACCATGAAATAGACCCGAGGCTTGAGGTCTTGAAGAAATTGCTCGATAAAGGAAAGGAGTAGTACTTTGGCAAACCCAACACACAGACATTCCCGTGCAAGAAGAGACAAAAGGAGAGCCAACTGGAGAGGAGAGTCACCGAACCTCGGCCAGTGCCCTGAGTGCAAGGAGTTAAAACTCCCTCACCGGGCATGCCCCAGCTGCGGTTCCTACAACGGCATAAAAGTCCTTGAAATCGTAGAAAAATAGCACAGAATGAAAATAGTCCTTGATGCCATGGGGGGGGACCATGCTCCACAGGTCAATATTGAAGGGGCGGTCGAGACGGTTCAGGAATCAGACGACATCGAGGTCATTCTTGTTGGCGACGAAGCAGCCATCAGAAAAGAGCTCAAGGGCAGGAAGAATAAGTCGGGACGCATCTCTGTAGTCCATGCCTCCCAGGTGGTAGAGATGCATGAATCCCCTACCGTAGCCATCCGTAAGAAGCGAGATTCTTCCATACGAATCGGAGTCGGGCTTGTCAAAGCCGGCAAGGCTGATGCCTTTGTCAGTGCCGGACATTCCGGTGCAGTGATGGGGACCTCGCTTCTCCTGCTCGGCATGTCAAAAGGCGTGGACCGGCCTGCCATTGCAACGCTTATGCCGACGCTCAAGGACACGTTTATCCTCCTTGACGTTGGCGCGAATGTTGATTGCAAGCCCGAGAACCTCCATCAGTTCGCACTCATGGGCAACACCTACTGCAAGCTGATCCTCGGAAGGGAGAAGCCGAAGGTGGGCCTCCTGAGCATCGGCGAGGAGGATGTCAAGGGCAACGAGCTCACGAAAGAGGCCTTCAAGCTCATCAAGCAGTCCAGCGTTAATTTCATCGGTAATATCGAAGGCAAGGACATCTTTACCGGCATCGCGGATGTCGTTGTCTGCGACGGGTTTATCGGCAATATTGCCCTCAAGATCAGTGAAGGCCTTGCCGAGACCATTCTGAAGATGCTCAAGAAGGAAATATCGAGCATTACGGCGGGGAGGATCGGATACCTCATGCTCAAGCCGGCCATCAGGAATTTCAAAAAGAGAACGGACTACCACGAATACGGCGGCGCGCCGCTGCTNNCATCATCAGCCACGGAAGGTCTTCTGCAAAGGCCATCAGGAATGCGCTCAGGGTAGCCAATGATTTTGCACGGAAGCGGGTATATGAGGCCATATCCGAAGCCATACATTCAGATCTTACTGCACGGGTGGTGTAGATGATCAGGGCAAGGATAATCGCTGCCGGTTCGTATGTCCCTGACAAGGTGGTCACGAACCGTGACCTTGAAAAGACCGTAGACACGACGGACGAATGGATCATCGAACGGACCGGGATAAGGGAGCGAAGGATCGCCAGTGCTTCTCAGGCATCTTCCGACCTTGCGTTCGAAGCGGCGCGAAAAGCCCTGAA
>DKBO01000179.1 GCA_002448975.1 Nitrospiraceae bacterium UBA6898
GATCCGGGCATCGGGTTCGGCAAGACATTTGACCATAATCTCGAGATACTCAACAACCTTGAGCAGTTCGCCTTGCTCGAAAAACCACTCCTCGTCGGCCCGTCGCGGAAGGCGTTTCTCGGCAAGATCCTCGGCAATGCTCCGACTACAGAACGGCTGGAAGGCACCGCAGCGGCCGTCGCTGTCTCCATTATGAAAGGTGCAAACATCATCCGTGTACATGATGTGAAGGAGATGGTGAAGGTAGCCAGGGTCGTTGATGCTATCAAACAAGAAAAGGTCGGCTGATACCCATTGCCTGCATGCGCCAAAAGAATTCCCGAAGCATCACGATCAGGAAGATTTTGAAATGAAGCGATCAATCATGCACCTGCACCTGTTACTCCCGTGTGCAATAAGCATGATATTTTTCGCCATAGCTGCTACACCGGTTGATCTTCTTGGTTGCCGGACAAGGGGTCTTCTTGCTCTGTCCGTCGCCCTCTTGAGCGGACTGGCAGGCATGGCCACGGGTCTTATCGGAATCAGGAAGAAGATCCGCCAGGAACCGGGCTCGGCATGGTGGATGATCAGTACCGTGATCCTGACCGTCCCCGTCGCGGGCCTGATCGTTCTTGCATGATACCGCGCAATCTCCTGTACAGTCCTGAGACAAGAGAGCTCTTTTCCTAGGGAGTTTCCCGCCCTTTTCTCCCTCACCAGCGCATCATCTTGATGTATCATTACCGTTAACACTACCGGTTACGACCGCCACGACAGGGATGTTAAGATCGGGAGCAAATACGCTCCTACACACTTATGTCAGCGAGAACTTTTTATTGTAGGCGTTAATAACGTCGATCTGACCATGGCCGGTGGTCAGGGCCATGCAGGAGCAAGAGGATATGATCGAACTATAACTGGGTGTCACCGAACAGCAGCGGGCTGAAATTATTTCTCTGAAGGCACGGTTGGCAGCAATCAAGGCAGTTTTGGCGGAGTGATTATGAGAGTGACGTTAACTACTAACATAACTTTCCCTATACCCATGGCAGACTGTAACCGCGGCCTGCCTTTCTTTCTTTAAGAAATTTGCCGCTGACATGCGCTTACGCTGCAAACCGTCAGGCAGTCCGCACAACAGGTATACATTACCTCCTCGGATGTTCTTTGCGGTAGGCTGACGGCAGCTGTCTGAGCCCGCCCTTGCCCCAAATACCTGTCTTATTCTCCCGGGCAATGACCTGTGCAGCCCTGAGTCGGTCAACATATTTCACGTTCGGCGGAAAAGTAAAGAGCACGGCGAGACCGCTTCTGAGCATCTCCTCGTTGATCAACATGCCATCCCGTGTCCAGAGGTAGGCAAGGACGCGGTTATATTGGTCCCGCTTCTCAACATCATACTCGATCCCGAGCTCCCACCCTGAGGCTGCCACCAGCTCCTCAAGATACTTCTTCGCCCTTTTCCCCCAGGGCCTTTGAGCAAGCTCCGGCGCATCAATGCCGATAAGCCTGATCTGCTCCCGTGATCCTCTGATGACCACTTCAATACTGTCTCCGTCAGCAATCTTTTCGACAAATATTGCGCGATCATCCTTCTTATTTTTTTCAGAAGTGTCACCTGCCGTACAGCCGGAGAGAAGAGAAACTATTATGAGCAAAACCATGGGCGCTGTATTAACCGATCTGATCTTCATGGGGATACTATGCGCTTTGCAGGGAGAAGCCAATGCAGCAGATACGCAAGGCTAAGGAAGCCTTACCTCCCGTATCACTGCCCTGAGCAGGGCAAGCGCCTCTTCCGTCGGGGCTTCAGCAGAAAGGGCCAGGAGATATCCATTGCCCATCTGAAAATATGACTCGGTATGGGTACCGATCTCAAGACCTTTGAGTAGCACGAATGTCGATCCCTGCAGCCTGGTCATGGAACAAGAGGTACCAGCCGAGGTATTGGCAAGGCTGCACAGCCAGGCCTTGATCTTTTCGTACTCTGCATCGGTCTCCGGCTTTCGGTATTTTCCGTCAGTCGAGACTGCCAGCCCGAGCCTGCCTTTTTTCCCTTCAACATCGTCCGGGGAGTAGAATGCCAGACCGCCGTCCTTTTCCTGAGGGATAAATCCCGGTGGAAGACAGAGACGAATATCTTCCGGCATTATCGCCGGACCCGCTCCAGGTTTTTTCTCTGCTGCACCACCCCAGGGATTACCGCAGTCCTGTGCAAAACAGGGCGACCAGTTCCAGAGACTTGAAGCAAGCATCAGGAATGCCATTATCACGCTCTTTGCTGTCATGAAAGATATTATACGTATCGACCAAAAAAAAGTATGCTGTCCTGCAGATGCAGCGCAGCGGACAATCTACCAGTGCTGTAAGCTATAGGCTGCGGGTAATAAGAAAGGTACGGAGCGTCGCGAAAAGGACAAGAACAACAAAGGGACCTATGCCGATGGCGAGTGAAACTGCTTTGTGGAAAAATAGCTCATCCCCCCGCTGCGATCATGAGGACCGAACAAATGATAAGCTGTCGCCCTCCATAGACGTTTACGGCAAACCAATTATCTTCTGACCGCAGCGAAGCCCTGAAACGGAATATGTAATAATTATTTACCCCGATTCTGCGCTGCACGAGAGGAATACCTATGACGATGAACAGAAGACCGCTCGTAAATATTCATGAGTCCGTAAAGTAAGTTAGCAGGGTTCATTGTCATCATCTCATCCAGCGTCCGGACATTGCATACTTCAGCGAATGAAACTGAATAATTCTGATTATAACAACGGGACCTACGATGTCATGAACGCTCACCGTGAAGGTGGATCGTCGATAGGGTGTTCATGCAGATGCTGCCGGGCGGAGCAGGCTCCGCCCGGAATCTTCAGCGCCTAAGCTACTGACCGCATCTGTTCATCCTATTGCCACAGCCTCCGGCCATCTGGTTGCCGCACGGCCCATTGCCGTTGCAGCCTCTGCCCTGCACTGTGAAGCAGTCGGCTCCCTGCCCGGCACATGCACCAGGGCCTGGCGTGATCTTAAGTTCCTTTGCCTTGTCCTGAATCTTCGCACGGATAACGTCGATCTCGGACTGAAGGGCATCGATCTTTGCCTGCTCGGCATTGGTTCTATACAGTTCCATAAGCTCAAATCGCTTCGCATGCATCTCTTTTCGCAGCTCGGCTGTTGCATCAAAAAACTGCTGCTGTTCGGTAGAGAGGTCAGCGTTCAGACCCATTCCCATGCCTCCTGGACGTGCAAATGCTGCCGCAGCCATCAATAAAAGACTCGCACCAATGATTCCGATCATAACCTTCTTCATCTGTAGTCATCTCCTTCCACGTTCATTATTAAATGTAGCTATAGACTACTTGTTGATTATGAACTCATTATGAAAGGATTCTGAATTCTTTTTGAACAAAAAAAGGCACCTGCGGACAGTGTCCTGCAGGTGCCCAGGGGAGGTATCGTTATAACTTCATAATCCTCAGCCCAAAACCCCGATTCCTTGTCTTAGTTCTGCGCTTTTGCCTCTGCGGTCTCGTCGATCTTTGCCTTGGACAGTCCGCCGACTACGTCAACAACATATCCCATCGCTGTCCCGAACACTGAACCCAGCACGATGCTCACCGCTCCCGTGCAGAATACCCCCAGCACGATCCCTACCACCGTCACCATCCTGACAACCGTCGTCGGCTCCACCGGCCCGCCCATCAGATGGTTCAGCAGTACCAGCGTCCCGTAGCTGCCAAAATAAAACCCCGGGATGATCCCGAATGCCAGAAATGCCACGATCCCGATGCCTGCTCCGATCTTCGTCCCTACCTTCATGGTGTTCTTCCTTGCCTCTTTCATTGCCGTAATCCTCCTTTTGATTTTTTGTATCTATCGTCTGCTTCGTTTCTGTCTGCCCTTACGCCCTTTGCCTATTGCCTTTTATGCCCGGTGCTTCGCCTCTGCCGTCTCCTGTGCCCTTGCCCTCAGCGCATCCACTACCGTGCCGATCAGCCACCCAAGGGTCGAGGACGCCGTGATGAACATGATGCCTGACACCATAACCCCCAGCAGCATCGATGATGCCACGATCAGCCGCGCAAGAATCCCCGATACCACCGGTGTGCCCAGCAGGCTGCCTGCCAGGTTCAGCCCCATCACGCCGCCCAGGAATGATCCCGGCAGAAGTCCGAATATCGCAAACAGTACTACTCCCACCCCTGCTCCGACATATGTCAAACTCTTTGTGTAGGTTGTGTCTTTCATGGCCTTTTCCTCCTTGTCGTGTTCTTGCCCTTATATTTGCACATGCCATGCCAACCCTATCCCCTTGTTTTTTAACAAATCCCCCCCTTCGCTCTCGTGCATATCCGCAAATTCCTTTCGCAAAGATGCAAAAAAAGAAGGGGGAAAGAGA
>DKBO01000047.1 GCA_002448975.1 Nitrospiraceae bacterium UBA6898
GAATGTGCCCTCTCTGATCACGAAAGCGTCTGTCCTAAAGACAATCCTTCTCGCGAAAAAAGCCTGTGATATGATGGGGTTGAAAGACCCTGACATTGCTGTGGCCGGACTGAACCCTCATGCCGGCGAGACAGGAATTTTCGGCCGTGAAGAAATCGAAGCCATATCGCCTGCTGTCGAGGATGCGCAGCGGCAGGGACTTCCGGTCAGCGGACCCTACCCTCCAGACACTATATTCCATAAGGCATATAAGGGCGAGGTGGATATCATTGTCTGCATGTACCATGATCAGGGACTTATCCCCCTGAAGATGATCTGCTTTGATACCGGGGTGAATGTGACTGTCGGTCTGCCTATCATCAGGACATCTCCGGACCACGGCACTGCCTATGATATTGCCTGGAAAGGTATCGCCAGCCCCTCAAGCATGATCGAAGCAGTACGGCTTGCTGTAAGGCTGCAGATCTGAATGCCGAAAAAACATCTTGGCCAGAATTTCCTCTCTGATCCATCGATACTCATCAGGATAATCTCCGCAGCCGATCTATCAGCCGAGGATACCATCGTCGAGATAGGTCCTGGCCCNNGCTCGCGGGTGATTTTATCGCCTACAGAAATGTGGAGATAGTTCACGGAGATGTTCTGCACTACCCGTTTGAGGCTCTTGATGTGTTCAAGGTCGTAGCCAACATTCCTTACTATATAACCACTCCCATCATTTTCAGGCTGCTCGATGCAAAACAGAATCTCAAAAGCATGACCCTGACAATACAGAAAGAGGTTGCCCAGAGAATCGTAGCTACACCTGGCAGCAAGGATTACGGGGTACTTTCCATCAGCACGCAGTATCATACAGAGTCCGAACTTAAGTTCATCATACCCAAAGAGGTCTTTAGACCTGTACCAAAGGTTGATTCTGCCGTTGTCCATATGATCATACGCAACAAGCCGCCGGTATCCGTGCGGGACGAGAAACTCTTATTTAGCATAATTCGCACGGCGTTCTCTCAGCGGAGAAAGACCCTGTCGAACTCCCTTAAACCATTTGGTCAGGATATCAAGAGCGTATTGACCGTTGCCGGGATTGACCCGCAGAGAAGGCCCGAGACCTTGAGCATCCAAGAGTTTGCGCGTTTGTCTGATTTTCTGACAAAATGA
Source organism: Nitrospiraceae bacterium UBA6898 (assembly GCA_002448975.1). Lineage (GTDB taxonomy): Bacteria > Nitrospirota > Thermodesulfovibrionia > Thermodesulfovibrionales > UBA6898 > UBA6898. The sequence goes on from DKBO01000047.1 coordinate 1,159, forward strand.
AAAGAGGCTATGCCTTCTTGAATAAAGGCATAGCCTATCAATACATGCGCAATTACTCCTTGTCGAGAGATACCCTCCTTGTTATTGTGTGAATCGGGTACTTGTTGTCTGGATTTACCGCCTCATAGAACAGGTCAACGGTTATGTCCGCTGTCCGTACCCCCTCAGGGAGATCAAACTCAAATGTTTCTTTTTTTGCCTGATGCGGCTGGATACTTGTGTCCCGGATATTCGCAACTTTCCACTGCGCGCCATATTTCTCCTTTGTATCGCGACAGTTCGTTGCCTGAGGGTGATAATGTCTTTCTTCTTTACCGATCTCTTTACCATCTGCTGTCTTTGCGGTCACTTCCAGGACCACTCGGTTGTGCGATGGTCAACCATCGGGGATGCGGTGGCCTGCGTTAGAAGTAATTTTCGTGGTAACTACAACCTTCGGCGTATACGTATTAGCCTTTCGCAGCCACTCGTAACCAAGGGTTTCAACATGGAGAGAAAGCGCGCTGGCAAGGAGTTCGGATGTCTGCTTTTCATCGTTAAAGTTAGGCGCGATAAGATGGTCACCCTTTTTCATATGACAATCCTGGCACGACTGGGTTCCACCTCCAGAAACATAATTATGGAGATAGCTCCCATAGAGGTTTGCGCACTGGAATGCCTGGTCAAATTCAAGATTCGGCCCGAGTCCATGGCATTGCCCGCAGTAAACAGAGTTGTTCATGATAGCGCTCTTTTTGACTGTCTTGAATGTAGCGTCCGGATGGGATGTAACTTCTTTTGCACTGTACAGAACTCCCTTTTCCGGGCCGCCTAATTCCCGCTTGTGAATGATCGCCTTTTCATTGTGGCACACGATACAGGTAATCTGCAGTTTAGCAACTTTTTCCGAGTCCTTGGCAAGCAATGCCTCTGTCAACTCGACCGCGACAGAGTCTTCTGCATGCGTAACAGCCTGTGGAAGGTGACACTTGAAACAAGGAAAGTTGCTGATTTTCATTTTCTTGGGATCGTCTTCGGAAAAAGCAGTGCTCCCTTTTTCCCCTTTCTTGAGAGCAAGCGGTGTGAGCATAAGCCCGCCCTTTACTCCCATCAACGGCCTTGCATGGTGCGACTTTTCCCACTGCGCGTAGATTTCGGCATGACAGGATTTGCACTGGCTCGCATCGAACATCTTGGCAAGCTCATCGATGGTCTTTGCCTTTTGCGCCTCAACATTGGAGAGCGGCATCACAAAGGCAGCAATCAACAATAATAGAATAATACGCATATCTCCTCCTTCTTCCTCGATATTGTGGAATACTGCGACAGGCGCTGCTCCCCCCTGAAGGACATAGGACGTTTCATCACCCCCTTTTCCCTTAATATGTTTACTTATATCCTGAGATGATCAAGCTGTCAAGGGACAAGGAGGCTTTTCCGCATCTTACACGTGCCGTCTGATCAAAATAGCGTGTTACAGAACCTTGCCGACAAGAACCTCGTCGATATACTGATTGCCGATACGGATCCGTTTCTGCCGTGTACCCTCGTCGACAAATCCTGCCCGCTCAAAGACATGGAGAGACCTTTTATTCGTCGTGAAGATATTCGCCTCGAGCTTCTTGAAGCCGTGCTTCTTCGCCCAATCGACGGCAAAACCCAGCATCTGCGAGCCAATGCCAAGACCCCGGTAAGCGGTTACAATATGAAGACCGATAGTCAGTATATGTGATGTCTCAGGCCTTTTGCCCCCGTCCATCTGTATTCCTGAAAGAGCGCCGACAACCGTTTTGTTCGTAACAGCCACAAGCAGCAGGTTCTTGTCAAAGTCCATGCTGCAGATATATTTCTTGACCGAATCCGGCTTGGTCCCGTACAACTCCATGAGCACATAGCTCCGGTCGGGGGCATTTGTCTTGATGACACTGATGATCTCCTCGGCATCGTCGCAGCCGGCCATCCTGAGTACAATCTTTTCTCCGTTCCCTGCAATGAACTTCAGCACATCCTCTTCTGCCATGGCATCCTCCCCCTATCCTTACTTATGCTGATTATAGCGCTAAATACCCGCATACACAACCATCACGGGATGAGACGAGTCAGCCCCTGTTACAGTTGCACCTGTCAACATTAATTATGCAATTAAAAGGTAAGAACCGTATAAGTCCTCCGATGTGACAGGGCTCTTAAGTGATGCGCAAAATAGAGGACCATAGGCATGATTGCCGTTGTGATCAGCGACAAGGCTATCTGCTACCTTCCAGATGTAACAACATAATCCCGGGAAAAGGTTATTTTTTCGACTTGCTGCTTAGTTATTCCTGCTGGATGTACGGTGGCAATGTTTAGCCTTCACATGCCGCCACCGATGTAGTATCCTACTAGTAAGATCTTCGTTTGTACGCCTGCATCGCCTGTAATAAAGGAGGGCCACGCATGAAACGTCGCGATTTTCTCAAGGCCGCTGCAATAACCACTGCTGCCATGGCGGTTTCTCCGGGGAAAGCGGAAACAACTCCTGTCTCACCTGCCGTAAGAAACTACCGTGACATCGGCAAGACCGGACTCAAAATGAGCGACATCTCATTCGGGGCAGGAAAACTCTCAGCCGCATCCATGGTCCTGCGGGCCGTAGATAGCGGCATAAACTATTTTGACACTGCCCCGGATTATGGACAGTCAGAGAAAACCCTGGGTGAAGCCATGGGCAGACTGAGGAGAGAAAAAGTCATCATCACATCCAAATTCTGCAATTCCATGCCCTATCCCGGCCATCTTCCCCTAGGAACAAAGAAGAAAGAATATATTGCTTCTGTCGAGGCCAGCCTGTCCAGGATGAAGACTGACTATCTCGATTTTGTCCTTGTCCATGCAATCGGCGAAATGAGCAAGGACCTGGAGAGTGAGAAGAAAAGGCTTCTGGAAGGTGAAATGCTGGAAGCAGTGGCAGAGCTTAAAAAGGCGGGCAAGGTCAGATTTCTTGGGACATCGTCTCATGGCCCCAACAACATGGAGGACCTGCTCATGACAGCAGTTACTTCCGGGCACTTTGACATGGTCCAGCCGTCCTTTAACTTCCTCAAATTCCCGAAACTCCCCGACGTAATGAAAGAAGCGCATAAGCGAGGAGTTGGCGTTATCGCCATGAAAACCCTTGCCGGAGCAAAGGACATGAACAAAGAAATAGCGGGAGAGGAATTTTCCCATGCAGCATTTAAATGGGTTTTACAGTACCCTGAAATTAGCGGCCTCATCGTTACGATGAAGACAGCAGCAGATATCGAGCTCTACCTCAAGGCTTCAGGGGCCAAATTCTCTGCAGCAGACCAAAGAGTTCTCGACCGCTATGCCAGCCTTTACTCTCGCGATTACTGCAGAACGGGCTGTGGAGAATGCGAGGGATACTGCCCTGCAGGGGTAGAGATCGCTACCGTCCTGCGATACCGCATGTACTTTAAGGATTACGGCATGGAGAAAAGCGCTATGGAATCCTATGCCNNGCTTGTCTCTCGCATCGTCCTGCTTGCTCTGCTGCCGGCTATTGCGGTAATCCTCTTCCTTGACGGACAGCACTACGATCCTTCGCTCATCGACTTCACGAGAATATCTAAAGAAAACACATCCGGGCCTGAAATATCAGCCCGGTTGGCAGAAACGTCCCTTCCCGTTTTGGAAGCAAAGGTCATTGCCGGCTTTCGGCAGACCGGCAGGGCACAGCGCTTCACCAAAGATAATCTCTATGAGCATGTAAACGGCCATGCTGAATATTTCATCGGCGCCGGCTTTGTTGAGCTTACTGTCACCGAGTTCGTTTCATCAGCTTCGGCATCTTCGCAGGCCGAGATGCAAGTTGAGGTTTTCGACATGGGAAAAAGTATTCATGCATTCGGCGTTTTGACAGATGAGTCCGGCGAAAATGCCCGGGCAGTTGCTGTAGGGACCATGGCGTTTGGAACTTCGAGCGGCATAAACTTTTTCAAGGGACGGTATTACGTGAAAGTCTCTACTTTTAAGCCGAATTTGCCTGTTCTTCAATTTGCTCGGGA
>DKBO01000155.1 GCA_002448975.1 Nitrospiraceae bacterium UBA6898
TGGTCTGCGGTAGCAGACATTCCTGACCGGTATGCCATGGAGATCAATGATACCCTGAAGACGGAGCTGGCAAAAATACGCACGGCCGAGAGCGAAGGTGCAGAAAAGATTATAGACCAGGCAAGGGCACACTTTACTGGCAACTTCGCAGCGGTGCATGGTCTGATTAAAGGTGGCGACCCTGCAGTGGAGGTGCTGAAGACTGCAGATGAGATGAAGGCTGATCTTATCGCTATCGGAAGCAGGGGACTGATAGGCGTGAAGGGAATGCTCGGCAGCGTATCACGCCGCGTGCTCGGGAGGGCGCCCTGCACTGTATTGATAGGGAAGGAGCGCGCGACCTCAGGGTAAGTGTCTTGAACATTAGTTGTATTTACACTTCTTGTAAACACAACTCTTGAGGAGACATATCGAGTTTATTGAGTTTTGTATTCTCAAGCTATTAGAAATATGCTATATTCCGATCTATCTGGCAAGAACAAGGACTGTTGTATATTAGTTGATGGGGCGAGGAATTACCTTAAATGTCCCTGCCCACAATAGCAACCAGACAATGGGCAATAACGTATACAATAAATTTTGGAGTCCGCGCCATCCATTATATTGAGAGGTGCCACATCAGGCAGGGCGGCATGGTCATTCAAGTGTTCTCGGCGATATTGCTATTCACCTGCGCGTGCGTATCAGAACCGAGCATTGACAAGGGCAAATTCGCAGAATTGGACCGGGCCGTCCAGGACCTGAAGGCCGCTATTACATCGAGCGACCCCTGTGATGTGCCCGATACTTTCCAGCAAAGAATTGCCTCAGGAATAACAGCCGTCAAGGACAAGACGAACTCAAAAGGAGAGCGTGACTTAATCGTGGCCTACTCGCACCTTTTGACTACCTACAAGGATGGCTTGCTGCTGTGCCAATCTCGGACCCATTTGTCCAACTTCGATTTCTTCCCGAAGGGACGCATCTATGTTTCACAGGAGCTCGATCCCCTGGTCGAAAAATACGATCTGTCTACGAAGAAACATTTATACAAACGCACGGGACAGTATATGCGGAGTATTGACGGCAACTCGATACGCGTGATCTGGGAAAGCGCACGGACCCAGATAAAGAACATAGAAAACATGATGAATTACAATTGAACTGCAATAGTGGAGATTTGCATGTGCCACGTCTTTCAACGCATTTCTCGACTTATTCCGCCTACAAACAAATATGCTATAAAGAGAGGGAGCAGGGGAATTTCTCCCTGTCCCTCTCTTTCGGTCATGAAATATCAACCTTGATCTCGGCTGCCTTTGCCTCTTCCTTCTTCGGGAATATCATCTCTAGCACACCGTTCTTGAAGGAGGCTTGTGCCTTTGCAGAGTCTATATCCTGAGGAAGCTGGACTGTCCGTATATATGTGCCGTGGCTCCGCTCCTGCACATAATAGTCCTCCACCCTGATCTCCTCTTCTTTCTTTGCCTCTGCCTTGAGGGTCAGTGTGTCCTTGGTAATCGACAGGTCAATCTGATCCTTCTCAATACCGGGCAGATCTGTCCTGATGACGATCTCGCCTTTGCGCTCGAAGATGTCGATGCTCGGCACGAGACTTGCCGGCGCGCCTTTTGAGATAAGGTGCGGCCGGGCAACCGGCTCGCCATACTCTCCGAACAGCTTGTCAAGGTTCCTTCTCATTTCCTCAAGTTCCCGAAGGGGGCTCCATCTGATAATTGCCATGATCCAACTCCTTTATGGGTTACACCGTGATTGGTTCAGCCTGTCAAAGACAGGCAAATGTAAGACTGCATCACCTCCTCTGCTGCGCTATCTGTTATGATACGATCTCCGCGGGAACCTCCCTGCTGAATACGACCTGTTCGTTCTCCACATCCACCTCAACGGTATCTCCCTCCTGGAAGGTCCTGTCAAGGATCTTTTTTGCCAGATCGTTCAGGATCATCTTCTGGAGCATCCTCTTGAGCGGCCGGGCTCCATAGATGGGGTCGAACCCTGTCTCGGCAAAGTATTCCTTTGCCCGCTCCGTAAGCTTCAGGTCAATGTTCTTTTCCCTGATGAACTTCTTCATCCTCTCGACCTGGATCTCGACGATCCTGGTGAGCAGGGTCTTGGTCAGTGGATTGAAGATGATGATCTCATCCACGCGGTTCAGGAACTCGGGCCTGAAAAACGCCTTCAGATCCTCCATCACCTTTTCCTTAAACTCCTTGCCAGAGCTATCGACCCAGTAGGCGGCAGGCTTCCTTTCCCTTTCGAGCAACATATCCTGGATGTGTGAACTGCCAATGTTGGAGGTCATGATAACTACCGTGTTCCTGAAGTCAACGGTCTTGCCGTGGCTGTCGGTCAGCCTGCCGTCGTCGAGAAGCTGCAGCAAGAGGTTAAATACCTCGGGATGTGCCTTCTCGACCTCGTCAAAAAGCACTACGGCATAAGGTCTCCTCCGCACAGCTTCGGTAAGTTGACCGCCCTCCTCATAGCCGATATAGCCCGGAGGTGCACCGATAAGCCGCGAGACCGTATGCCGTTCCTGATACTCGGACATATCGATCCTGATCATCGCGTTCTCATCATCGAAGAGGAACTCGGCAAGCGCCTTTGCAAGCTCTGTTTTACCGACACCGGTCGGACCAAGGAATATGAATGATCCGATCGGTCTGTTCGGGTCCTGGATGCCAGCTCGCGCCCTCCGGACAGCATTCGAAACTGCTTCGATTGCCTCATCCTGTCCGACCACCCGCACTTTGAGCCGTTCATCCATGTGGAGCAGCTTCTGCACCTCGCCTTCTAGCATCTTCGATACCGGGATGCCGGTCCATTTAGAGACAACCTCTGCNNGGTGAGGTCTCCTTCGCGCTCTGCCTTTTCGGATTCTATCTTTGTTTGCTCGATCTGCTCCTTCAGGCTACGGATCCTGCTGATAATTTCCTTTTCGCTGAGCCACTGGGCCCTAAGCTCATCTCTTCTCGACTGGTGCTCTGCCATCTCCTTCCTGATCTTATTGAGTTTCTCCTTCGATTCCCTTGCATCCTCTTTCATCACCGCCTGTTTTTCGATTTCAAGCTGTCGGAGTTTGCGCTCGATCTCGTCAAGCTCAACCGGCATGCTGTCGATCTCCATCCGGATTTTCGAAGCAGACTCGTCAATCAGATCGATTGCCTTATCAGGAAGAAACCGGTCTGTGATGTAGCGGTGAGAAAGCACGGCAGCAGAGATAAGTGCAGCATCCTTGATCTTCACACCGTGGTGCACCTCGTACCTGCCTTTCAGTCCCCGCAGGATCGAGATGGTGTCCTCGACCGAGGGCTCTTTGATCAGCACCGGCTGAAAGCGCCGTTCGAGTGCAGGGTCTTTTTCAATGTGTTTTCGGTACTCGCCGAGCGTTGTAGCGCCGACGCACCGGAGGTCCCCGCGTGCAAGCGCAGGCTTGAGCATGTTCGATGCATCGATTGCACCCTCTGCTGCGCCCGCTCCGACCAGGGTATGAAGCTCATCGATAAAGAGGATGACCTTTCCTTCCGACTCCTCGATCTCCTTCAGTACTGCCTTGAGCCTGTCCTCGAACTCTCCCCTGAATTTTGAGCCCGCAATGAGCGCCCCCATATCGAGCGAAACAACTTTCTTGTCCTTCAGGGTTTCGGGAACATCACCGGCAACAATCCGCTGGGCAAGCCCCTCTGCTATTGCGGTCTTTCCTACCCCCGGATCGCCTATAAGGACAGGATTGTTCTTTGTTCTGCGAGAAAGCACCTGGATGATCCTCCGAATCTCTTCATCACGCCCGATCACGGGGTCAAGTTTACCCTTTGCAGCGAGTTCCGTAAGGTCCTTGCTGAATTTCTTCAGGGCCTGATACTTTTCTTCAGGGCTCTGGTCGGTGACTCGCTGGGTACCCCTGATATCCCGCATTGCAGCAAGGAGTTTGCTCTGGTCGACACCGTATCGTTTCAGGATATCAGCCGCTGGACAGTCTATCCGGAGAACACCGATCAGAAGATGCTCGACACTTACATACTCATCCTTCAGGTGCTCTGCCTCTTTCCGCGCAGCCTCGAGTACGTCCTTTAGTTTCTGTGTTATATAGATCTGCCCTACAGGCGTCGCGCCTATCACCTTCGGCATCCTATCAAGCACAACCTCGACGTCCTTCTTGAGGAGCGTTACATTAACACCGATCCGTTTGATGATCTGCGCAGCAACACCTTCCTCATCGTCCAGCAGCGACCAGAAGAGATGCTCGGCGTCAATCTGCTGATGCCCCTTGCTCTCCGCGAGTCTGTGTGCGCTCTGTACGGCCTCCTGGCTTTTTATGGTAAAGTTTTCCATAGTGTCTCCTTAATCATCTTCCCGCAGCGCTCTGCGTAATTTTTCTCTGAAATCCTTTCTTACCTCATCCTCAAGGCAGGCCATCATCTCTTCCATCTCCTGCTGGAGCACTTCCATGCGATGGCGCATCCTCAGGATTATGTCAACTCCCGCCCTGTTCACCCCGAGCTCCCGTGTGAGCTGGAGCACCAGGTTCAGTTTTTCGATATCGCTTTCTGAATATACCCTCTGCCTGTTTGCTCTTTTCGGCCGGATGAAGCCCTCCCGTTCATAGAGCCGCAAGGTCTGTGGATGGACATCCAGCAGTTTTGAGACAATGCTGATCAGGTATACCGGTTCGTCCTTGTCTCTTTTTCTCATCACGTAACCATACCCTTTCTCGGCGACTCTCTGTAGAGCTTTTCTATCTCCTGTATTGCCTCCTTTTCCCTCTCCGAAACCGTCTTCGGCACAGCGACCTTCATGGTAACAAACTGGCTGCCGCGTTTCCCGGTCCGTGAAGAGGGAAAACCCTTGCCCGAGAGCTTAAACTTCTGACCGCTCTGAGACCCGGCGGGAAGGGTCATGACGGTGGCGCCATCCATAGTAGGTACCTCGATCTTGGCACCGAGTGCTGCTTCTCCGAAGGTAACGGGGAGATCAAGATACAGGTCATCCCCCTTGCGGGTGAAGAGGGAATGGGGGCGCACCGTGATCTCTATCTGCAGGTCTCCTGGTGTTCCCTTCCCCTCACCTGCCCCGCCCATACCCCGCAATCTGACGCGCGATCCACTATCCGCACCTGCAGGAATCTTTACCTTTATGGATTCCGTATGCAGGATCCTTCCTTTGCCATTGCAAGAACGGCACTGCTTCGTAACCGTCCTGCCGCTGCCCCTGCATGCACTGCAATGCTGGGACATTTTGAAGAAGCCCTTCGATGCCGTGACCTTGCCGGTTCCCTTGCAGGTAGAGCACTGCTGATAGGTCTCTGCACCGGTGCCGCCACACGCACTACAGTTAATCTCGCGGTTGAAGGTTATGGGCTTCGTGGCGCCATGGAACGCCTCCTCCATGGTCAGCTCGATTCCCATGACAAGGTCAGGTCCGCGCAGGGCTGCACCTTCGAATCCTCTGCCTGAACCGAACATGTCTGAAAAGATATCTCCAACCCCCCCAAAGTCGAACCTGTCGCCGGAGGTATATGTCCTATAGTCAAATCCCGGACCACCACTGTCAAAGGGTGACTTTCCAAACTGGTCATAATCAGCTCTCTTTTTTTCATCGCCAAGGACCTCATACGCTTCATTGAGCTCTTTAAACTTATGTTCAGCGGTCTTGTCACCGGGATTGAGGTCTGGATGGTATTTGCGCGCAAGCTTGCGGAATGCCTTCTTAATGTCATCCTGCGAAGCCTTTCTGTCAATGCCGAGAATTTCGTAGTAATCCTTCGTGGTATTAGCCATTCTATCTCCTCAAATCATATAATATAGCTTTAGTCGTGTCATGTCAAGAAGCTTTCTATGACGGCACACATTAATATAGAATAAAATTTCTTTTATGTAAAAAAATACACGGGTTACGTTATGCAGATCATTAAGGTAAAATAGAGAACATCTTTTAGACATAATGGATCCGCTTCAGATCATAAGAAAATACGCACCGTTCGGCTCACTTGCCTATAGTATGCTGGTGGCGCACAGTTCCGTAGTCATGGAAAGAGCTCTTTTGCTCTCGGAAAGCGTCAGGCACCTTAATCCGGACCGTGGATTCATCAGGGAGGCTGCAATGCTCCATGACATAGGAATCGTTCTGGTTAATGAACCGCGGCTTGGCTGCAGCGGGAACGAGCCTTACATTTGCCACGGATATCTTGGCCGCCGGATGCTTGAAGAGGAAGGCTATCCCCTGCACGCACTGGTCTGCGAACGGCATATCGGCACAGGTATTACGGTCAGCGATATAGATGCCCAGAACCTTCCCCTGCCAAGACGCGATATGCAGCCCGTCTCTATCGAGGAAAAGATCATCTGCTATGCTGACAAGTTCTTTTCAAAAAGGGTCGGGCGGATACATGCTGAAAAATCCATATCTGAAGTGAGAATTGAGATAGCTAAGTATGGTGCAGAAAGCTTGAAGACATTCGAAGAACTGCATGTCCTTTTCAGTAAAGGACCTGTTCCAGAAAAAGTCCCGAAGCAGGAGCTGTAGGGCCCGCAGCAGTTCTGTCCTTTGAGGCAAAGATGGCCGGGATGTCCTCTGCTGACATCCGTCCTCTTCCCACCTCAACAAGGGTGCCGACAATATTCCTTGCCATATGTCTGAGGAAGGCATTGGCTTCCATGGCTACTTTGATATAGCTACCCGGCATGGAAATGGTCATGAAGTCGAGGGTATCGAGAACAGATATCCGGATCATGCTGATCGTCCTGACGGTTGTCTTTGCGCTGCATCCCGAAGCCCTGAATGCAGAGAAGTCATGCTCTCCCGAAAAATACTCTGCGGCCTTCATCATGGCATGAGTGTTCATCTTTATCCGTATATTCCAGGTATAGCGGGAAAAGAATGCAGCTCCGGTCCCGTTTATCCGCAGAAGGTATACATACCGCTTTCTTAGTGCATCATAGCGGGGATGGAATGCACGAGAGCTATCATCTGCCGAAAGTATCCGTATGTCCTGCGGGAGCTTTGCGTTCAGCGCTCTCTTCAGCACGTCTGCAGGGAGATCCGATCCGGTAGTGAATACAGCGACCTGACCGCAAGCATGCACACCGGCATCCGTCCTGCTTGCACCGATAAGCCTTATACGCTCGCCGGTGATGCTCCCTATCGTTCCGCTCAGAATGTCCTGAATCGTGATGCCGGACCGCTGTGACTGCCAGCCCTGATACGCAGTACCGTCATATTCCAGCAGAAGCTTAATGGATCTCATGCCGGCATCAGCCGCATACCAAATATCATGGGTTCGCTTTGATAACGCACTCCCCGACGCGCCCTGCCTGTCAATCTATTTGATATGCTCGGGAGCGATTTCGCTCAGGAATACTTCTGTCAGGCGAGGATCGAACTGGGTGCCGGACTTCTCCCTCAGTTCTTCGCTCGCAGCATCCAGACTCATGGGCACCTTGTAAGAAAGCGGACTCGTCATCGCATCAAAGGCCTCAGCTACAGCTATGATTCGGGCATGTAGCGGTATCTCTTCTCCCTTGAGCTCTGAAGGAGGGTAGCCATAGCCATCGAACCGCAGATGATGGTACAGGATGATTGGTGCAATCCCAGCGTAAAAGGTGATCGGCTTGATCATCTCATATCCGATGACCGGGTGCTGCGTATAGATGTCCTTGTTATATGCCTCATCAAGATCGATCCGGAGAAAACCGACATCATGGAGGAGGCTTGCCATGTAGAGTCGCTTTTTTTCCTGTTCTGTCATCTCAATAGCCTTTGCTATGATATTGCTGTACCGGGCAACTCTTCGCGCATGTCCGCGCTTTTCGGGCTGCTGGTAGTCGATTGTCTCGAGGAGCATGTCTGTCAGATGTATCTCATAGTTCTTCTGGTCTTCGGCAAATTGCGTCTTAAGAATCGAGATGGCAGCCTGCGCTGCAAGATACCTAAGGATCTCCTCGTCCCGCAGCCGATAGGAAAACCCTCCCGTCTTGTTCAGGAGTTCAAGCACACCGATAACGCCATCTCTTGCCTTGAGGGGTACGCAGAGCATTGACTTCGTCTCAAATCCCGTTATGGCGTCTATTTCCGGATCGAACCGTTTCTCCTCCTTCACATTACTGCAGCGCACCGGTTTGCCTTCCTGCGCTACCCATCCTGTAATTCCTTTTCCCATCCCGACGGTTGTCCCGATCAGCCGGGATGCCTTTCCGCCCCGTACAAGTTTGAACTCCAGCTCCTTGTTGTCATTGATCAGCAGCAGGGAGCCGGCTTCTGATTGGGTGATGTCAAGGGCATAATCCATGATCTTTTCGAGCAATATATCCCCGTAGACCTCTTCCCTTAAGTCTTTCGTGATGTTGAGCATCCGCTCAAGCCTTTTGCTGTAATCGGAAATGATCCGCACGGTTTTGCGCGAAAGAAGAATGGAAAGATAGAGGCCAAGAACGGCAAGAAAGAAGACAATACCGACGATGATGGAGATCGAAACTTCGGGAATAAATTTCACAAAAGGTACTAGGGGAGACATCGTATACCGTACAAGAATAAGGAATAGAGACAAAATGACGACTGCCACGATAGTATTCAGGGAAGCCACCTTTTTACGGACTTCTTGGATTATGGTGTTCTTGTTCTCTTCGTAGGTCTCAGACATACCCATAACTTTAAACCAGCAGGATACAGATGTCAACGCAGATATAGAAGAGGGATACCAGATACAGCGGCAGCTATACTTTCTCCAGCGCTTTGTCCAGGTCGGCAATGACATCCCGGACATCTTCGAGCCCCGTCGATATCCGTACAAGGTCCGGCTCAATCCCGATCTTCCTGCATGCCGCATCAGTAAGCCCAGAATGGAACAGGAGCGCATTGTTCATGACGAGGGTCTCGGTATCTCCGAGGCTCACGCCTATTTTACAGAGGTTCAGACGGTCAAGGAACTTTCTGCATGCTTCCCTGCTCCGAAGCCTAAACGATACCATGCCGCCGAACCCGCTCATCTGTTTTCTNNGAGCGGCAGTGATGGTCCATGCGCAGATGCAGGGTCTTCATCCCCCTGAGATAGAGCCATGCATGAAACGGGGAAAGGCACCCGCCGATATACAGCAGCATGGTCTTCCTGAGCCGCGCAACAAAATCTGCCTTTCCCGCAACGATCCCGCCGATGGCGTCACCGTGCCCGCCGATATACTTCGTGGCTGAATGGATAATACAGTCAATACCGTGATCTAGGGGCTTCTGAAGATACGGGGTGGCAAAAGTGTTATCGATGACGCTGTAAAGCCTATGTCTTCTCGCCAGCGCTGCTACAGCCCTCAAATCGATTATGCTCAGATCAGGGTTCGATGGAGTCTCGAAAAAGATGACTTTCGTCCTGTTGTTCACAAGAAGTGATATCTGCTTACTGATATCCTCAAAAGGACTGAACTGCCGTACCGTGCATCCGAGCCTACCAAGTATCTGCTCAAAAAACCCGCGCGTGCCCCCGTAGACCCGGCTGCCGGATATCACCTCGTCGCCCGGCTTAAGAAGTTCAAGGAACACAGCTGAAAGCGCTGCCATGCCTGAAGCAAAGGCCACGGCAGCATCTGCACCTTCGAGGACAGCAAGCTTCCGTTCAAAGGCATCAACGGTAGGGTTTCCGATACGTGAATAAACAAAGCCGTTTCGTGAGCCCTGCATAACCTCTGCAGCATCGGTGACGGCATCGAAGGTATAGGTGCTTGTCTGGTAGATCGGTGTGCTCGACGGGTTGTGCAAGAATACGCCTTCTCCAGCATGCACGGCAAGCGTCGCGAATCTCTGGTCTTTTTGTTTCATCTCCCCGATCAAGCTTCTGGTTAGAACTGCCGATAACCGAAAGTCAGGATTACTCTTCCTTCTCCCGGTAAACCGTAATGGCAACTTCCGGGCACATGTTCGCGCAGATGGCGCATCCAGTGCATTTTTCAACGTGCTTTGGTACGGCAACAAAATATCCGGCCTTATTGAACTGACGGGTCATGACAATAACATGAAGGGGACAGCCCTCAACACAGAATCCACACCCCTTGCAGAGTTCCCTGTCTATGGTTACCCTGCCCTTCATTTCGTCCTCTCCAGAAGTTCCTCTGCATGCCTGCGTGAGATTTCCGTAACAGTCCCGCTCAGCATTCGTGCGATCTCTTCCTTCCGATCCGCACCGGAAAGCTCGTATACCGCAACGCGTACCCTGGCGTTCTTCTGTACCTTCTCGATCCTGAGGTGATGAGCAGCAAGGCTCGCTATTTGCGGCAGATGGGTAATGCAGAGAAGCTGATGCCTTGCAGAGACCTTGAGGAGCTTCCTCGCGACGCTTTCCGCGGTCTTGCCGCCGATGCCCGCATCCACTTCATCAAAGATCAGGACCGGCACATGATCAACATCCGCAAGGATGCTCTTCAGCGCAAGCATGACCCGTGAAAGTTCTCCGCCCGATGCAACTTTTGCGAGCGGCTTCAATGGTTCGCCGGCATTCGCGGAAATAAGAAACTCAACGCGGTCAATACCATTAAAGTTGATACGGTAGTTCCCTGCCTCATCCCTGTCCTGAGCAACATCGATCCTGAACTGAACATTCATGAAAGCAAGGTCGTTCAGATTCTTTTCAATAAGATCTTCCACCTTGCGGGCTGTCTTTTTCCTCTTGCTGGAAAGTACCTCTGCAGCATGCAGGAGCAAATCAATCTGTTTGCCGAGCGATCCCTCAAGGGTCTGGAGGCGCTCGTCCGATGCTTCAAGCTCCTTAAGCTCGTCAGCAGCAGCGTTTCGGTATGCAAGAATATCCTCAAAGCTGTTTCCGTATTTCTTTTCAAGTCGTCTGATAAGGTCGAGACGGGCCTCGACTTCGTCGATCCGGACAGGATCAAGGGTATATTTTTCCCGGCAGCTCCGCAATGAAATGGCAGCATCATCAAGCAGCGGCAGGGCAGACTCCAGCATCTCGAGAGTATCGGTTATCGCAGGGTCAACCGCCTGCATGTCGCGTAGCTTGCCGACCACCTTGGCGAGGCTTTCCGTACATGAACCGTCAGTTTCATAGAGAAGAGAATATGCTGTTTCCGTCGCCTCTTTCAGTTTGCTCAGGTTCAGCAGTATCTTCCGCTCCTCTTCGAGCGACTTCTTCTCATAGGGATTCAGACCGGCAGAATCTATTTCACTGACCTGAAAGCTGAGA
Source organism: Nitrospiraceae bacterium UBA6898 (assembly GCA_002448975.1). GTDB lineage: Bacteria > Nitrospirota > Thermodesulfovibrionia > Thermodesulfovibrionales > UBA6898 > UBA6898. The sequence continues at coordinate 11,174 of DKBO01000155.1, forward strand.
AGGTCAATCCGGTGGGCACGTTCCTTTGCTCTCTCGGTTAATGCGCTGAACTCTTCTCTGAGCGACTGCACCACTGTGTAAAGCTCGTGAACCTTTTCCAGCTCTTGATAATGGCCACCGTAGGAATCGATGATCATCCGCTGCTTTTCCGGCTGGAGCAGGCTCTGATGCTCATGCTGGCTGTGGATATCGACAAGAGCTTTGCCCAAGTCAGAAAGCGTCTGGAGAGTCACCATCACATCGTTGATATACGCCCTGCTTTTTCCGCTGTTCGATAAGACCCTCCTGAGCATAATGCCCCCAGAAATATCTATGCCGGTCTCCGGAAGGACGCTGGTATCCCCAATCTCAAACAATGCCTGGACCGAGGCCTCCTTCTCTCCGGCCTTGATCATATCACTCTGAGCCCGGTCGCCAAGGGCAAGCCCGAGAGCATCCACAATAATCGACTTCCCTGCACCGGTCTCCCCGGTAAGGACATTGAAACCATCATCAAACTGAACTGTCAGGTCATCAATGATCGCGAGGTTCTTTATGTTCATCTCTCTCAGCATGAGCTACCTAAATATAGCACAAACAATGCTGATTAGGGAGGAAGGCCGGAAGGTTCCTTACCGCGCCAAAATATATTGTATCCATGCAAGCACAAGGATCGCGAGGCACGCCGGAACCGTCTTCCGGTAGATCCCGGAGAGCTCTGCAGCAAAGTATTCCCTCGTTAGTATCAGGCAGAGATGTACAGGCGACAGCAGCACGCCGATAAAGCCAGCTGCAAAGGCTAGGGTGATCAGCGGCGGAGACGCCTTGCCCGCTACCGTGACAAGAAGCGGAAAAGTACTGCCGACAAAACCGACCGTATGGCCGGTGAGCATACCGGCAATGAATGGTAATGCACAGAATACCGGCACGACAGGAACAGCATGTCGTATAAAAAGATCACTCAGGTTCTTTACCGCACCTGATGCCTCAATGGTCTCCTTAAACAACATGATCCCGGCTATCATAACGATGACCTCAGGCGAAAAGCCGTAGCGCAGGGTCCGGAGTATTGCGGCAGGCCGATAACGGTAGTAAACGAATAGCGGAATGAGCACGGCAAGCAGCGCAAAGTGCAGTTCAAGATGAGCTGTGATGACCAAGGCAAGAACAGCTGCGATGGGGAAAAAGTTCAGCCACGCCTTGCCTTTGCCCGTCAAAGGTATATGATCCTTGCCTTTGCCTGCAATGATCGTCATGCCGGAACCTCTCATGCTGAAGAGAAAACCTGTAAAGACCATCATTACAGCACAGCTGATATTCGCAATGATCAGCCGGTTTAGTGCAATGCCAGAGACAGCCGAGGCAAAGACAATCCCCGGATAAAGAGGGAGGATATATTCCCAGGGATGTCTGAACCAGTAGTTGATGAAGGCCTTTTCCTCGTTGCTCATGTCGGTACCTTCGGCAGCCTCCCTTACCATGGGGGCAGAAAAATATGCACCCCCAAGCGAAGGGAGCATTCCTATGAGCAGGGGCATGGATATCATAACTGCCTTCCTGAACCTGAACGAGTTCTTGATAATGCCCATCATCCCGTTGAGGATATTCTGCTCACGGAGGACCATCTCAAAAACTCTTATGAGTGAAAGCGCCAGGAGAAGCGTTATAGTAATACGTCCTGTTGCAGCCTTTCTTACCGCCAGAACCATTCCGGAGACATTCACACCATATAAAATGACCAGAGCAACAGAAGAGATGAGCATTACATACCCAATCTTCACACCCTTCCTCAGCAGAAAGATGATGATGCAGAGGATGAGCCCTATTTTTGAAAGATCGAGCACGATAAATTCTATCACAACTCCTTGAGGCATCATATAATAGTCATTATTGTGATTTCTAGATCTTCATTGTCACCTAATGGGCAAAAAAGATGATTATCTCACTAATATTCAATATTAATTCTGTTTTCTCTTTATTTTGTGTCAATTCATTGTGTATTCTCCTGTTCCACGTGGAACAGTCTACCCGGAATCACTATTGAAGCCATTATGTTCCACGTGGAACAGGAGAAATAAGCCATAAACTTATAATATGAACACGCCGTCCGTGTTATAATACTTCGCCATGGGCAAGGTAATTTCCATAGTTAATCAAAAGGGGGGCGTAGGGAAAACGACCACAGCGGTAAACTTGGCTGCGTCTCTTGCGCTTTCCGGAGAAAAAATCCTGCTTATTGACTCTGACCCTCAGGGGAACACTACTTCAGGGCTTGGGATTTCGAGAAACGACATTGACAGATCGCTTTATGAAGTCATGGCTGGGAGCTGCAGCTTGAATGACGCAACTGTGGAGACTGTCATCGAGCAGCTTCTTATTGTCCCATCAAGCGTCGACCTGCTCGGAGCAGAGATAGAGCTTGTAGATAGAGAGGGCAGGGAGGCTATTCTGTCAAAATCTCTCGAGGATATCCGCGATGCTTACCGTTATGTGTTAATCGACTGCCCTCCTTCATTGGGCCTGCTAACGCTGAACGCGCTGGTAGCGTCAGATTCCGTGATAGTGCCGGTACAGTGCGAGTATTATGCTCTTGAAGGGCTGAGCATGCTCTCCAGAACGATCCAGCTTATACAGGATGCTTATAACCGTCAGCTCGAAATAGAGGGGATATTGCTGACCATGTTCGATATGAGAAACAACCTTGCCCATCAGGTTGCAACTGAGGTAAGGAGGCATTTTGGCCAGAAGGTCTACCAGACCATCATTCCAAGAAATATCGCACTCGGAGAAGCTCCGAGCCATGGAAAGCCTGTCATGCTTTATGACATGAAGTCCCGTGGTTCCCAGAGTTATCTTGCCCTTGCAAAGGAGATATTGCGTGAAAACAGCCTTAGGTAAGGGGCTTGATGCCCTCATCCCTGATAGGGGAGAAAATATACTACAGATAGAGGTCAACAGGATACTTCCCGGTAAGCAGCAGCCAAGAAAGGTATTCAATGAAACTTCTCTCAAGGAGCTTACTGCTTCCATAATAGAGAAAGGCGTACTGCAGCCTATCCTTGTTTCTAGGACCGGGGACGGTTCATTCAATCTCATTGCTGGCGAGAGAAGATGGAGGGCGTCAGTACAGGCAGGGCTGAAAAAGATCCCGGCAATTGTCAAGAATGTAGACTCCCGTGACTCTCTTGAAATGGCACTGATTGAAAATATCCAGAGGGAGCAGCTAAACCCCATCGAGACCGCAGAAGGGTTCAACAGGCTGATGCAGGAATTCAGCCTTACGCAGGAAGAACTGGCAGACAAGGTAGGAAAGGAGCGGGCGACAGTCGCCAACTACCTCAGGCTCCTGAAACTCCCTGTAGAGATAAAGGACATGATCTACACAGGCAAACTGAGCATGGGGCATGCTCGGGCATTGCTGGCCTTCGAGGGGCGTATCAGTCAGGTCGAGGCTGCCAGGAAGATCATCAGGAATGGGCTGAGCGTCCGCGAGGCTGAATTAATGGCCAAAAAATCAATTAAACCTGCTAAAATACGGGCCGAGAAGGACCCCCAGATAACCTCTCTTGAGGAGAGGCTTCTTAGGGCTTTAGGAACCAAGGTCCATATTGTTCAAAATAATAAGAAGAAGGGGAAAATAGAGATAGAGTACTATTCTCTAGAGGAGCTGAACAGGCTGCTCGACATGTTACTGCAATGAAAAACATACTAATCCATGGACTTCCCGGCTCCGGCAAAACAACAATCATAAAAAGGCTTTGTGTGATATTCAAGGAGTTCAATCCGGTTGGCTTTATTACCTCTGAGATCTATGATGGTGAGAACAGGGTCGGGTTTGAGGTAGCAAACCTCTTTGGAGACAGCAGGACATTCGCTCATACAAAACTTAAGAGCAAGGTGATTGTCGGGAAATATAAAGTCGACCTCAGGGCGTTCGATGATTTGCTTGACAAGACTTTTTCAAAGGAAAAAAAGACTGGTCTTTATATGATCGATGAAATCGGCAGAATGGAATGCGCATCAAAAAAATTCTCAAAGCTCATAATTGAGCTTCTTGGCTCGAACAAGCCTCTTGTTGCGGTAATAGCAGAAAAAGGTGCCGATCTTATCAATAATATTAAGAAAAGGGATGACGTAGCACTGTTTGAAATTACCGAGCAGAACCGGGATCTCCGTATTAAAGAGCTTACCATGGTGATCAGGGATCTACTACTCGACTGAAAGCGCGACTCCGCCACGCTGAACTATGCAATCCATCGTCAAAAACGGCATTGATCTCCTTGAGAAAAAATGGCCCAAGCAACTGAGAAATGCCCGTGCCGGCTTGTTGGTTCATCCTGCATCCATAAACAGTAGCTTCTCACACTCAATAGACATATGCATGAACTCTGACAGACTCACGGTTGCATCTATCTTTGGTCCGCAGCATGGATTGTGGGGGGAAACACAGGATAATATGATAGAATGGCAGGGCTTCCGGGATAAAAAAACAGGGCTTCCGGTCTACAGCCTCTATGGAAAGACCAGAAAACCTTACCCTGAGATGCTCGAAGGCATCGATGTCATGGTCATAGATCTCCAGGATGTCGGTAGTCGCTATTATACTTTTATATGGACCATGGCTCTTGTCATGGAGGCATGCGGGGAGATGGGCAAGTCTGTTGTTATCCTTGATCGTCCCAACCCTGTCACCGGATATCATATCGAAGGTCCTGTGCTAAGCCCAGATTTCGCATCTTTTGTCGGTCTTCATAGGCTTCCTGTAAGACATGGCATGACCATAGGTGAGATGGGCCATTATCTTAAAGACTCTTATTATCCTGATCTTGACTTCATTGTCTTGCCGATGCATGGATGGAAACGAACAATGTGGTTTGATCACACGCTACTCCCCTGGGTACTTCCATCTCCGAATATGCCCACTATTGAAGCAGCCACTGTCTACCCTGGCATGTGCCTCCTTGAAGGGACTAACCTGAGCGAGGGGAGAGGTACCACGCGTCCGTTTGAAATCTTTGGGGCTCCTTTCATTGACCCTGCTGCTCTGGTGGAAAAGCTGCGCGGCTGCAGGCTTCCCGGTGTAATATTCAGGCCTCTTCATTTCCTGCCAACTTTTCAAAAGCATGCCGGCAAAGTCTGCGGAGGAGCCCAGATACACGTAATTAAAAGAGAAAAATTTAAGCCATTCAAAACTGCAACAGCCATACTGAAGGTCATTTATGAGTTGTATCCCGATAAGTTCAGATGGAAAAGTCCTCCCTATGAATATGAAAAAAAGCTGATGCCAATTGATATTCTGGCTGGAACTGACAGCCTGAGAAAGGATATTGAGAAAGGGAGAGACCTTGCCTCCATGGAATCATGGTGGAACAAAGATCTGCATGCTTTTGATAAGAAGATTCGAAGCAGGTATCTCATCTATTAGTGGAAGCGATCACAGCATTCATACCCGCTGCAGGTCTTGGAGAAAGACTCAAGCCTATAACGGATCAGATACCAAAACCCCTTTTGCCCATCTTGGGCGAGCCGATAATCGAGACCGTCCTTGCCCGAATTTCCCGGCTGTCACCGAGCGTCATAGCCGTGAATATGCATCATCTCTGGGAGCAGATGCAGGCTTGGGCAGCCTCATCTGCATACGCTCCGGTAATTTCTCTCTATCGTGAGAATCCAATACTCGGCACTGGCGGAGCAATAAAAAATGCATCTTCATCCCTGAAAAGTTCTGCATTTATCGTGCATAATGCAGACATCCTTTCAGATATTGACCTATCATCCCTTATCGAGAAACATATAGAATCAGGCAATATCGCAACTCTTGCCGTGCATCACCTTAATAAATTCAACAATGTCTGGATAGACAAACAAGGCAACCTGCATCATGTCGGCGGACAGACCCAAGGAACAGAAGCTGTATTATGTAAAATTGCGTTTATGGGAATAGCGGTATATTCTCCTGAATTTCTGGATTTTCTGCCAATAGGCCCATCGAGCGTAATTGATGCCTGGCTCAGGGCAATTGCAGCAGGGAAAGCCATCGGCACCGTCGACTTCTCCGGCTCTTGCTGGACAGATCTCGGCACGCCGAGTGCATACGCAGCAGCTGTCTTTGCTGCCTTGAAAGAACAGGGCAAAACAGTTTATGCACATCCTTCTGTCGACTGTGGCAAGGCTGAGCTGCAGGGGAGTGTCATTATCGAACAGGGTGGCTCGGTTGGCTTCGATGCCCTTGTCAGCAACAGCATTCTGCTGCCAGGTGCGCACGTCTCATCTGGATCAAGGATAGAACATTGCATTTTAGGCAGGGGATTTCATGTTGCGCTGGATCCTGCCGACATCTTCGGTACCGTACCGGTTTCTGCGCCATTATTAACGATGTGCGGCAATCCGGAGGGCAGGGTCAATGCAGTATGTATAGGCACCGGAGGTTCTGACAGAACCTATTATCGGATACCGTGCAGGGAAACCTCATATGTTCTCATGAGCTGCACAGCGTCGGACAGAGACTATGAACGTCATCTTGTTCTCTCCCAATTCTTAAGAAAACACGGAGTCCCTGTCCCGGAGATACTTGGAACAGATAAACAAGAGAAACAGGCCCTCTTCGAGGACCTTGGTGATCTCTCGCTGTATTCTTGGCTCGCCTGCAGGCGATCGCCAGACCACATAATAAGCATGTACTGCAAAATTCTCGATTTCCTGGTACTGCTTCATACCTCGGTCACGGACCACGCTGCAGAGTGCACGCAATTATGGGAGCGGAACTTCGACCGGGAACATCTGAGATGGGAAAGCAGGTATTTCATGGAGAACTTTGTCGGCGGCATATTTCAGATTCACGCAGGCGAACAACTGCTTCTTGATGATGATTTTGAAAGTCTGGCCCGTACTGTTGCTGAGTTCGACAAGGTAGTCCTGCACAGGGATTTCCAGTCACAAAATATCATGATAGTGCACGGCAATGAGCCGCGCTTCATAGACTTCCAGGGTGCCCGTATGGGGCCTGCTGCATATGATATCGCATCCCTGCTCTGGGATCCGTATTGCTGTCTACAAGACAGCATGCGCGACACATTGCTTTCCTACTACATCATGCGCATGAAAGAAACGCAGACGGATTTTGGTGAGCGGCCATTTAGGGAAGCTCTCCTGCCCTGCGGACTTCAGCGCCACATGCAGGCGCTCGGTGCATACGGCTTCCTCTCTCAGGTAAAGGGAAAGAAATATTTTCTCCGGCATATTCCTCAGGCACTGGCCTATCTGAGGCGGGAAAGCGAAGAGGCTCGTGACATATATCCTGCCCTTCACCGCCTGGTTGCGGCTATACATGAATAAGCTGCATATTAATTTTGATGAGATACAGAAAGCAGCTGAGGATACGGATCGCGAGGCATTCGACTATTTTCTGGACCGGGAAACCGGTGAAATCATTATACTTTCGGCTGAGATCATAGCGCTGGCCCAGAATATCCTGTCACAAAGCTATGATGACGATATCGCTGACTATGAAGATGTCGAGCCCGATGAAATCCCCGGCATCCCGGAGTGGATGGAGGATGAGGTAGAGCTTGCTCTGCATGTTTTCCTCCAGGAGCAGGATCGCTATCAGCGGATACCTGAGCGGAAAAAGTCAGACACGTATTCAGCAATGAAGATATTCGCAGAAACGCTCGAAAACCGCCATTTGGGGGAACTGTTGAACCAGGCGCTCGACGGACAGGGTTCATTCAGAAAATTTAAGAACCTACTCGTACCTTACCCGAAAGAGCGGAAGCTCTGGCATACCTTCAATGCCAAGGCAGCAAAAAAAGAGATCGCATTATGGCTCGCATCTCACGGTATTGAGCCAGAAACTCTCTGACATCATTGTCCTCTGCTTAGCGCATTGCCGACTGCTTTACACCATACGGTCACCCCTCTTATTTCATTTCCCGTAAATCCTCCGTTTGCATGCACCTAAGATAGAGAAAGGACACTTGCAGTCAAATTCGCTTCCTGCCAATTTGACAGGTTATTCTCCAAAGAATAATAATGAACTATGGAGCGATATAATTCCTTCGGAGCATACATGCGAAAGACGTTTGGCACCACGGTCTACAAGGTGAACGTGGATGCCGGTTTCACCTGCCCCAACCGAGACGGTGCGCTTGGCTTCTCGGGCTGTATATACTGCAACAACGACAGCTTCAGGCCGAGCTCCTGCAAGCCTTCTATTTCTGTTTCCGACCAGATAAGCAAAGGGATCACGCACACGAAAAGACGATTCAAGGCAACTAAATTTCTTGTCTATTTTCAGGCATACACCAATACCTACGCACCGGTAGATGAGCTGGACCGGCTGTACCGGGGAGCTCTTGCTGCCCCGGATGTGATCGGCCTCGCCATCGGCACGCGTCCGGATTCCGTTGATCTTCAAAAGATAGAACTTCTTGAGTCCCTGGCATCAAAATTCTTCATTCTGATCGAATACGGACTCCAGTCCATGTATGACAAGAGCCTTGAGTTCATCCAGCGTGGTCATGACTTTAACGCGTTTCTCCGCGCAGTGGAGATGACGAGAGGGAGGGGCATCCAAATCGGAGCTCACCTGATTGCAGGTTTTCCCACCGAGACCCGCGATGAAACACTTGCCATGGCCGGGGAGATATCGCAGCTTCCCATAGGCTTCCTCAAAATACATCAGCTCCAGATAATCAAGGACACGCCCCTCGCCGGACTGTACAGCGAAAACCCGTTCCCTGTCTTTTCATACCAGGCATATCTCGATTTCGTCGCTGATTTTATCGAACGGACATCCCCGCATATCGTCTTTCAGCGGCTCTTTGCAACGGCGCCTGATGAAATCCTCATTGCGCCGGAGTGGGGTAGGAACAGACATCAGATCCTGCGGGATATAGAGAAGAACCTTGCGGCAAGAAATGCTGTCCAGGGAAGAATCTTCACCCCGCGTACCGTAACGGTCAGGGACTAGTCCCGGTAGACGATCAGCTCCTTCAACGTTTTTCGCTTTGTAGTGCGCGGCTTCTCAGCAGGCCAGCCAAGCGCGATAACGTACTAACTCTGGAAGTCAAGCCTACATCAGGACGCAACAATCCCTTATTGCACAACCGCTGTTGCCGGACAAATCCAAGTGCCTTCCACTAATTCAGGGAAACCCT
>DKBO01000113.1 GCA_002448975.1 Nitrospiraceae bacterium UBA6898
TAATCATAGAGGGGCGCTGTTCACCCGGCTGGTTGAGTGCGCCTTCTGGTCTATAATGTCCTTGCTGTGATGATTTTTTATATTTTTACCCTTGTATAGTGTTTGTATACGGTCTCATTTTGAAGAATCAGAACACCTTAAAGCGGTTGTCGTAATATTCCTTCCGGTCGATGACACGCTTATCATGCAGTGCCCTCCAGTCCCTGCGTGATGCGTCCAGAGTAAAGGACCCGAGCATTACAAAGGCAACGAAGGCGATAATTCCGGAGATGGCGAACTCGCCGGCTGATGCCGTCCTGAGCCTCCCGCCTAATATGGTAATGCGTCTGGAATTCTCATCAAGNNACCCCGAGAAGACAGTCCCGAATCGGTGTTGACCAGAGCAGCACCAGGGAGGCCAGCCACAAGGCCACCGAATGAGTAATGCCCCGATGTTGTACCCGCTTTGGCGTGATCATCTCCGCAAGATCGGGCAGTATGGCCCCCAGTGTCGTGAGGACATAGTTCAGGCCGAAGACCTTTGCTGTTGCGCTGCCTACGATAATGTGACTTGCCCATGTCATGCTATTTCTTGCCTCCCATTCTTGTGCCCTGAAACATATACCTGAATGCAGCCGCAAGAAAGACCAGGTTATGAGCGCCGATCAAAGCGACCACGGTGATCATGAGCGCAAGGAAGAAATACGTGACGTCAAACGTGTCGGCCCCTGTGCCGAGCGAATGAATCTTCACGTTATTCAATCTGACTTTGACCTTCGGATGTAGAAAGGCAAACCTCGTGCAGCCGATCACGGCGGACCGCGATTGTTCTATCAGCACCAGGACGATTTCGAGCTTGCGGGAGTCCTGCAGCCGCTCAGCATTATCGATCACGAGATAGAACTTCTCCGGCAGGGTCCGCAGGAAAAGCTCTATTCTGGATTCGAGGTTCTTTCCAAAGAGCTTGTAATCCTTCACCCAGTCGCCTGTTGGCATAGAGGCATTGATATAAACGCACTTCTCCCCTGAGGATTCCAGCTTCCTGATGGTCTTCTGAAGAAACGAAGTCTTTCCGGTTGATGGCCCGCCCTCTATGACAACGCTTTCCCCGACCTTTAGGATCTCCGTCGTGTGCTTTCCGTTGTTGTACTGGTGAAGGTACAGGAATACCTTATCTCTGATCTTTTGAATCTTTGGATAAATCCTCATTCAACATTCCTCTCAGCTTGTCTCTCTTGGAAGCGGGAACGTAGGCCAGTATTTTTTCGAGTATGTAACCGACTTGCTCTTTCCGTAGCTCGTGGTCCTTCCTTTTGACCAGGTAATCATTGAGCTTATTGTTATGGTCCTTCTGATTCTCTACGCCGACTTCGACACGTTTCCCGATCCACTGAACTTCGTTATAAAGGCCTTGGAGTATTCGAACCTCCTCAGTGATAGCTTTCTGTTCGGCCTTATACTTCATAATTAGATCAGCAACGTCGAGCCGCAGGGACCTTTCTTTCTGCGCCACCTCAATGCGCCTTTGTGCGCTTTCGCTCGGACTGATCAGCGGCAGGGACGCGGTTATGCCGATGTCGTATCTTGTCTTTGCTTGGTCGAGTGAGGTTGTTCCCTCACGGGTAAGCTGCCCGTGAGATGCTGAGCCTTTCGCCTCGACTTTGAGCTGATTAAAGATGCTCCTGTTTATATCCTTCAGCTCCTGCAGATCGGGATTGCTCACAACGATGAATTCAATAACCGTATCAATGCCGGCAGAAGATACAGACGGCCAGAGTACCAGTACGATTAACATAATGATCTGCTTCATGCCTCCTCCAATGTCTTTATCTCGATTCTCACTTCAGGGCCGCCATACTGCTTGAACAGGTGGGCCTCGACTATCTGGCTGTCGTCAGCATAGACGATGCCCTTCAGCGCGTCCTTAACTGCCTTTGCCAGGTTGTCCAGGTCCGGTCGCTTTGTGTGATGCGGCGACTTTCCGTTTCTTCCCATCAGAAAAGTGAGTCTTATTGAAATAGGGCCGTCTACAGGATTTCGTAATCCTTGTTTTACAGCTGCCATTCGTGCGTGCCACGCTATCACCTCCTTGAATGATTTGCACTGCACCGGATCGTAGGCGCCGACAATATTCTTCTGTCCGTGCCGTCGGACGAAGAATCGAGGCCGGGCCTGCGGTACCGGTCTTGTCTGAACCTCAAACACCAACTGCATGTTCACCTTCGAGCTGCATCCGGAATTCTCGGATCAGCTGCGCGATCTCCTCGCCGTTTTCTTCCCTGAACTTTTCCCGTGCTTCGGTATCCTCGCGCGCTCTATCAGCTTTCTCAGCCTTGATCCGCGCGTCTTCCTTCAGCTTCTCAAGTAGGGGGGTGACGTCCTCTGCCAGCATTCCCTTCATGTAGGCAACGGGGCTGCCGATGCTGTCACTCCTGATCTCCCCCTGGCTGATCCGGTAGACGAAGAGAAAGAGCTTTTCCGTGGGAATGCCCTTCGGGATGCTCAGGCAGTGCGGGAAAAGCTGTCTGACTTTCTTCTCCAGCTTCTCTCTCTCCTCCTCAAGCGTTGGAGTCTGCCCGTCTTTCTGAGAGAGAGATTTCTTTGAGCTATCTTTAAGACTTTCTTTAGATGGCCGGGAACCGTTGCCATTACTGGGTTTGCGCGGCGTTGCCTGCTCCATTTTGGGAGTAGGCGATTGCTCCAATATTGGAGTAGATAACTGCTCCACTTTGGGAGTAGCCATTGCTCCTTTTTTGGAGTAGCGCCGCCACTTCTCATGATCCTTCTGAATCCGGAAACCATCGGTTGTCCGCTCAATAAGGCCGTGTTCCTGCAGAGAGCGGAGCGCCCGGTAGACGTGTCGGGCCTGAATGCCGGTTCGCTCCGTGAATTCCCTGTACGTTATATGCCGGGCCTTCCTGTGCCAGCCATACGTCAGTCGTATAATCACATCGAGGACCTG
>DKBO01000122.1:0-18581 GCA_002448975.1 Nitrospiraceae bacterium UBA6898
CGGGTACCTCTCCACGCTCTTGTGCCGCCTCAAACGCCCTTGCCGGACACTTGCCTCCGACACTGTCGCTCTTATGGAGCCGACGAAGGGATTCGAACCCCCGACCTGATGATTACAAATCAACTGCTCTACCAGCTGAGCTACGTCGGCATTGCTGAAAAAAACCACCTATGCCGGAAAAAGGCAATAGTAATCCTTCGGTCTTTCAGAAATAGTTAATATAAGGGTCTAATTATAATACAGTCAACTACGAAAAGCAACAGAAGAACAAATAATTCTAATGGTTTTCTGAAAATATCGACAATTTGCTCGTTCTTTGGCGCATTATCTCAAATATGATTATTCCTGTTGCAACAGAAACGTTCAGAGAATTGACCCGGCCCTGCATCGGCAACCTTACAATCCGGTCGCAGTGCTCCTTCACGGTCCTCCGCATACCCTCAGCTTCAGACCCTATCACCAGTGCGATAGGCCCGGTGAGATCGGTCTCCCAAACGGTAGCCTCCCCTGCAGCCTCTGCGCCAAGAACAGCAACACCTGAGTCCTTCATTGCCCGCATCGCATGCTTTATGTTCGGCACCATCGATATCTGAACATACTCTGATGCCCCGGCCGATGCCTTGACCGCTTCAGCAGTAAGCAACGCCGAGCGGTGCGATTGTATGACCACGCCGTGCACACCTCCCGCATCCGCAACCCTGAGAATGGAGCCGAAATTCCTTGGGTCCTCAATGCCGTCAAGGAGCAGGAAGAGAGGCACCTGCCTCTTCTGGCCGGGGGTATGGAGCAGGTCTTCAAGATCTGCATACTCCCGAGACACTACACGGGCAGCAATACCCTGATGACCCTTGACAAAACGTTCTTCGAAAAAGGATTCATCAACCTTCTTTGCCTGCATTCCCCGCTTCGCGAGAGCTTCTTCGATCTCGGCGACCTTCTCCCTTCGGGAGGAAGAAAGATAAACAGCGGATATCTTTCTTCCCGCCCTGAGGGTCTCGATCACGGGATTAAGACCGTAAACCCACTCCTCAGGAGATCTTGACCTTCCAGGAAGTTCCTTCTTTCTTGTCCTCGAGGACCACTCCCTTCTCATCGAGCTCCTTCCTGATTGCATCAGCCATCGCCCAGTCCTTCCGCTCCCTGGCCTTCTGCCGTTCCTGTATTTTCGCGAGGATGAACCCTTCGGTCACATCCGGGCATTTGAATCGCATCAATGCCCTGTTCCACTCTTCCGGCGTGCGGGTGAATATATTCAGGATGCTGCCCGCTTCCTTCAGAACCTCTTCGGCCTTCTTGACCAGGATTACCGCCTTTGCCCCCGAGGGCTTTCCATCAAGATACTTGTTCAGTGCACGGATAAGCTCGAATATATGACCGATAGCAAGGGCGGTATTAAAGTCGTCGTCCATGGCCCCTGCCACCCGCTCAATGAACCTTCCGAGGAGTTCCTCAAAGACCTTTTCATCGGCAGCGGTCTTTTCCTTTGCATGGTCCTGAGCGACAACATCACGTATACGTAAGGCTGTTGCATAGTAACGGTCTATCGAAATCTCTGCATCCCTGAGCTGTTCATCAGAAAACTCAATGGGACTGCGATAATGCGTCGACAGAAGAAAAAACCTGACGACCTCAGCGTCGAACTTGCCGAGGATATCCCTGATCGTAAAAAAATTGCCGAGCGACTTTGACATCTTTTCCTTGTCGACCGTAATGAATCCGTTATGTACCCAGTAGCGCGCAAAGGGTTTCCCGGTATACGCCTCTGACTGCGCTATCTCGTTCTCATGGTGAGGAAACGCAAGGTCAGCACCGCCTCCATGGATGTCAAAGGTATCACCGAGATGCTTCTGGGACATCGCAGAACACTCTATGTGCCAACCCGGCCTCCCCGGACCCCATGGGCTGTCCCATGCGGGTTCTCCCTCTTTCGATGCCTTCCAGAGCGCAAAGTCCATAGGATTCCGCTTTTTTTCATTCACGTCGACGCGGGCGCCTGCGATCATATCATCTATCTCGCGCTTGGAAAGTTTCCCATAGTCGGCGAATTTCTCCACCTGGAAGTAGACATCTCCGTCCACAGCATACGCATAGCCCTTGTCAACCAGTCCCCGCGTGATATCAATGATCTCCTGGATATGTTCCGTAGCCTTCGGCTCAATATCAGCCTTGCCGACGCCCAGTTGTTCCATATCGTGATAATATTCTTCTATATATTTTTTCGAAACCGCATCCCAGGATACGCCTTCCTGCTTTGCCCGATTGATGATCTTGTCATCGATATCCGTAAAGTTCTTCACAAACGTCACCTTATATCCCCGGTAGCCCAGATATCTCCTCATGATATCGAAGACGATTGCGCTCCGTGCATGCCCGATATGGCAGTGGTCATAGACGGTAATGCCGCATACATACATCCTCACCTGACCCGGCATGACGGGAACAAAATCTTCCTTCTTGCCGCTCAGGGTATTGTAAAGCTTCATCCTTCCTCCTTTGTGCATGGCGCTTTCTGAGGCCTCTATTTTTCTGGATATCTCTGCGAGCTGCGCCTCCAGTTCTCGTATCTTTTCGCTCGTCGGATCAGGAAAATAATCCATGACCTCCACAAGGCCGTCCTCCGTAGTCATCCGTATGATCTTTTTCCTCGTGATCCTGCCGGGCACGCCGACACATATTGCATTGTCAGGGACCGGTTTCAGGATGACCGAATTGGCGCCGATGACCGCGTTGTTGCCAACTGTGATGGCGCCGAGGATCTTGGCACCTGCGCCTACCGTGACATTGTCGCCAAGTGTCGGATGGCGTTTGCCCTTCTCCTTGCCCGTGCCGCCCAGGGTAACTCCCTGGTAAAGCAGGCAGTTCTTCCCCACTTCCGCGGTTTCGCCTATCACCACCCCCATGCCATGATCAATGAAGAATCCCGTCCCTATGCGGGCTGCAGGGTGGATCTCGATACCGGTAAGAAAGCGGGCCAAATGTGAAAAGAAACGTGGTATAACCGGCACCCGTGCATTCCAGAGGACATGGTTGATCCGGTGCAGGAAGATCGCATGAAAACCGGGATAAGCAAAGATGACTTCAAGGCAGCTCCTGGCTGCAGGATCTCTTTCAAAGACGGCCTTGTAGTCTTGTTGTATATACCTCCAGAAGCCCATGGTTTTCAGCCTATTATACATAAAAAGCGCGGCAACTGTGGTATTATTCTCTCATGCAGAAGGGCCAGCAGACCGATCTTCGTCAGATGATATCCGACTACATGGAGAACGGTTTTCTCGAAAATATCATCGACATGTACAGACACGACGTCACGCTCTACCGTCTGATCGGTGAACTGATCCAGGACGAACGGGTCAGGGTTAGGCTTGGTGTCACTGCTCTCGTAGAGGAGTTAAAAAAAATAGATCCGGACCATGTCATTCTTGCTCAGGAGCACCTTCTTCCTCTCCTTCATCATGCCGATGCAGTGGTTCGCGGTGATGCGGCAAATCTTGTCGGCATCGTCGGGGACAACACGTCGCTCCACCATCTGAAAGCGCTTATGGAAGATGAGAACGGAAACGTGCGGATTATTGCCCATGAGGCCGTACAGCAGTTAGAATCAGATTCTGCTTAATACACATATGGCCTGAGCTGCGATGCCTTCGCCGCGTCCGATAAAGCCCATCCCCTCATTCGTCTTCGCCTTGATGTTGATAATGCCGGCAGGGATACCTGCACGGTACAGGACTGATTTCATTTCTTCGATAAACGGTGAGATCTTTGGTCTTTCCGCAATAATGGTCGAATCGATCCAGGTTATTGCGTAGCCGTGTATCCTGGCCAGATCAACGACATATTTCAGAAGCTCTGTGCTCACGGCATCTTTCCATCTCAGGTCAGTATCCGGGAAAAGTCTGCCGATATCCCCCAGTCCCGCGGCTCCGATGACCGCGTCCATGATCGCATGGCAGAGCACATCAGCGTCGGAGTGGCCGAGGAGCCCCTTTTCGAAGGGAATTACCACGCCTCCAATGATAAGCCTTCTCCCTTCGGCAAACCGGTGTGAGTCGTATCCTATGCCGACCCTCATGATCCCGCTCTCTGAGTCTTCAGGAAGGCCTCAGCAACAATCAGGTCTTCAGGGGTCGTGACCTTGATATTGGTATGGCAACCCGGTACCACCCTGATCTTTCCCCCGTTCCTTTCAACAAGGGAGGAATCATCCGTGGAATAGAACGACTCATTCATCGCCCGTTCATAGGCATCAAGAAGGGGCTGATAGAGAAAGACCTGGGGGGTCTGCACCGCAATGAGGGCATCCCGTTTCAACGTCTGCTGGACAATGCCGCCGGCCACCTCCTTTATCGTATCCTTTGGCGGCATTCCGATCACCACGCCGTCGCATCCGCTGAGCGCCTTCAAGGCCCTACGCGCCATTGTCGCCTCAAGCAGTGGCCGCACGCCGTCATGAATCAGCACGAGCGATGTCTTTTCCATGATAAAATGGAGCGCGTTGAAGACGGAATCCTGCCGTTCACTGCCTCCTGGCGCCACGCGCCGAACCTTGGTGATCCCGCACTGGCTGAAGAGCTCCGTCCCGGTCTGTATGTCAGACTCCTTGAGCACGGGAATAATCTCGCGCACCTCTGCCATCTTCTCAAGGACTTCAAGGGCCCACAGGATTACAGGCTTGCCTCCGAGCATTTCAAACGGTTTGTTCCGATCTTCCCCGAATCTTCTGCCGAGCCCTGCTGCAGGTACGATTGCAACGACCTTATGCTGCACGGAACCCCCGATTACGCATAAGATTATTTCCCCGTCCTGGCATCGTCCCTCTCATTATCCTCTCTTGCACGTGCGAATATCATCCTTCCTGCGGTGGTCTGGAGCACGCTGGTTACCGTTACCTCAATGGTCCTTCCGATAAGTTTACGTCCGTTCTCCACAACTACCATGGTCCCGTCATCAAGATAGGCTACTCCCTGATTATATTCCTTGCCTTCCTTGAGCACAAAGACCCTCATGGACTCTCCGGGCAGAACAACCGGCTTCAGTGCGTTTGCAAGCTCGTTGATATTGAGTACGGTGACGCCCTGGAGCCGTGCAACCTTGTTGAGGTTGAAGTCATTGGTGATGACCCTTGCATTCATGAGCTGTGCAAGGGCCACAAGCTTTGCATCGACTTCCTTGATCTTAGAAAAGTCTTCTTCGATGATCCTGACCGTTATGGTCGACATGGTCTGAATACGCTGAAGAACATCAAGTCCTCTCCTCCCCCTCGCCCGTTTCATGGAGTCCGGGGAGTCGGCAATATGCTGAAGTTCCTGCAGGATGAACTGAGGGACAAGGAAAACGCCGTCTATGAACCCCGCCTCACAGACATCAGCGATACGCCCGTCAATGATGACGCTCGTATCGAGTATCTTGAGATTCTCTTCAAAGCCTCTGCCGCGCAGAATTCCCAAGAGCCCCGGCAGCGTCAATCCCTTGCCTCGCCTCAGACCAACCAGAAGCCCCCCATACCCAAAGACCCCCCTGATCGCGAAGGTCGACAGGGTCCCGGTCTCGTCCTGCATGAGAAGATTGAGCGGCACGAGGAAGAGCGCTGCGAATAGAAGCCCCGAGGCAAGGCCGACGAGCCCCCCTACAAGCGTCCCGAAATCCACTTTTCTGAGTATCAGGTCTGAAAATGTTGTGATAATGCCGAATGCTACACCGAGGGTAAGCCCGTAGAGTTCATACCCCTGCCGATAGCCGAGCAGAAAACCGGAAAGAGCAAAAAGGGCAAGGACTGCACCCTTCGCCACGATAAGCATACCAGCGACCTCCCGCAAAAAGGGAGCCGGCTCCCCTTTGTTATCTGTTTTTCATGCTGCACTTTCCGGCCTGAAAACCGGCCAAGACATTCCGTAGCACCCCCTGTCATGATCCTGCGTGATGTGCAGGACCACGGGGTCAGTCAGCCCTGACCGTTACGTAAAACTTCCTGCCACCCCGGTTGACAAAGAGAAGTACCGGATCTCCGGATTGAACACCTGCAATTGCCTTGGTATAGTCGTTCAGGCCTTCTATTTTTTTCCTGTCGACTTCCTGGATCACATCGCCCTTCCGTATCCCTGCCTCTTCAGCCGAACTCCCGGTCTCAACCCTCACAATGACAACTCCCCGCTCATCCTTATTGAGACCGAGCTGACGGGCTATCTCACGTGATAGGTCCATGACCGTTATCCCGGAAAGCCCCTCAAGGTCGGAATCCTCCTGGGTGCTTCCCGGAGCAGCCTCTGATACATCCCTGGGCAGTTCCATGATCAGGACCTTCATGCCATATTCCTTCCCTCCCCTCGAGATCGTAAGGGGAACTTCACTCCCTACCTTGCTCTGGGCTACCATGTTCCTGAGGGTGCCGACGTCTGTGATCTTCTTGCCGTTATATTCGAGGATGATATCTCCCCTTTTGAGACCGGCCTTTTCGGCCGGACTTCCCTTGGCAACATCTCCGACAAGTGCACCCTTTTCATTCCTGAGTCCGAACTTCTGTGAAAGTTCGGGGGTGAGCTCCTGGATGGTAACGCCGAGCCAGCCCCGGGTCACCTTGCCTTTCTGCACCAGCTGATTCATCACAAGACGCGCCATATTGCTCGGGACGGCAAATCCGATGCCCTGATATCCCCCGGAACGGGAGAATATCGCGGTATTGATGCCGATGAGCTCCCCCCTGATATTCACCAGCGGACCGCCAGAATTACCGGGGTTGATAGCGGCGTCCGTCTGGATAAAATCCTCATAGTCTGCTATGCCGACATTGGCCCTGCCTACAGCGCTGATAATGCCCATGGTAACCGTATGGCTCAGGCCATAGGGATTTCCGATCGCCAAGACAAATTCGCCGACCTGCAAGCTGTCGGAGTCTCCCCACTGTGCAGCGCGCAGGTTGTCAGCATCTATCTTTACGACCGCGATATCGGTCTTGGTGTCAGCGCCGATAATCTTTGCCTTGAATGAGCGCTTGTCAACAAGCGTCACCCTGATCTCATCAGCCTGTTCCACGACGTGGTTGTTGGTGATAATATAGCCGTCAGTACTCACGATTACGCCGGATCCAAGACTCTGCTCTTTCCATTTCTTCGGCATCCTGAAATTCCGGAACGGGTTGAAAAGGTCGAACAGAGGATCATCGTAAAGAGGGCCGGTATCCCTCTTTACAACCTTGGTCGTTGATATGTTCACAACGGCGGGAGAGATTGCGCTTGCGATCTCCGAAAACGCCTTGCTCGTCTCAATGATCTGTTGCTGGACATGAGGGGTGGTGAAGGGTGTAAATCCCTTCTGGGAAAGGGTTGCCTTTTCCAGGAAATAGAACGAGACGCCTCCAAGAAGAATGCCGATGAGAAGAAAGAGGATAATAATACCAATTCTATTTTTCATGCCATTTCATTATAATAGTCTTCCGGTATGTTGTAAAGTATCCGTCCTTGACAAATACCCGGTTCTAATGCTAATTTTCAAAGCTCAGAAAGACTGAGAATCCAGGGTTTGGGATAACTGCATTTTCCTTTCCGTCCGTCTTCGGTCCCAAAAATATATCCCTGCAGAAAGTGGGAGGTTTCTTATGATGAAGCGGTATCTTTTGGCACCGGGACCTACCCCGGTGCCTCCGGAAGCGTTGCTGGCCATGGCTATGCCGATCATACATCATCGTGCCCCGGATTTCCTGCCGGTGCTCGATTCTGCAAAAAAGGGGCTTCAGTGGCTCTATCAGACAAAGAATGATGTGCTGGTCATCTGCTCCACCGGAACGGGGGGCATGGTAGGTTCTGTCAACAATTTTTTCAGTCCCGGTGATAGGGCCCTTGTCATCAATGCCGGAAACTTCGGCGAACGCTGGACCAAGATCTGCAAAGCCTACAATCTCTCAGTTGAAGAGATCAAGATAGACTGGGGCTTTAGTGTAAAGCCCGAAGACGTGGAAGCTGCGCTGAAAAAAGACCCATCCATCAAGGGCGTCTTTGTACAGGCATCGGAGACCTCCACCGGCGTCTATCACGACATCAAGGCAATCGCTTCGATTGTGAGAAAATACGACAATGCCATCCTGGTAGTGGACGCCATATCTGCCCTCGTAGCCCATGACCTGAAAATGGACGAATGGGGTATCGATGTTCTGATCGGCGGCTCGCAAAAAGGCCTCATGCTTCCACCCGGCCTGGCCTTTGTCGGCGTGAGCGAGAAGGCATGGAAGTTCGCTGAGGCTTCAAAGTCACCCAAATTCTATTTCAATTTCAAGAAGGAACGTGAGTCCCTTGCGAAAAACCAGACCAGCTTCACGTCGCCGGTATCTCTCATCATCGGGCTCAATGAATGCCTGCGGCTGCTCCAGGCAGAAGGTCTTGATAATGCGTTCAGGCGACATGCCCGTCTTGCGCACGCTACCCGCGAAGCGATAAAGGCGATCGGGCTTGATATGTTCACCAAAGAGTCGCCGAGCAACTCGGTGACTGCCATCAGTGCACCGAAAGAAATCGACGGACAGGAGATCTATAAGAACCTCAGGGTCAAATATGGCATTACCGCCGCTGGCGGCCAGGGGCAGGCAAAAGGCAAGATCTTCAGGATCGCCCACCTCGGCTATGCCGGCACCTTTGATACGATCACTGCGATAGCCGGCGTCGAGATGGTGCTCAAGGGAATGGGATATCCCGTCAAACTGGGAGCCGGTGTTTCTGTTGCCCAGGAACTCTTAATGGTATAGGAGGCATATATAATAATGAAAGTTCTCGTCAGTGATAATATATCGCCCAAAGGCGTCGAGATACTCAAGAAGTCAGGGCTTGAGGTCGATGTCAGGACCGGAATGAAACCCGAGGAACTCAAGGCATGCATCGGTGAATACAGCGGTCTGGTCATTCGCTCTGCCACAAAAGTCACCGCAGAGATCATTGAGGCCGCAAAAAGCCTTAAGGTCATCGGAAGAGCAGGCTCCGGCCTTGACAATGTCGACAAGGTCGCAGCTTCGAAAAAAGGCATCGTGGTAATGAACACGCCGGGCGGTAATACGGTAACGACTGCTGAGCACAGCATTGCAATGCTTTTCGCCGTTGCGCGCATGATCCCGCAGGCTACTGCCTCGATGAAGGCCGGCAAATGGGAGAAGAAAAAGTTTATGGGCGTTGAGCTCTTCAATAAGACGCTTGGCATCATCGGTCTCGGTGCGATCGGCAGCCAGGTCGCCAAGAAAGCTCAGGGTCTTGAGATGAATGTCGTTGCCTATGACCCGTTCCTGAACGAAGAAAAAGCTCAGGCTATGGGCATCAGAAAAGGCTCCCTAGACGAGATATTTTCAGAGTCTGACTTCATTACCATCCACTCTCCGTTGACGCCCGAAACCAAGGGCCTGATCAATGCTGCGAACATCGCGAAGATGAAGAACGGCGTCAGGATCATCAACTGCGCCCGCGGTGGAATTATCAACGAAACCGACCTCTATGAGGCAATGAAAAGCGGCAAAGTTGCAGCAGCGGCACTCGATGTATTCGAGAAGGAGCCTCCGGAAAACAACCCACTGCTCACTCTGGATAATCTCATCTGCTCGCCGCATCTCGGCGCATCAACCGAAGAGGCGCAGGAGAATGTCGCCCTTGCGGTCGCCGAGCAGATCGCTGATTATCTGGTACATGGCACTATTAGGCATGCGGTGAACTTCCCTTCCATCCCGAGCGACCAGGTGCCAAGGCTTCAGCCCTATATCAACCTCGCTGAAAAGCTCGGCAGCTTCTCATGCCAGATATTTGAGGGCGGGGCTACAGAAATCATTGTCGAATATCTTGGCGATGCCTCGACCGTCAATACGGCTCCCGTTACCATCGCCGCATTGAAGGGGTATCTCAACCCGATATTACTCGAGACCGTCAATTTCGTCAATGCGCCCTTTATCGCAAAGGAGCGGGGCATTGAGGTTAAGGAAACTAAAAGCGGCGATGCCGGAGACTTCTTCAGCAAGATCGTTCTCAGGATAAAGACCAAAGACAGGGAGAGCTACATTTCCGGCACGCTCTACAGCAAGAAAGATCCCCGCGTAATTGAAATCGATCATTTCAAGGTGGAGATCGTTCCCGAGGGAGAACTTCTGCTCATCTACAATAACGATAAACCGGGGGTGATCGGCAACATCGGCAATACCCTCGGCAAGAACAATATCAATATTGCACGCATGCACTTCGGCAGGGAAGCTGCAGGCGGCATGGCCATCTCCGTAGTGAGCCTCGATGCTAAACCGGGGCAGGAGGTCATTGACCGGCTCAGGGGATTGCCCAACATCTTATCCATCAAGCAGATCAGCCTCTGATACCTTTTGGTCTGACGGCATAGAAGAGAGGAGTCATCATGTCAGTTGTCGTAATCGTCGGAGCACAGTGGGGAGACGAAGGGAAGGGAAAGATAGTCGACTATCTCACGAGAAAAGCTGAAGTTGTTGCCCGATACCAGGGCGGACACAATGCCGGTCATACGGTCGTCATCAAGGATGAGAAGTACATACTGCACCTCATCCCGTCCGGCATCCTCCATAAGAACACCCTCTGCATCATCGGCAACGGCGTTGTTGTCGAGCCTGCTGCTCTGATCAACGAAATGCGCGGCCTCAAGAAAAGGGGCATCACGGTCGGTGACAACCTCCTGATCAGCAGGAATGCACATCTCATCATGCCCTACCATGCCGCCCTCGATCATGCAAGCGAGAAGGCCAAAGGCAAGAAGAACATCGGCACCACCGGCAGGGGCATCGGCCCCACCTATGTCGACAAGATGGGCCGTTCCGGCATACGTGTCGGAGACCTTCTTACGCCAGGGGCGTTTCTCGAAAAGCTCAAGGCCAATCTGGTGCAGGTGAACTTTCTTTTGAAGAACCTTTACAAGGCCCCGACCTTCAGGGCAGAGGATGTCTTCAGGGAATATATGGGATACGCAAAGGTTCTCGCCCGGCACATCGCAGATACTGATGTCATAATCAATGATGCGGTGACAAGAAAAAGGAACGTCCTCCTTGAAGGTGCGCAGGGAACGCTCCTCGACATCGACCACGGGACATATCCCTTTGTCACCTCTTCCAGCGCCGTTTCAGGCGGTGCATGCACCGGACTCGGCATTGGGCCAACGAAGATCAACGCGGTGCTCGGCATCGTAAAGGCCTACACGACTCGCGTCGGTAGCGGTCCCTTTCCCACCGAACTCCATGACAAGACCGGCGAAATGATACGGGAAAAAGGGGGCGAGTTCGGCTCCACCACCGGGAGGGCTCGGAGATGCGGCTGGCTCGATACGGTCATTCTTAAGCATTCCTGCCGTGTCAACGGCCTTTCGGGTATGGTAATCACCAAACTTGACATCCTGGACGGTATGGACACCCTCAAGATTTGTACATCATATGCGTACCGGGGAAAAATACTCAAGGAAATGCCGAAAGAGCTTTCCGTGCTTGAACAGTGTGTTCCAGTCTATGAAGAGGTGAAAGGCTGGAAGGAGAGCACGCTCGGCATCAGGGATTTCGGAAAACTCCCCAAGAAAGCACAGGCGTATATCAGGCGCATTGAGGCGCTCATAGGAGTAAAGGCCTCGATTGTCTCGACAGGACAAAAGAGAGATGAACTGATTCTGATCGAGGAGCCCTTCTGAAAAGTCGCCGGAGGTATCAACGCTTCCTCCGCAGGCTGGAAACCGAATTTATTGCTGATGGCAAGCACTACCGTGCAATTGCGAGCAACTTCTCACGCTACGGTCTTTTCGTCAGGACAAACCGGGTCCTCGTCCCCGGGACCGAGCTTGACATTGTCATTCATCTCCCGAACGGCTCCAACGCTCAAGTAAGGGGCCTGGTCCGATGCTCCATCAAGACACCCGCTATTTCGCCGAAAAGCGGCATGGGCATTGAACTGATCAGCCGAGACAACAACTTTATCAGCTTTATTAAAGATTTCGACCCTTCAGATACAGACGACCCCTCTCCGGCTGCGGCACCTGACTCGTCCCATGCCGGACATTCACCGGTAACTGATCATCCTGCCACCCCGGAATTTGTGATCGTAGCCTGCAAAGAATGTGGGGTTAAAAACAAAGTCCGTAGCGAACGGCTGTCCCATGGACACACGTGCGGTAAATGCGGCTCCCCGATCTCTCCTCCTCTCTGATCAGCAGCATCGTTAATTTTCTCTACCCCGCTGCATGCCCTTCCTGCAGCAACCCGACGGATAATCTGACCTTTGCCCCCTTCTGCAGCGCATGCTGGGGGGGTATGAAGCACTATGCCGGTCCGTCATGCAGCATATGCGGCATACCGCTTGTCTCAACCTGTGCTGACCGGTGCAGGAGCTGCCTGAAAAACCCTCCGGTCTTCAGCAGGGCGTCGTCTTTTGGGCTCTATGATGCAACGCTTGCCTCGGTTGTCCATCATTACAAATTCCTGGGAATACGACGGTTGGCTAAACCGCTTGCTGATCTTCTCATGTTTTATGACACCGCAGGCATTGATGCGCTCATTTCTGTCCCGCTCAGCCCTCGCGGCCTGAAGGACAGGGGATTCAATCAGGCTCTCCTTCTTGCCGCCGCTCTCTCTCGGGAAAAGCGGCTCCCGCTGGTCATCGATGTGCTCCGAAAGGTTGCTGATACTCCTCCGCAGGTGGGGCTCTCAGCAAAAGAACGCGCTGCCAACGTGAAAAAAGCCTTTGTCTGCACCGGCAAGGTATCGGGCATGAACATCCTGCTGATCGACGACGTCATGACGACCGGCGCAACAGTCAATGCCTGCGCACAGCAGCTACTGAGATCGGGTGCGCGAAGCATCAACGTCCTCACGCTTGCCCGGGCAAGCCTTCTTTAGGGTGAACAGCGGCCTTCCGATGATAACAACAAAAAGCACGGTGCTGCACTCCCTGCCGAGGAAGTCCTGTCCTTTACATTTCATCCGTTATTCCTGTATCTTTTTAGAATGATCGATCTGCATACGCATACCATTTTCAGTGACGGCGAGCTGATCCCCTTTGAACTGGTCCGAAGAGCTCAGACCATCGGCTATACAGCCATCGCTCTCACCGACCACTTGGATGCCTCCAATATCGACCTCATCATCCCGCGCATCGTGAAGGCAGTCGAAGCACTGAAACCCCATGTATCGATCGATGTGCTGCCGGGTGCCGAAATCACCCATGCGCCGCTGGAGATGATCGCCGACCTGGTCAAGGAAGCCCGTAACCTCGGCGCAAAGATCGTTATCGTGCATGGAGAAACAGTCGCGGAGCCGGTGATAAAAGGTACAAACAGGGCTGCCATTCAGGCAGGGGCCGACATCATCTCTCACCCCGGGATGATAAATATCGAAGACCTGCTCCTTGCAAAAGAAAAACATGTGTTCCTGGAGATCACGGCACGACGGGCCCATGCATTCACAAACGGCTATATCGCGAAAGAGGCCATCAAGTTCGGCGTGCCACTCTGCATTAATACTGATGCCCACAGCCCTTCAGACCTTATCACTGCGGAATATGCGCGCACGATCCTGCTGGGAGCCGGCATTGAGGAAAACAGGGTTGACTCAGTCTTTGAGAATTCGAGATCACTTGTAGATAAAGTGCTAAGGAGGAGTAATGCCCAAGGCGATAAAAAAGAAAGTCAGTAAGAAAGCGCTTGATACTGAAACGGAGATTCAGGACCGGATACAGGACATCAAAAAGGTCTTCGAGAAAAAACAGAAGACGCTCGCAGCGTATGGTCTGATCACCCTGAGCGCTGTTATCGTGATCGGCGGCATCGCGTTATACCGCTTTAACACTAATGACAAGGCGCGGCAGCTTGAGTACGAAGCATACAAGACCTATTACAATCTCTATCAGAAGACCCCGCTCCCGGAAAAGGAAAGGGCCCAGAAGGCGCTCGACCTGTATCAGCAGGCCTATGCAAAGAGAAAATCACCCCGGCTGCTGCTCACTATTGCTGACGCTTACGCGGAGCTGGGCAGGGACGACGAAGCCCTGAAGACACTCGAAGATTTCAGCAAGAGGTTTGCGCGGGAAGCGGAGCTTGTTCCCCTTGCCTTGCAGAAGATGGCGGATATTCAGCTCAGGAAAGGGAATAAGGCAGAAGCGCTGAAGACGCTGGACAGGATAGCTGCAGCGCCGGGCGACCTGCTCAAGGATGTAGTCCTGCTCCAGAAAGCGAAGCTGCTTGAGCAGGAAGGCAAGAAGGACGAAGCTACTGCCCTATATAAGGAGCTTACCGAAAAATATCCTTCCTCACCCTACAGCGAAGAAGCAAAAGGTAAAATCGGAGAGAAAAAAGCAGGTTAGGGAAAGACGTCAGATCTTCTTGGATTTCCTGAGGCCAGATCTGGCACTCTTCGAAGCGTTCTTCTTTGCACGCACTTTGCGGTACGATGCCTTTTTCATCAGAGCTTTGTCGACCTTGTCAAGGCTGAACAGTCCCTTTGGCGGAAGATAAATGGTACTACCTGTCCTGAGCGGCATGACCTTCTCGGTTGCGTTCAGGGAAAGAATCACCTGAACAGGTATGCCGGTCTTCCTCCCAATTTTCCTGAAGGTATCACCTTTCTTGACGGTATAAAGATCAATGCTAAACCGCTCTTCCGCAGGGATCGATGCCAGTTTTTCAAGAAACTCCTCCCTGGTTCCTTCCGGAATCCTCAGCGTATACTGCGGCGCATCCGGAGGGGTACACCATCTCCGCAGTTCGGGGTTCAGTCTCTGTATCTCATCCACCGTTGTCCCTGCGCATTCCGCGGCAACAGAGAGATCGACAGGGGAGCTTATCTCAACCTCTTCATAACTCAAGGGCTCGCCATACTCGATCTCATCAAACCCGAAGTCCTGAGGATTAGCTGCTATCATGCTTGCTGCAATAAAGCGGGGAACATATTCCTTTGTTTCTCTCCTGATATGCTTTGTCCCGAGAAGGGCCCAGTAATCGTCAGCCTTGCTCCGCCTCATCGCTTTCAAGATCTTGCCCTCTCCTGCATTGTAAGCTGCCATGGCAAGGCTCCATGAACCGAACATGTCGTACAGGTCCTTCAGGTAATCTGCAGCTGCCTCCGTTGATTTGACCGGGTCCCTTCGTTCATCCCTCCACCAGTCGATCTCGAGTCCGTACCGTCTTGCGGTAGAGGCAATGAACTGCCATGGCCCCGCTGCATGAGCAATCGAATAGGCATGGGGATTAAAACCGCTCTCGATGAGTGAGAGGAAAACAATATCCTCAGGAACGTCCTTTTTCCTGAGGATATCCTTCATGATATCAAGGTACTTGCCAGATCTGCTCAGGTACAGGGCAAACCGGTCTTTAATCGTGTTTGAGAAAAGACTGATATTCCGTTCAACTGCCTGAGAAGCAGCAGCATTCTCCAGATACGGTGCTATCACGGGCGAATTCACCGAGGGTGATGGCTCCGCAGCTTTCGGGACTGTCTCATATTCATCTATCGGCACAACGGGCGATGCTGTCTGCAGGGCCAGGTACTGCGGAGCAGATTCTGGCATTGTTTCGTACGGCGCAATCATGGGAGAAATAATATCCGGAAGTGATGGCTCAGCGGCTTTCGGGGCTGACTTATATTCCTCTATCGGGACAACAAGCGAAGCTGTCTGCAGAGCCAGCAACTGCGGAGCAGATTCTGGTGTTGTTTCGTAGATTTCAGGCTTTTCTTCCTGTGCGGTAGCTGGTAAACTGAAGAAGGTAAGAAAAGCCAGAATGAAGAGAATCGGACTGAGCCTTTTCATTTCGGTTGTATTGTCCTCTTTATTGAAGTCTCTGTCAAGTAAAACAGGCTTTTTTTATATTATTTTATTGATAAATTAACCGCATCATAATCTATGGATAAAAAACTCTTGGTCTACACACTCGGCACCGGACTGAGAAGCCAAGAGGATCTCATCGAGATCCTCTTGGCCTATGACATCAAAACCGTCATTGACGTAAGGAGCTATCCGAAGAGCAAGCTCTCTCACTTCAGCGGGCAGAACTTGCAGCACCTTCTTGAAACAAACGGCGTCAATTACTACTTCCTCGGCAAAGAGTTGGGAGGTCTGAGGAAAGGTGGATATACTGCGTACATAATTACGGAAGAGTTCAGGGAAGGTGTGAGGGATCTGGAAAAGATCGCCCGTGAAGCGCTGTCTGTCATTGTCTGTGCAGAAAGGTTCCCCTGGAAATGTCACAGAAAATGGATAGCACTCGAGCTGAAGAAGCATGAATGGGAAGTACGGCATATCATTGACAAGGGCAAACTCTGGATTCCAAAATAGACCGGGAGAAATCATGCACCTGACAACGCTAGGACGTATCAGCCGCATACTCACAGCAAAAGGGCTAACCCTCTCTGTTGCCGAATCTTGCACCGGAGGACTCATTTGTCATTTTCTGACAAACGTTCCCGGTGCAAGCAGTTTTTTCAGGGCAGGGGTAGTTGCCTACGCAGCTGCAGCAAAGAGAAATATTCTGGGTATTGGGCAGAAGGTTATCTCTGCCTACGGCATGGTGAGCGGGGAGACCGCGCGCCAGATGGCAGAAAAAATACGCCTCCTGACCAAGACGGACTTTGCAATCTCAACGACCGGCAACCTCGGTCCCGACGTGCTCGAAAAAAAGCCCAAAGGGCTGGTGTATATGGCCGTAAGCACCCGTAACGGGACGATCATCAGGAAATGCCTGTTCAAAGGTACCCGCGGACAGATCAAGGAAAAAGCTGCTCTTGCGGCACTTGACCTTCTTTTGGAAGTGGCCGGCAATGACTGAAAAGGTCCCTGCGCAAATAAGGCACGAGATCTCCAGGCTGGTAAAGGAGCTCAACGAGCACAGCTACCGGTACTATGTACTGGATGCCCCGGTCATCTCCGATGCCGAATATGACCGGCAATATCGCCGCCTGAGAGAACTCGAGGAACAATATGGCTATGCGCTCCCTGACTCACCCACGCAGAGGGTGGGAGCTCCCCCTTCAGAACGGTTCGATAAGGTAAGTCATACAGAGCCCATGCTCTCCCTTGACAATGCCTTCTCGCACGATGAGATGCGGGAATTCGACAAAAAACTCAGGAAACTTCTCAATTCCGATAAGTATATTGAATATACGGTCGAACCAAAGTATGACGGACTTGCCATGGAGCTGACGTACCGGGACGGACTCCTTGTAAGGGCATCGACCCGGGGCGACGGGTATGAAGGCGAGGACGTCACCCGGAATATCAGAACTATCCGGGAAGTTCCCCTGCGAATGGAGGGGGCATTGGTCCCTCATGAGATAGACATCCGCGGTGAAGTGTATATGGACACCGACGAGTTCGAAGCCCTGAACAGACAACGGGAAAAACAGGGCGAGCCGGCATTCGCCAATCCGCGAAATGCTGCTGCCGGCTCGGTGCGGCAGCTTGACTCACGGATAACTGCTTCCCGCAGACTCCATCTCGCATGCTACGGCATGGGCTCAGTAACGGGCATGATCTTTACACGCCAGTCTGATTTCATAAACTGGCTGAGAACGTCTCGGTTTCCGCTTCCGGCAAAAATGGCCGTGGTAAAAGGCGTCGATAATGTCATCGATGAGATCCTGAGACTTGAACATGAGCGTGATTCGTTCCCCTTCGAGACCGACGGTGCCGTGGTGAAGGTGAACGACTTCGGCCTGCAGCAGAAGCTCGGTGTAAAGACGCGTGAGCCGCGCTGGGCCATTGCCTACAAGTTCCAGGCCCACAGAGAGACTACGGTCATCAGGGAGATACATGGCAGCGTAGGCAGGACAGGGGTCATAACGCCTTTTGCGGTCTTCGAGCCGGTGCGGATCGGCGGCGTCACCGTATCCCGTTCGACCCTCCATAACTGGGACGAAATCAAAAGAAAAGATATCCGGGTCGGCGACACAGTCGTCATCGAAAGGGCTGGAGATGTTATACCGCATGTTATATCGGTTGATCTGAAACGAAGACCGAAAAAATCGGAAGAGTGCATCGTTCCTGACAAATGTCCTGTCTGCGGTTCTCAGATCGTCCGTGAAGAAGGCGAGGTTGCAGCTCGATGCGTCTCGCTGCACTGCCCTGCCCAACTTCAGGAAAAGATCATTCACTTCGCCTCACGTGGCGGCATGGACATCGAAGGGCTCGGCGAAAAGAATGTCGAACTCCTGTTTGAGAAGGGCCTTATCAGGCATTTCGAAGACATCTACCGCCTGAAGACGGACGACCTGCTCGATCTGCCCCGCTTTGCAGAAAAATCGGCCCGGAACCTCATTAGTGCCATTGAAAAGTCGAAACAGGCGACACTTGCCCGGTTTCTTTTCGCCATCGGCATCCTGCACGTGGGCGAGTATGCTGCCAGGCTGCTGGCCAGAAACTTCAGGAGGCTGGACGACCTGTACGGCGTGCAGAAGGAAAGCATCCTCGGCATCAAGCAGGTCGGGGAAATAATTGCTGCATCGGTATCCGCGTTCTTCAATGACCGGAAGAACCTTCACCTGCTCGAGTCCATGAAGAAGCTCGGGCTTGATCTTTCGAACCCTGACTTCGCATCGGGCAAGAAAAATGGGCTTGCCCTCGAAGGTCTGACGCTCGTGATCA
>DKBO01000122.1:18628-20689 GCA_002448975.1 Nitrospiraceae bacterium UBA6898
GTTATCGTTGCTGCCTTCGGAGAGACCTGGAAGCGCCTGGCTGACAGTCATGATTATGCGGATGCTGACTATTTTGTCGTTATGGACGAAGACGATAGGGGAGCATTCTCCGGGACCTATTCAGACGATGAACCCATAGAGCCGAGCGACTGATGCCATACAGGGTCCTTATCATAGAAGATGAAGAGACTCTCCGGGAGTCGCTGAAGAGGGTCCTCCTGAAGGAGGGGTACGAGGTAAAGGCAGTGGAGAGCACGGAAGAGGCCCTGCCGCTTATCGCGGCAAAGGGCTGTGACCTTGTCATCACCGATATCATCCTTCCCGGCAAGAGCGGCATGGAATGCCTGAATACCTGCAGAACGAAGAACCCGGACCTGATCGTGATCGTCATGACCGCATACGCAACGATCGAATCCGCTGTAGCAGCGATCAGGGCAGGCGCATATGAATACATCATCAAGCCCATCGACCACGAAGAGTTCAAGAACCTCATAAGAAAGGTCCTTGACGGGAAATCGGGCAGCGGGAGGTAAAGGATGCATATCGACCATTACAGCTTCGGCAGAATAACCGTTGACGGGAAGACCTTCACCTCTGATGTGATCATCTATCCGGATCGGGTCGATGCCACGTGGTGGCGGAAAGAAGGCCATTACCTCCAGAAGGCAGACCTGGCGGATATCGTTGCGGCAGAGCCCCAGCTCTTGATCGTCGGCACCGGCGCACACGGTGTCATGACTGTGCCGGAGGGCACGCTGCGACTCCTCGAAGCCAAGGGGATCGAAACCAGGGTCCTGAAGACCGCGGATGCAGCGGAACTCTTCAACCGCCAGCCCGCAGACCGCAGGGTCATCGCCGCCCTCCACCTCACCTGTTAAACAGCCGCTATTTTCTGGCAGTCGGCATGCAACCTCCACACGTGAGGGCATAGGTACCGCTTGAAACATGCTATAATCTGCTCATTATTTTCTGTGCATTGTCAGGTCGCATGCATACTGATATAGAAAACAACGGTTTAACCCGCCTATTCATAATCGAGGCGTTTACGGATTGCACCGTCGGAACAGGCTTATTCCGGAGAATGCGTTTTGTTTGGAAAAAGCAGCGATGACTGCCGCAACGTCGCATGACGCTGTTGAACGAAGGAGCGGACTTACCCCAAGGCAAGAATGTATCACGGGGAACTAACAGATTCGATTTCGTGCCCGTTTTGTTCTATCCCTGCAGGAGACATTCTTGATGAGAATGAGTACGCTCTTGCGGTAAGGGATAGGTGCCCCGTGAGCGAGGGGCATACGCTTATCATTACCAAACGGCATGTGGATGACTATTTCAAGCTTTCGCGAGAAGAAAAAAGTGGACCAGGAGCTCTTCTCGAAAAAGTGAAGAACGCCATCGACAGGGAACTGAATCCCGATGGATATAACATCGGCATGAATATCGGAGAAGCTGCCGGCCAAAGAATTTTTCATGTGCATATACATCTGATCCCAAGAGTGAAAGGAGAGACGTTAAACGGAGATCGCGCAGTCAAGGGCGTCATACGAAATAAAATGAGCTATTGAATCATGAAGGCTGTCATCGTCAAAGAAATACGTGAAACGGACGCGGGTCTTCATGTTGTGCCGTCATCTGCAGGCCTTTGAATGTCGTAATATTTGTCGTAAAGTTTTGATTTGACAAAAAGCTGGTATTACCCTATATTTGGGCTATAGGTCTGTATAACCTCTGTTTTACGTAAGAAATGAAATCCGTCCAGATAAGATAGAGTTTAAAAGAAAAACCCGGCAAAGAACAGGAGGAGATCATGGATAAGATACTGAGGATCGATGTGGGAGCCGAAAGCGGCCCGAAGGCGACAACAGTACCGGTTGGTGAATATGCGGGCCTTGGGGGCAGGGCGTTAACGTCAGCGATCGTTTCGAAGGAAGTCCCGCCGTTATGCCATCCTCTGGGGGAAGAAAACAAGCTTGTGATAGCCCCCGGACTCCTGAGCGGGTCCGCCGGCTCCATGTCAGGCCGTATTTCGGTCGGCTGCAAGAGTCCGCTCACCGGAGGCAT
>DKBO01000016.1 GCA_002448975.1 Nitrospiraceae bacterium UBA6898
CAAGGTTATTGACAATATACAGTATTGCTACGGCGATGACCGTGGCGATGATATACCAGAGCGAGATATACATCTGCTCTTCTTTACGCTTGATGATGGTGCCGAAGACATTGACCGCAAACATCACCCAGAGGATGACGACGCCGATATCGAGCGGCCACTCCAGCTCAGCATATTCGAGGGTCTGGTTCATCCCGGCGAACAGACTGAGCGCGGCAAGTGCGACGGCAGCATTGAAGAGGTAAAGGTGAAAACGCGCCAGTTTCGGGAACAGCAGAGGCCGTCTGGCAAGCCGCATCACGATGTAGTACGAAATGCCGAAGATAGCCCCGATGCCGAGGCCTATGGCCAGGCCGTTGGTGTGTACTACCCGCATTCTTCCGAAGGTGAAATAGGGCGGGATGTTCAGTTCCGGCTTCCACATCTGGATCGATATCCAGAGGCCGACCACAATACTCACAACACCCCAGAAGATCGAGGAGACAATAAATCCCTTTACCGTCTGGTGGTCATACTGATAATCATGCATATCGGATCCCCTCCTTACACCATAGTGACAAAAAAAGCTTCGAGGAAGCTTTAAGGTTCCCTGTCCGGTGAAGGCTTCGTACCTGCAATGTCCGCAAAATTATGTTTTTTCAGCAGTTCATTGAACTCGGCACGAAGCCCGATCCATACCGGATGGACGGCACAGGTACTGCTGAATCCGCAGGCGGTCCTGTCGAGGACGCAGGCATTGAGCGCTATGGAGCCCTCGACCGCCTCGATAACATCTAGGAGCGTTATGTCCCGGGGTTCCCTGCTGAGCTGGAACCCGCCTTTAACACCCCTGAAAGATCGTGCTATGTCCGCCTTTACGAGCTTCTGCAGGATCTTTGCGAGAAAGCTCTTCGGCGCGGCCATTTCCCGCGAGATCTCGTCAACCATGACCACCCGGTCTGTCCGGGACGTGAGATAGAGGACGCAGCGTATTGCATAATCCGTCTCACGGGTTATCTGCATGCCACGGGCCTTTGCATCAGTAAGCTTCCGGGCTGCTTTCGATGTCCCGGGGCGTTACCTTTGCGCGGAATATCCTGTAGATCCATATTTGATAGCCGATAACGACCGGAACGAAGAGCAGGACCACGGCGGTCATGATCTTCAGCGTATAGATGCTCGATGAAGAGTTGAATATGGTCAGGCTGTATGCAGGATCAATGCGGGAGGGAATCAGATTGGGGTACAATCCGATGATGCCGGTGAAGATGACCATTACGATAGTGCTGCAGGAGGCAAAGAACGCCCTGCTGTAGCTTCCTGCGCCGGAAAAGATACGAACAGCCAGAAGGGATGCGACAGCCGCTGCAGGTACGGCGAACCAAGCCGGGACATCCATGAAATTCCTGTATAACGCTGTGGCAAAGGCGGTGTATATCAGGAACAGGACTGCAGCCGCAAGAAGACCCGACCATACCCTGACGGAGAGCCTTGCAGCGCGCAGGGAAAGCTCTCCATCCGTTTTCATCGCTATCCAGAGCACCCCGTGCTGAAGAAAGAGGAGTACAAACAGGACGCCGGTGAGGATGCCGTATGGGTTCAGGAGTGAGAGGAGCGTTCCGTGATATCCGCTGCCATCCATCGGCAGCCCCTGGAATATGTTGCCGAAGGCAACGCCGAAGAGCAGCGACGGGATGAAGCTCCCGAAGAATATGGCTGCGTCCCAGCTCTTTTCCCACAGCGTACTGCCGCCTTTCCCCCTGAACTCGAAGGCAACGCCCCGGATGATCAAGGCAAAGAGGATGATCAGGAGCGCCGAATAGAGATAGCTGAACATGAGCGCGTAGGTTGTGGGGAAGGCTGCAAAGGTTGCGCCGCCCGCCGTGATCAGCCATACTTCATTTCCGTCCCAAACGGGTCCGATCGTGTTGATAATGATGCGTTTCTCCGTGTTGTCGCGGGCGAGGAAGCGCTGCAGCATGCCGGTNNTCATTGTCCGGACCTTTCCGGGCGAATTTTATCAGGAGATACAGGTCAACGAGCGCAAGAAGGCCATACAGGAGCGTAAATCCGGTCAGGGAAGCAATCACCTGCGGAACACTTATGGACCGCGATACGCCGTCTGCTGTCCTGAGAACGTTATAAACGATCCACGGCTGTCTGCCGACCTCTGCAACTATCCACCCCAGCTGGGTTGCAATATAGGGGAGGGGGAGCGCATAAAGCATAATCCTCAGAAAGAACCGGCTCCGGTCTATACGTTCTTTTCGGGAAAGAATGACCGCCATAAAGGTCAGGAGCATGAAAAGCATACCGAGGCCGGCCATGCCCCTGAAACCGGCAAGAACCGGAAGAACAGGAGGTCTGTCCTCCTTGGGGAATTCCTTGAGTCCCCGCACAACGGCATTGCCGTCGTGGAAAGCCAGAAGACTGAGCAGTTTCGGCACGCTGATCGCTTCAACCGTATTGCGCTCCTTCTCAACATCAGGGATAAGCATGAAATGATAGGGGGCTGCCTCCTTGGTTTCCCAGACCGCTTCCATGGCAGCAAACTTGGCAGGCTGTGTTCCGGCAACGTTCGCAGCATGGAAATCGCCGACCAGAAAGACCAGAAGAGAGCTTACGAGACCAAAGGTTGCTGCCACACGGAAAGACCGCCGGAAGAAATCCTGGTTTGCCTTTCTCAGGAGATGCCAGGCTGAGATTCCCATAACAAAAAAAGCTGCCACAACGTACCCGGAGAATATGGTATGAAAGAATTTCAGGAGACCGTAAGGATTGGTCAGCAGTGCCATGAAATCGACCATCTCGGCCCGTCCGTTCCTGATCACATATCCCACCGGGTGCTGCATCCAGCCGTTTGCCAGCAGTATCCATAGCCCGGAAAGGTTGGTTGCCAGAGCTACAAGCCATATTGACAGGGCGTGGACTTTCCGGGAGACCTTATTCCAGCCGAATACCCAGAGGCCGATAAAGGAGGATTCGAGGAAAAAGGCTACGGTCGATTCAATGGCAAGCGGGGCCCCGAAGATATCGCCGACATACCGGGAGTACTCAGCCCAGTTCATGCCGAATTGGAACTCCAGGGTAATGCCGGTAACAATACCGAGGGTAAAGTTGATAAGAAAGAGTTTCCCCCAGAACTTTGTCATCCTGAGCCAGACAACATCTCCGGTGCTCACATGCTTGGATTCCATATAGGCCAGCAGAAGAGAAAGGCCGAGGGTAAGGGGTACGAAGATGAAATGAAACATGCTCGTTACGGCAAATTGAAGCCTGCTTAAGAATACAACGTCCATTCTGATGACCTTTCATTCAGGAGAAAGATTGTCTTCATTAGTTCTATCACCATCTTATCAAATTAAAATTATTGGGCAATATCATAATGCCCATGAAATAAGATTAATTTACTCTTGATTAAAAGCTTTGTCAAGCGTAAAATAAGACAACATATATCTTATTTTCAGTAGCTGAATAAATTATTTAGTTGCAATAAGATAAAGCTTATTTAGCGGACACGGGTTTGTCCTGTGCCTCTACTCAAAATGTGGTAGGATGAAACTGTAAAGGAGAATGACCATGAAAGATACGCTCTATGATGACGAATCTTCGATTAACCTGGAGACAGTTCCCGAATATGTGACATGCCCGAAATGTGGCGGTGAAATACGGCTATGGACAGGGTCAATCCTGACAGTCTGCTGGTTCTGCGGCTTCCATGCCTTCAAGAAGGAGACGATCATTAATTAGGTCGACAGGTTCGGGTCTTTGACCCTAAAAAAATAATCTATTGACGGAGGAGAAAAAAGATGAGCGAGCACTATGGTATAAGAGTCGGCGACACGGTCTCGGATTTCAAGATCGAGACGTATGATCCGTCGAAGGGCGATTTCGGCGAGATCAGCCTGGCAGAATTAAAGGCAGGCAAGAAGTGGACCGTACTCTTCTTTTATCCAGCTGATTTTACTTTTGTCTGAGCAACGGAGTTTGCTGCTCTGGCAGAGCAGCATGAGCATTTCAAGGCGCTGGGTGCAGAGCTTATTACGGTGAGCACCGACACGAAGTTCGTCCATCTCGCATGGCAGAGGGATGAGAAGATGCTTGAGAAGGTCGGGTACATCATGGGCTCTGATCCGAATGCTCGTATTTCCAAGATCTTTGGCGTCTACGATAAAGAGGCCGGCCTCGACTTGCGGGGGACATTCATCATCAGTCCCGACGGTGTCCTCATGAACGCCGAGGTGAACTATTTCAATCTGGGAAGGAATGTTGCGGAGATCCTGCGAAAGGTAAAGGCTAACCTCTATCTTTCTTCTCACCAAAACGAAGGGTGCCCTGCTACATGGCAGAAGGAAGGCGACAAGACGTTAAAACCCTCAGCCGAGCTGGTAGGCAGAGTTTTCTATGCTCTTGAATAGTGCTACAATGTCCTAAAGATGAAGGAGGGGGATACTATGGCAAAGCTGCCGGGTCAGTTCATGAGCATCAGAAAGCGGTTTGAGAAGTATTTCAAGGCGGTCGAAAATCTCGGCAAAGAGGCACGGGTTGCAGGACCGCTAAACAGAAAGACAGCTCATCTGATACAGCTTGCGGCTGCGGCTGCAATCCGGTCGGAGGGGTCGGTTCACTCCCATACCCGGAGGGCGCTGGAGGCAGGAGCGAAGCCCGCAGAGATCTATCACGCCATCATCGTGCTGACCAGCACGATAGGGTTTCCTACCGTTTCTGCAGCGCTGAGCTGGGCTGATGACGTCATCAGCGAGAAAGCAAAGAAAAAGTAATACGAACATTTGGTCGCACAAGGGCGGACAAATTCCTATCCGCACTTGTGCGCCTATCTGTTGGATGTACGGGTCGCATGATGCAGGCAGAAGAGAGCATTCTCCCTTCCTCGCTTCAATCAGCGGTATTTCTCTCTTGATGGTATCAGTACGGAATGTCAGATTATCAGCAGAAGAAACCGCTCGAATCGTGTATCTTGCCTTTTACAGTCCCCTGTGGTTGCAATCCGTGATTAGGGCTGATTGGCTCAATGATCGTGTCTATCCTCTGACGTATGCACCTGACAGTAAAGCCCGTTCGATTCACATTCCCCGCATTCAAACTGCAGAAGAATATGGTTTATTTTCATCGATCTGAGCAGCCCTTCGATCTTCCGGCGGAGAGGTTCAATATCGCTCAACCGCTGGTCATGGACCCAGACGTGTGCCGAAAAGGCAATGTTCCTGTGCGCTAGTGACCATACATGGATGTCATGGATGCCCATCACTTCTGGGAAAACAGAGATCTTCTGAGCGATTTCTTCCACGTCGAATCCTTTCGGCACCATCTCCAGAAAAATTCCCGCAGCCTCCCTGACCACACGCAGACCTCCGGTGACGATGATGGTGCCGATGATGATGCCGGCTACAGGGTCTGCATATGTCCACCCGGTAGCAAGCACGATAATGCCTGAAATGATGACGCCGACGGAGGAAAGGGTATCACCGATCACATGCAGCCAGGCACTCTTGATGTTCAGGTCCTCATGCCCCCTGCCGAGGATTAGCGCCATGGCGATATTACCGAGAAGACCGCCCGTTGCGACCGTCAGCATGACCGTTGTTCCGATGGCCGTCGGTGAAACGAAGCGGTGGTACGACTCCACGAATATGAAGATGGCAATTGCCACCAGGCTGATCCCGTTGACGATTGCGGCAAGAAGGCCAAACCGCTGGTAGCCGTAGGTTGCACGGAAGTCGGAAGGTTTTTTGCTGATCTTAGCCGCGATAAGACTCAGTCCGAGGGCAAAGGCGTCTGTCAGTACATGTCCGGCATCGCTCAGAAGTGCGATACTGTTTGAGAGGAGGCCCCCGACAACCTCGGCAAACAGTATGACAAGCGTGATGATAAGGCTGAGGACAAGTCTCTGTGCAGGGTCTTTTTTCATTATCGTTTGTTCTCTTACTATACCGCACCACGCCACCGTCAGCATAGAAGAAGAGGAGATGCGGACTGTAAAGAGACGCTTATCAACACAGGTGCGTTCTCAGATGCGGATTCGCCTCTCCTGTTATATTTCTGCTAAACTCACAGTATGAGCATGATTCTGGTCGAGAACCTCGTGAAAAAATTCGGCAGCATCACTGCCGTCGATGACGTTTCCTTTGAGGTGGCGGAGGGGGCGATATTCGGGTTTCTCGGACCGAACGGGGCGGGCAAGACGACCACCATTAACATTCTCTGCACCTTGCTGTCTCCGACATCCGGGAAGGCATATATCAACAGTCATGACTGCGACCGTGAGTCCGCGGAGGTGCGCAAGGCAATCGGCATCGTATTCCAGGACAGTTCGCTCGACAAAGATCTTACAGCGCGTGAAAATTTGATGTTCCACGCCTACCTCTACCGCGTAGACAAGGCTGAGAGAAAGCAGCGGATCGAAGACGCGCTCAGGTTCGTGGATCTTACGGAACGGGCCGATGACCTGGTTAAGAAGTTCTCCGGCGGTATGAAACGGCGGCTTGAGGTTGCCCGCGGGCTCATCCACCGTCCCAAAGTGCTTTTTCTTGATGAACCGACCCTCGGTCTCGACCCGCAGAGCAGGACAAACCTCTGGGAGTTTATCACCACGCTGCCAAAACTGCACAAGGTTACGATCTTCATGACAACCCACTATATGGAGGAGGCAGAAGTCTGCGACAAGATTGCGATCATCGACAAGGGAAAGATCATTGCATCGGGTACGCCGGCAGATCTGAAAAAGATCGTGGGCGGTGATGTCATCTATCTGAAGACCAATAATAATGAGGAGGCGATGAAGGACATCCGGAAACTCTTTGACATGGAAGTTTCGGAAAAAGACGGGGAAATCTTTCTATCCGCCCTGAAAGGTGATGCCTGTATACCCGCACTTATCAGGGAAGTCGGCGAACGGGTTCTGTCGGTCAGGATGCAGCGGCCGACCCTGAACGACGTCTTCCTGAAACTTACCGGCAAGGAGATTCGGGAGCAGAACGGCACCGGTCT
>DKBO01000015.1 GCA_002448975.1 Nitrospiraceae bacterium UBA6898
TCGGGAGCAGAACGGCACCGGTCTAGACAACATTAAGGCCATGGTCCGGTCATACCGGAGAAGGCATGATCGAGACTAACGCCGTCTATGTCATTGTAGCGCGGGAGTTCAAGAAGTTCATCCGCGAGAAGAGCCGCCTTATCTCTACCCTTGCGCGGCCGCTGCTCTGGCTCTTTTTGATCGGCGGCGGCATGTCCCGCCTTGTCCCTGCAGGCGAAAATGTTTCCTACATACAATTCATCTTTCCGGGCATCCTCGGCATGACGATCCTTTTCAGTTCGATCTTCTCATCCATATCGATCATCTGGGACAAGGAATTCGGGTTCATGAAGGAGATCCTCGTGGCGCCGGTCTCGCGGTTCTCGGTGGTGGTGGGAAAGGCGACGAGCGGCATGGTGCTTTCGACCTTCCAGGCGGTGATCGTGCTCTGTCTCTTCCCGTTCATCGGGCTGAGGCTCGACCCGCTCCAGATCGTCGGCGTGATACTCGTGTCGGCGATCCTCTCATTTGCCCTGGCATCTTTCGGCATTCTGCTTGCGTCATTCTATGAAAGCTATGAGAGCTTTAGCGTGATCATGAACTTTATCGTCATGCCGATGTTCTTTCTTTCCGGTGCGATGTACCCGGTCAAGCTCCTGCCGGAAGTGCTGAAGGTAGTCTCGAAACTGAACCCGCTCACCTATGGTGTTGATGCGCTGAAGAATATCGTATTTCCCTATGAGACCGGCAGGATGAGCGCGGACTTTTCTCTCCTCACCGACCTGGCCGTCATCCTGACCCTCTCCCTCGTCTTTGTCCTGATCGCCGGCAAGGCCTTCGAACGGAAGCAGTAATCTGCTTTTGCCCCGGCTGTAACCCCTGTATTTTATTTCGTAACGTAGGGCATGCTTTGGGAGAGGTCCTGTGATAAGATGGACTTCATGGAGGGGGCTATACCTTGCAGGCCAATTACTCTAACGAACACAGAGGGGGATAAACATGGATCTTCTGCCGCAACAGATAATTGAGAGCAAAATATACATACTCAGGGGCAAAAAGGTAATGCTTGACAAGGAGCTTGCCACTCTTTACGGCGTTGAGACCTTCAACCTTAACAAAGCCGTAAAACGTAACATTGATCGTTTTCCTGAAGATTTCATGTTTCAACTGAACAAGGAGGAATTCAAAAACTTGATATTCCATTTTGGAATATCAAGTTGGGGCGGCACCCGTAAACTGCCCTATGCCTTCACTGAAAACGGCGTTGCCATGCTTTCAAGCGTGCTGAACAGCCAAAGGGCGATAATGGTCAATATCCAGATAATGAGGACGTTTACAAAAGTCAGGGAGATGCTCATAACTCATAAAGACCTCGCTAAGCGGCTCGATGAGCTGGAGAAGAAATATGATACCCAGTTCAGGACAGTTTTTGATGCCATACGGCAATTGATGGCTCCGCCGGAGAAGAAGAAAAGAAAAATCGGGTTCAGAAGAGAATAAGAGGAAAAGTAGCAAGCAGCGCTCAGCATTCAGCATAAAACAGGAGGGTTCTTGCGAGATTTTAAAGACTTGGCGGATGGTTTATTTGCCCATATTTCCGAAGATGGACGGGGGTATTCCTTGCGGGAGCATCTGGAGGCTACGGCAAAACTAGCTGCTGAGTTTGCCGGGGAATTCGGCGCTGCGGGGTGGGGATATCTTGCGGGGTTGTGGCATGATTTGGGGACAATCAAATGACTGATTTATACGCACATACGCCGAATGAAAAGGGCGAATGGCACTTTCTAAAAGATCATTTGCAACAAGTAGCTGTGCTTGCAAGAGGTTTTGCAGATAAGTTTTGCGCAGGTGATGTGGCCTATTGGCTAGGATTGTGGCATGACCTCGGCAAGTGCAATCCACGGTTTCAAAGCTATCTTGACGCTTGTTTCAGCGGAAAAGGACATGACAAGGTTTACCATGCTGTCGGCGGCGCTGCATTGATGTTTGCCTATGCGCTTGAAGGCCAGCGGAATGACAATTGGATGAACATGATATTGCCGATCGCAGGACATCATGCCGGTCTCCATGATATCGGTGAACTTCGTCTGAAACTCAAAGGTTATGTTGAGGCCAACCGAGCATTGCTTCAGTCGCTATATGAATACTCAAAACAACTCTTACCTCCTACGTCGCTGGACCGAATCGTACACTCAGAGTATGAAAGAGAGCTGTTTATCCGTATGATCTTCTCGGCTCTTGTAGATGCTGATTATCTCAATACCGAAGCTCACTTTGACGGAGAACTTTCAAAGACACGAGGCTTAACTATTAGTGTAGATGAGCTGTGGTACAAGTTCGAACAAAACCAGAAAGAGCTTATGAAAAAGGCCGTTTCCCGACCGGGTTCAAATCAATTAGTAAACAATGCTCGCAAGGAAATCTATGCTGCATGTCTATCTGCTGCTCAGGACATGCCTGGATTTTTCAGGCTTACTGTTCCGACCGGCGGCGGGAAGACGAGAAGCAGCCTTGCGTTTGCCCTTCGCCATCTCCTTGCCAACTCTTCTAACTTAAGGCGCATTATCGTTGCAATTCCTTACACAACTATCATCGACCAGACTGTCAGAGAGTATCGGAAAATTCTTGGACACGAGGCAGTGCTGGAACATCACAGCCAGATGCTTACCAGTGATACGGAAGATCAAACGCCAGATCAAATACGGCAGTGCCTTGCAAGCGAGAATTGGGATGCTCCTATTATTGTTACAACCAACGTGCAGTTGTTCGAGAGCCTATTCTCTAATCGTCCCGGAAAAGTGCGTAAGCTCCACAATATCGCCGGAAGCGTACTCATTCTTGATGAAGCACAGACTCTCCCCGTTGGTGTGCTTGCCCCCGTCCTTGATGTATTGCAGACTCTTGTAAAGAACTATGGCATATCGGTTGTCATGTCAAGTGCTACACAACCAGCTTTTCATTCTATTGGTGGTTTTGTACCGAAAGACATTGTTCCAAAAGAAAAGTTTGAAAAGCACTTTGTGGATCTTGCAAGAGTCTGTTACACCAGGCGACCAGAAAAGCTTTCGTGGGAAGAACTGGCTGGCGAGCTACAAAGTACGAAACGAAAACAGGTGCTGGTTGTGCTCAACTCCCGAAAGGACGCCTTACGGCTTCTTGAAGCAATGCAGGAAATGCAAAACGTTTTTCACCT
This sequence comes from Nitrospiraceae bacterium UBA6898, assembly GCA_002448975.1. Lineage (GTDB taxonomy): Bacteria > Nitrospirota > Thermodesulfovibrionia > Thermodesulfovibrionales > UBA6898 > UBA6898. Next base: position 3,173 of record DKBO01000015.1, read on the forward strand.
GTCAACACTACTTTGCGGCAAACATCGCAAAGCAGTGTTGCGACTGGTGCAGTGCCGACTCAGGCAGGGATTGCCGGTTTTATTAATCAGTACACAGGTTGTTGAAGCCGGCGTAGACATAGATTTTCCCGAGGTATGGCGAGCAACTGGACCGCTTGACCGTATCGTTCAAGCGGCTGGCAGGTGCAATCGGGAGGGGCGAATGCCTGATAAAGGCAAGGTAGTAATCTTTGATCTTGTTGAAGGGCGAATGCCTAAGGGAGAATATAGGACAGGCTTTGGTCTTGCTGACTTTTTCCTTGGACAACATGACCCGGACAAACTGCATGATCCGAAGTTGCACGAAGAATATTTTAGACGGCTGTATGCAGAACGAAATCTTGATGAACACGATGTCCAGCCATATCGTGGTGTCCTTAATTTTCCGGAAACAGCAAAGAGGTTTCGTATTATTTCTGAAGACACTGTATTAGTAGTGGTGAACTATAGTCGGGGGGAAGAACTTCTTAAGGAATACAAAAGTCGTCCGTCACGGATTGCATGGCGCAAACTTCAACCGTATGTTGTCAGCTTGTCACGGCATGAAGCAGAAAAGTTGCTTGGTGAGCATTGGCTTGAGCCTGTCAGCGAAGGGCTCTACAGATGGTACGGAAAATACGATCGTATTAAGGGACTCGCCGAGGCCATACACGATCCGGCGGATCTTATAGCCTGAATAGGAGGAAGTATGGGAAAGCAATTCTATGTCAAAGTGGGCGGAGAGTATGCCTGTTTCACTGATCCCAACCTTAAGGTTGAGAGGG
>DKBO01000261.1 GCA_002448975.1 Nitrospiraceae bacterium UBA6898
GTAACAAGGGGGGCATCGATGATGTAGATCTCCGTGTCGGTCACTTCAATGCTTACGGGCAGATTCACTCCTTCTATCGTGCCCAGATCTTTTCCTGAGAGGTCAAAAACCCTCACAGCATTGCCCACGTTATCAACCACATAGACGACGTTGCGGAACGGGTCTACTGCGATGTCCCTGACCGAACGGAACTCGTTTTTGCCCTTGCCAAGCATGCCGGTCACCTGGCCGTTTTGTACGATCGATACGGAATAGTCCTGATGGGATCCTATATAAAGTGCGCCGTTGGGGGCAACGGCTATAGCTGATACAAAGGGGAAGGAAATGTCGCCGGCATATTGGCCGTTGCTGTCAAACTTTATGATATGGTTTTTCAGGGAATCTACCACATAAAGGGAGCCGTCCCCCCCGGTGGCAAGCCTGCCCGGACCCTGGAGAACCTTCTTGTCCATGGTGATGCCGGTCAACTGCTCCACCGCAGGGAGCACCGCTGCCTGACCCCCCACCGGCGTCAGCGCTGCGAGCAAACTGATGAACACCGCCACCCCTATCACTTTTCTCATGATGCCTTTGACTGCCATAATTATTGCCCCCTTACTGGACGTTTTAGACCTTCCTGATTCGTCAGCTTCTACAGTTTTTTGCCACACCGTAGAAAAATCCGTCCTTTCTTAAGCAAATATCATGCCTCAAAGACAAGAACTCATTATTAATTATGCATTATTTTTTGCTGCATGTTTTATAAAGAAAAATTTAAAAAAAGATGCCCTCACTGTTTCTCGTAGATACCAGCATAGGACTCCCATGTCTCCCCAATGCAGGGAAACCATGGAACGAGCTGAGGGATTGTGCACAGTCTGCGTTTTTTGACCCAAGCGCCTATATAATTTTTTCAGACCAGGACTATGATGTATTTTCCAACATAGCTCGACGTGATGTCAAGAATATTTTTAATTATATATGTATAAATGAACAAAAAAGAGACTTCTGGCTTATTTTGTGGATGTCACTCCTGCAGGCCCCGCTCAAACCGGGACAAGGGCCGGAAAGACCCTATGGCAAATCTATCGTCTCGGAGATAAACTTCAACCTCTATCCAGATCAATATCGGAAAATCCAAAAAAACAGGCAGAGAGACCCGCGAGCAATGCCCTACCATTGAGAAACAGAGCGTCCGTTTACGCTGTAAAGCAGATTCCTGTTGAGTTTATGCTCAGAGATATGTCCATTTACGTGGCAGGAAAGAGAGCATCTCGGACGACCCTGGACCGTCGGCAGCATGGTATATTCACCCAAGGAATTCGGAAAGACCGCTGTCCTGTCAAAATTGATGAGGGCAGGCTGATATTTGCTCCCATGAGCGTCATGACATTGGGCACAGGAAATCTGGTTGTAGACGATATGGACCTTGTGCGCCCTGAAGCTCTCATCAGCGAGGATGCTCCTCCGCTCGTGGCAGGCGTAGCAGAGCTCGTAGGCTCTTGGACTTTCCGGCCCCTCGCTTCGGACATAGTGATACCTCAGGATCGGCTCATAGATCGATCCATGAGGCCCTTTGGGGCCTGACGGATCATCATTGCCGTGACAGTCTGAACAATCGATCATGCTGGACTTCCGGTATTCTCTGCGGAGACTCGGGACAAAGGAGTTCCTTCCGTATGTCTCGACAGGATGGTAGGAAGGATTTGCAGGATCAAAATCAAGCGATACATCCAGCTCATCACTCCCGCGGTTTGCACTGTCTGCATGGCAGTTATAGCAGACTTCGTACTCTCTTGTCATCTTCCGGGGCTTTGCTCCCTTCCCCGCGTAGCCCCGTATCCCCTTCAGTTGAGCATCCTTCTCCGATCTATGGACATTGTGGCAGTCATAGCATGACGCGTGTCTCGGTGCTGCGATGTCTTTTGCGGGCAATTCCTCTCCCGGTACGTGATACCGGGATGTCTCCAGAATCCGGTGATTTGACCGCTTGGACAGCTGGCTGTAAATATCGCTTGCTTTTCCGGAGAAGCTGTGGCACTGGAAACAGAAGTCGTCCTTTGTCTTGGCAAGCATGGTCGTGCCCCTTTTGCCGTGACCCTTATGGCATTCGCTGCATTCCATCTTGACTTTCGTCTTATCAAGGTGCGTCGGTACGCCGGCAGATGAGGAAGAAGCCGCCAACCAGAAGCAGCAGGTCCATAAGAAAAAGATAAGAGGAAAAAGCAGAGGGTATACCCCAGCTAAAGCGAAGCTCTCTGCTGGGCGTTCCCGGGTCATAGCAACGAGGTCCCTGAGATGGATCATGGGCAGACTGCTGCACAGTCAGCTATATGGCAGGTATTGCATAGCTCGTCATGATTCGTCCTGTCCCCGGCCCTGAGAAAGACCGTTACGCCGGGAACGGGATCTTCGTGCGGGTCGTGGCAGGAACCGCACTGCACACCCATCCCCGTAGCAGCACCGGCGCCATACCTGTTGTTTGTCCTTTCCAGCAGGACCAATGAGCCGGCAGGGGGCCTGCAGACCTTGAATGATACCAGGCCGCTGTCACACTGCTGCGCCTTATCGTCGATCAGGGAGCCGTTGAGTTCTATGGATATCGGATGATCACCGCTCAGGTCGGTGCCGACATTATTGACTCCCTCCGGCATAAGACCGCCGGCAGCGGTATTGATTAAGGTGAGGGAGCTTAAGGTAGTTCCGGTGTTTACCACCGAGCCGATGGCAACCGTCCCATCGTGGCAGCTCAGACAAAGTCGTGAGCTCCCGTCAGGCTGGATAACGGGGCTCGTCGGGCTTAAGAGCGTTGCGCTGCTGAACAGCTGGTATGATGCCTTGCTCAGGGTATGATTCCAGAGAGGGACACCGATCCCTCCCACATCCGCTATGGCACGATGCGGCGTATGACAGAAAACGCAGACCCGCTGCTCAGTAGTCGCCTTGATCGGGCCAGGACCGCTCGTGGACAGGTTATGCTTTGTCGTGGCGATCCCGGCATGCACCGCAGATGCGCTGATGATGACAGTGATCATGATGCTACACCATGTAATTGACAATCTTCTACTCATGCGTGCTTATCCCTGCAGATAACAGTCACTTCCGGAAGAAGCCACACCTAGTTATTCCCGCGGTATCTGAACACCTGGATCCTGCTGTTGTAGGTGTCGGCGACATATATCTGATCCCTCTCATCTATAAAAATACCAGAAGGAAGCCAGAATTGTCCAAAATCGCGCCCCTGCTGGCCAAAGAAGAGCAGCAGCTTCCCGTCCCTGCTGAATATTTTCACCATATCCTTTATCGCGTCCACAACATAGACATTCCCGTCGCTGTCAACAGCGACCCCCTTCGGCTTCTCGAGATCGCCATAGGCATCGCCGAGCATCCCAATACTTCCCTCGTAGAGGCCGTCAGGGGAGAATATCTGTATCCTGAAGTTCATGGCGTCCGTAACGTAGAGACTGCCTGTTCTGTCGACCCAGATGTGCGTCGGGAAGTTGAATTCACCTGCTTCAGAGCCGTTCCTGCCCAGTGTACCCAGCCGTCTTCCTTCAGGTTCATACTGGTATATGACATGGGCAAGGGTATCGCTCACGTAGATCCTGCCGCGCGTCCTGTCGAGCGCAAGTGAGGTCGGCCTTTTGAATTCTCCCTGGAACTCCCCGGCAAGTCTGCCTTCTGCGTCGAAGATAAAGACTTTGTTCAGCAATGAATCACTGACATATACCTTCCCCTGAAATGCAACGANNCGGTACGCCCCCGGATCGGTGATATAGAGCACACCCTGCTCATCAACGAAGATACTGTAGGGTCTCAGCAATCTCTCGGAAGTTCTCGGGTCGGTGGCGTCATCTTCACCGGCAAGAAGACGGGATGCCCGACTCCCCTCACTGCCGGAAAGGAGCGAGACATTCCAGAGGTAAGAGATGCGCGGTTTTTCCGGCGGTCCCGGCCAGAGTATCTTTTCCATGGCAGACCGGTCTATCACGGCCCTTTGCGATGTGCAAGAGATGAGTAAAACCGTCATCAGGAAAAGAGATATGCAACAGCCTGTTCTCCTGCAGAGGAGACGGGTCAGTAAAACGCCAAACCTGTCCCCCGCTGCATGCACCTGTTCCGTCACCGTTTCCCGATCATCGTTTGCATATTTATCATGGTTGATCGTCAGCATCTCTGCACCCTGCTCCCCGCCCTTACCAGAAGGGCCGGAGTATACTGTCGAACCGCCGGGTCAGACGCAGAAAGAGTCGGTGATCGTTTCGGGAATCGCCGCGGCTGTTGAAAATATAACGCGCGGTGAGCGTGACTTGGCGCCACTGCCAGGTGAGGGTCGGCGAGACGGATTTCAGGGCAGGCGCGTCATTCGCCTTCTGGTAATAGGCGTATACAATCAGCATCATTCCTCTCGACAGGTATGTTGAAAGGTTTGCGTTGATGGAGGTGATGGTGATTTTCCCATCGCGGCGGTGCACAATCCCGGTCAGGATATCGTTCGTCTCATCGCCGCTGTGAGTTGTTCGTATATGCGAGGCACCAACCGTGACCGTATACCGGGAAATGGTCCAGAAGAGATTGGCCTGAAGGGAGAGCGTCTTTTCCTTTGATGAAGCAGCATTGTCCGTGGTATCGATGATCCGGTAATAATTCTGCGAAAAAAAGCTCATGCGCCGGAAGAGCGGGGCCGAAAGATTGAGATAGACCGTATTGACCGTGGTCTTTTCCGATTCAAAATCACCGTGCCGGTATTCATAGGCCGGGTTGATCGAGATCAACTTCCGGGAGAGGAGCCCCACGTTGAATCCGTAGAACGTACCGTCATCCCTGTTGCCGGCATTTGCCTGGCCTGTGAGGGTAAAGATATTGGAAAGGCGGTACTGCATGTTGAACTGGGCCTGTTCGCCGACCTGGGTATCGTCGTCATTCTTGAAATAATCAGCGCCCGCAGACGTATAGGTATTGAACCGCTCGGAAAAGAATTTGCCGTAGGAAGCGCTCAGATCCAGCGCATATTCCTTGTTGACTTCATTGTCGAGATACCGCCCCCCTCCGCTCACCACTGCCGAATCCCTCAGATCCAGACCGAAATTCTTTACCCAGTATGTCCGGTCCATGAATGAAACGGTCTTTCGATCCAAGGTTTTCTCAAAATATAAGATGTTGGTGCTGTCCAGACGGGCAGCGGCCTCTTTCCAGTATCGGTGATAATTCGCCTGGAACTCGAGGTACTGGGTTTTTGAGCTTACATCGCCGTTCAGGGTATTCTTGTAATAGAGGTATTCAGCAGAGAGGTCAATGTGTTCACGGAATGCCTCCGCCCTGAAGTCGAGCCGGTCATTCACGTATTTGTTCGATTCCGTCGTGGTCTCATACCTGTTGTAGTCAAGATAAAGGTTCGGCAGGGTGATCCAGGTGAATTTCTTCTTCTCTTTTCCATTACCGTTGCCGTTGCCGTTGTTGAGGAGCCTGCCGTTTGTGGCTTTCGGCGCGGCAAGCCGGTAAGCCATGCTGATCCCGTATTCCTGGCTGTCTCCCTGCTCGTAGGAATAATAGGCATACCGCAGTTCTATGGGCTGGGGAAAAAACCTCAGGACCCCTTTCCGGGGACGTTCAGTCAAGAAACGGGCCGTTGCGCCGAACCCGTCCATGGTGCTGGTTCCCTCTTCCCTGAAATCCTGGGTAAAATTGCCGTGCAGGTCGAGTTGGATGAGCCGCGGATCGATCACAAAGCTATGGAAGTTCATGTTGAGACTATAGGCAAAACGGTCAATAGCGTCACGTTCTGATCCCCAGAAACGGTCATAAATGAGCGTCAAATCGCCATTGAGTCTAAAGGTTCTCTGCCGCTGCGAGGCAACCAGGGCCTCTGCAGTTCCTGAAGGCATCAGAGGCGCCAGGAATAGCAGCGCCAGGGCGAGGAAACAGACGCGGGCCAAGAAGATCACCATCCGCTTGATGATCCAATGCGTCCCTGCGGAGAAAGCCATCATACGAGCATACCCATCGTCATCGGTACGCTGGACTGTTGACGAGAATCCAGGGCCTACCTGCCGTTATTGCCCTGAGGAAGCTCCAGGCTGATCTCCACGGGGTATTCTTTCTTGAGTCTCTCAATAAGCGCCTTCTTGTTTTCTTCATAACGGGCCTTCTCAAGCTCTTTCCTGAGCCTGCTCTTTACCTCTTCAAAAGACTTGGTCCCCCCCACCTCTTTCTCCCCGGCCTTGAGGATATGAAACCCGTGTATCGTCCTGATCACACCGCTCACCTCTCCCTCTTTGAGGCTGAAGGCCGCCTCCTCGAGCTCCTGGGGGGAAAGCCTTCCGCGATGGACAAAGCCGAGGTCCCCGCTCTTGAATTTATAGGGGTCTTCAGAGTACTGATAGGCGATGATGCCGAAATCCTCACCAGCCCGTATCTTCTCGAGGAGCTGTTCTGCCAGCTTCTTTTTCTCCTGCCATACATCCTCTGAAGCACCGGGGTCCACTTTTATCAGGATATGGTACAGATGCAGGGCATCCGGCCTCCGGTATTTCGCACGGTTCTCCTCGTAATATTTTTGCAGCTCCTCGTCCGTGCAGGTGCTCTGCGCAGCAAGCTCCTTCAGGACTGCAGCAGCCATGTCATGCTTCCGTATCTGGTCCCGGAGGATATCAAGGGTAAAGCCCCTCTGCTCCATCGCCTTGTTCATCTTCTCTTCAGAGCCGAACTGCTTGATATTCTGCTGTATCACCGCCTCGACCGCCTCTTCGGACGGCTTGATGTCCCGTTTCCGGGCCTCCCGGTAGAGCAGCTCGGTCTCGATGATATCATTCAGGGCAGCGACACGGTATTCGTCCTTCTGCGAGCGGTCTATGCTTCCGTGAAATGCGCCGCTCGGGACGTACCGGTCGAGCGCGTCCCGCAGGTCTGCCTCGGTGATGACCGTATCACCAACCCGTGCGACCGTCTTTTCGGCTGCGTAAGCTGAAGCCGTGATCATGGGTACTACCATGATCAGGAACGCAGAAGCCCAGAGGCTGCAGAACCGGGTCTTCGTGATTAATGTCATTGTTTCTCCTTGTCTCTGTCCCACGAGGGCTTTGCTGCCTCTTCTGCGGAAAAATTTACAAATTATACCCTATGCAAAACATTTTTTAATAGGCCAAACCTAATTGTCATCACCAAGAGACATCGACGAACCATGCTCTGAAATAAGGACTGCACCCATAGCGCGACCGTGCTGAGGCTCTTGGATCATGAGGCTGCCTCCTGAAGCACTAAGCCGGGCTTGCCTGGCTCCTATAATTCCCTGTCAACGGATGACCTTCCGGCCGGGGGAGCAAGGAAACCCCTCCAGGAACCTGAGATATCTGTTCAATCAAGATCTTCCGTTTGGAACCTTTTCCCTTTACACCGCATATCCGAAAACGATAAAAAAAGGGTGGGGAGAGCCCCCCACCCTTCTGTGATGCATATTAAAGTCAATACTATTTCGTGTCGTGGCAGTCCTGGCAGAGTGTTGCGTTCGCAGCTCTGAGGAACTTGGTCTGGGTAGAACCGGTGTCCTCGAGGTGCGGGTCATGGCAGGTTGCGCACTCAAAGGCATCCGATGCAGTGGCGTACTGGAACACAGGGTATGAAGCGCCGGAAGTTGCGCCGGTGAGGTCAGCAAGACCTGCTATGCCGGGATTGTTGACCGTAAGGCTGATGCCCGGGATTCCACCGTTTGCGCCATAACCGGCAAGCGGGAACTCAAATCCGACCGGGTGGTCGTTCTGGAGGTCAGTGCCGATGTAGGGTGAATAGCCGTTTGTCGGGTCGATGTTAGTGGCCTGGAATGCGCCGCCCGCTGTCAAACCGCCCGGCAGGGTGGTCGACATGGCAAAGCTCGAGGTGATGCCGTTCTTCACGATGGTGCCGAGACCGATCGTGCCGTCATGGCAGCTGAGGCAGGTAAGGGAGTAGGTGCCGGGCTGACCGACGATCGTGCCGTTGAGTGTTGAGCCGGCGCCGTACGGAGTATAATTAAGTGCCGGCGTGGAACGAGCCCAAAGGGGCAGTGCTGCAATGGAGGTGTTGCCGCCGTGCGGGAGATGGCAGAAGCCGCAGAGAGATGCCGTAGGATCGGTCGTCTGGGTGAAACCGCTGCCTGCGGTAAGGTTATGCTTCGTATTTGCGATCGTTGCAAAGGCTGAGGTCGCGAAAAGAACGAATGTTAGTGCTACTACTACAATTAAGACTTTCTTCATGATGTTTCCCTTCCTTTTGATTTTTTAATTATTCTTACTTAAAAGCACTGCATACTTCCTAATATTTTTATCCTCTCTAAAAGCCCCCTTGCGAATTTCTTCCCTCCTTTCCCTCTTAATTTAACCTTACAGGTTTTTCTAGGTTCTGGCTGTATTTATACAATTATCGTGCCAATTGCATAGTTCTCCGGTAATGCTGATAACATATTGTTTTCAGGTGATTTGTCGAGGCGTATCTGAATCTCAGGTATCCATGCCCGATCATGCACCATGTTATTTAACTCAGTTATGATGCGGGTGGTGAGAAAATTCACGCAGTTGATTTTTAGGTGAGCCATAAAAAAGAATTGCAGTGTAATATGATAACCGCAAATTGATTGTCTGCATGCTTGCTGCTGTCAGCGAGGGTATATCCGCTCTGTTTTCAAAGAGCTGGACGCGACTGCCTTTCTCTCATAACTCAATGGCATAAGGCCCTTACACCTGTTTGCAGCCCGAGGCATTAGAACCTATCTCAAAATATCGTTTCCTGATCTACCGGCTCTCTTTTCGTCATNNGACTTCTGGATACCCGCCTTCGCGCGTATGACAGCCTTTTAACAGAAATACCGTACTGAGATAGGTTCTAGTGCCTTTTTCCATACACAAGGAAAACGCGTCATTATTCGGCCTGCTGCATTGACTTCCACTTCTCACCCAGGTACTGGAATATCTGGAACGACCCGGGTACCTGGTCGACCATATAGATCCGGTCATCCTTGTCAATGGCGAGGCCGGCAGGGAGGTTGAATTTTCCCGGGCCAAAACCGCTCTCGCCCACAAAAAGAAGGATGTTCCCTTCCTGGTCAAAGATCTGAAAGTTCTGAAATGCCGCATCAGCAACATAGATATGCCCCTCGGAATCAAGCCCTATGCCCTTCGGCCGCGCAAGCGAACCGGGCGTATCTCCGAGCTTGCCGAATGCCCGCTTGAAGTTCCCCTCAGCATCAAAGACCTGCACCCTGAAATTTCCGGTGTCCACGACATAGATGTTCCCGGCGGTATCGACGGCAATATTCGTGGGAAAATTGAATTTGCCGTCCCCATCGCCCCGTGAGCCGATTGTCCTGACCAGTTTGTACTGACTGAGCGAATATATGTTGACGAGGTGCTTTCGGGAATCGACGACATAAAGCAGCCCGTTCTTTTCGTCGATGCACAAGCCGCTCGGGCTGTCGAGTTCACCGGCCTCACCAATGGCATTGACATACCTCCCGTTCTGGTAAATAAATACCCTATCCGCGGCGACATCCGTCACAAACAGCCTGCCGTCCGGCGCAACGGCTACGCCGATCGGCACCCGCAACTGCCCCACTCCCGGTTCTATGCCGACGGAGAAGAAATTCTTGTTCGGCAGGTCAAAGACCATGACCCTCCCGACATCCGTGACATAGACCCTGCCCACATGGTCAACGGCAATGCCATAGGGCTTGGTAAAACCTTCCACTTTTTCTGCGCCGAAGATCGTCTCTGCGACGCCGGCCTGCTTCCTGAGATCGAGACTGCTCCAGAAGATGTCCACAAACTTCACCCGCGGCTCATCAGGGGGAAGGGGCCAGACAAGGTTGACGTCGGGTTTCTGCTGCGCCGGCGCACAGGAGATAATGAAGCAAAGGGCAAGGCAGACTACGAACGCCCCTACTGCATGTTTTTTGGCCATCACGGTCTCCTGTTTCATGGTTTCCTTCTGTCTCACCCTATGCATGATTATTTCTTTCCCTCCGAGATAGCCACCAGATTGTATATCCGGAGCGACGGTGAAAGACACTCCGGAAAATTTTCTTCAGCCCGCTACTTCTTATGACAGTTAATGCAGAGGTCAAACTTCGTCCTCATAGGGTAACGTATCATCCCCGGGGAGTCCGAACTGTGGGGATCATGACAGCTCCCGCAGTAGAACCCCTTGCCAGGCCGCGCAGGGTCCATAAGCACCCGCTCCTTCTTCTCCTTACCCTTCCCAGAATCAATTCCCAATGCAACGCCTGAAGCAAGCGGATGAGAAGTGCCGCCCAGGGCATGCGGCCGCTTCAGCACATCGGGATGGCACTCGAGGCAGACATCCACGGGCCGTTTCAGGAGCAATGCCATTTCTTCGGTTGCATGCGGAGCGTGGCAGGACAGGCACATACCGCCCGCCACCGGGGCATGCACGTTCTTCTTTGAAAACATGGCCTTGTCGTGGCAGGTATAACAGAGATCAGGCACCTCTGCAAGCAGGAGCTTCTGACTGTCCGAGCTGTGCGGGTTATGACAACTGGTGCACATACCTCCCATGACCGGGGGATGGACCGTTTTGTTCTCGAATTTGCCTTTGTCGTGGCAGGTAAAACAGAGCCCGGGCATGTCCGCAACCAGCAGCTTCGGCGTGTCAGTGGAGTGCGGGTTGTGGCAGCTGGTACAGCCCATGGCCAGGGCAGCATGCACGTTCTTCTTCATGAAGATGCCTTTGTCATGGCATCCGTAGCAGAGGTCAGGCTGTTCAGCGGACAGGCCCTTCGGGAACTTCCCGGTCACCTTGTGCGGCATTTCCGCCACGTTCAGGCTGGTATGGCAGCCGGTGCAGCCCATGCTGACCGCTGCGTGGACCGTCTTCTTCTTTGCCAGGTCAGGGTGGCACATGCTGCAGTCCACGTCCTCTGCATATGCCTTGGTGATGCTAAAGCTCAGCAGCACGAGAACGACTCCTACAACACGCTTCATCACGGTCATGATCGGTCTGAAATTCATGATTACCTCATTATCCTATAAGAACCTGCGGCTATTTTTCAACGGCCTCCTGCATACTATTACACAATATCACGCGCAGGACCCTGCATCACCTTCCGCAAATACCCTCTTAAGGAGAAATATGCCTTCATCATTTCTCATGGCAGTTCTTACAGAGCTCGAAGAAAGAATTGGCGCGCGCCCGGAAGAGCTTGTTCCATGTCGAGCCATGCGGATCGTGGCAGCCTGCGCAGCTCAGCGGTTCTTTTTTGCCGTCAACGCTGACCTTTCGTTTGCTCTCCAGCGGATGTCCTTTTGCTCCAATGCCCGAGGCATGCGGTTTAGCTGCGATCCGGGGATGACAGGTGAGACAGCCGGTGTTTATGGATGATATGAGCAGCCGCTCCCGGTCTGCTCCATGGGGTTCGTGGCATATCATGCACATGCCGGCCTGAACCGGAGGATGGCTGATCCTCGTGACGAATTCCTGCTCGAAGTGACAGGTATAGCACAGGTCCGGGAGTTTCTTTGCAAGAAGCATATTCGTATCCGACTGATGGGGTGCATGGCATGCGGTGCACATGCCGCCGGCTACCGGGGCATGCATGAACTTCTGTCCTTCGAAATGCCTCCTGCTGTGGCACCGGAAGCATACATCGGGCGTCTTATCCAGGAGCAGCTTCGGCGCGGACGAGGCATGAGGTGTGTGGCATGCGGTGCAGAGGCCCTTTTCAACCGGCCCGTGCACGGTCTTCATCCCCGTAAATTTGTTCTTGTCATGACAGGTAAAGCAGAGGTCGGGCGGCCGCGCAATCAGGAGTTTCTGCAGTTTGGCGCTGTGCACCTCATGACAGGAGCCGCACATGCCGCCGGCTACAGGAGAATGGGTAGAGGTGTTATTAAAGCCTGTCTTGTCATGACAGGTGTAGCAGAGGTCAGGCGCATCAGCAAGCAGCAACTTCTGGTTATCCGAGCTGTGGGGGTTGTGGCAGCTGGTGCAGCCCATGGCCAAGGCAGCATGCACGTTCTTCTTCGTGAAGATGCCTTTGTCATGGCACCCGTAGCAGAGATCAGGCTGTTCAGCGGACAGGCCTTTCGGGAACTTCCCGGTCACCTTATGGGGCACTTCTGCCACGTTCAGGCTGGTATGGCAGCCGGTGCAGCCCATGCTGACCGCTGCGTGGACCGTCTTCTTCTTTGCAAGATCAGGGTGGCACATGCTGCAGTCCACGTCCTCTGCATATGTCCCGGTGCTGCCGAGGATAAGCACTGCTGCGACAGTTATCAGACGAAAGGCCAGGACATGCAATAATGATAGCGCTCCAACCTTGTGCATGCGGCCTATGATAATATAATCATATTGATTCTTCAATAAAAAAGTCCTCATCTCCGGGGCGTTTCTCTGTCAATTCTGACAATATTATGGGCTCTGCTGCAGAGACATCAAATGAGAAATGCTTTTGCAGCCACGGCGGGTGAACTGTCAGCGGAAAAAAGGTTGTCTCCTTAACACCGCACTCGGGGAGAAAAAGAGCATCGTGCAAAGGCACTGCAGTGCATCTTAACGAGCATAATAATAGCCCCCGTCATGGAGGCAGACAGATGAAAAGTTCACTACAAACCAGCGCAAAAAACTCTCACTTTTCAAAGCCCTTCTCTCTCTCCAGCACTTCCCGCAAAAGGCCCACCTCCTGCGCGAGGGTCTTATTACGATCTGAAAGGTGGGAGATCACGGTCGAAAAGTGTATATTAATAATGATGAGGAAAAGAAATCCCAGCAGAAAGATAACAGACGGGGGGTACTGTATCCCTATGTAGCCGGCCACATAATGAAGGGATTTTCGCGATACAGAAAACCAGAGGAGTACCAGAGAGGAAAAAAGCCATAAAAGTGAATACTTCTCCTTGAGCCTGTTTCTCCTGATCAGTTCAAGAACGGAAAGAAAGATCACCATACTCACAAGCGTTGCCAATATCGGTATCATGTCCATAACCTTCACCTCCGCGGTACTTCTTTGATCATATCGACCAGTACGGCCAGGACAACCTTGACCATATAATAGACCCCTCTCAACAACGTTATAGATGAGTTCCCCAGCAGGCGTTTTTCCATATGAACCGGCGCCTCGGCTATCCTGAAGCCGGCCTTGTGAAGGAGTACCAGCGACTCAGGCTCAGGATAATCATCCGGATAGCATCTGCAGAATAAATGCATTGCCCTTCGGTTCACAGCCCTTAGGCCTGATGTAGGGTCAGTTATCTTCTGCCCGACAAGTGACGATATGATGCGGGAGAGCATCCTGATGGCGACTAACCGCGCAACCTCAGCCTTGTACATGCCCTTGGTCAAAAACCGTGACCCTATGACGATATCAGCCTCGCCGCGTTCTAGCGGTTCCAACAGCTGGTCCAGCTGATCTGCCCTGTGCTGTCCGTCTCCATCAAATTGAACTGCAATGTCATATCCCTGCATATGTGCATAGTGGTATCCGGTCTGCATCGCCGCCCCAATGCCGAGGTTGTAAGGAAGGCTTATGACGGTCACGCCAAGGTCTTTTGCAATATTTCCTGTTGCATCCGCTGAACCGTCATTTATGACGAGGATAGCCGCTCCCTGAACATGTCCCCGGATATCCTCTATGACACCCCTGATATTCAGTTCTTCATTGAATGCGGGTATGATGAAGAGCGTCTTCACATCAGTCCTTCAGCGCGAGTTCCTTTACGCCTATGCCAAACTTCGTAAACCACGATGCAATCTCCCCTATGCTGACCTTTCTCGTCTTGCTGATATGCTTCCGTTTCCCGAGCATCTTATCAAAATTTCTGAAAGCAGATACATACGCCCTGACAAGAATACCTGCGCTCCCTGCACCTGGACCCGACCGGACCAGACGGCTGCCGGCCCCTTTTCCTGTCACTATACCATAGCCCTGCATGAGGTAGCGAAGCAGCGTAGAGAATATGCTGGCAAACGCCAGCCCCGCGGGAAAACACTTCATGACAACCCATATCCTATTTCGCTCGACCAGATACGCCTTCAGGGCAGAATAGGGTTCCGTGGTAGCAGAATACTTGTGATAGACAATCGCCTCAGGGACATAGATGCACGTCCAGCCGGCCAGTCTCGCCCGGAAACCGATATCCACATCATCGACATAGAGGAAGAAATCTTCATCAAAAAGTCCTATCTCCTCAAGCATGTCCTTCCGGTACAGACCGGCGCAGCCGCTCGGGAAAAGAACCTCCTCTTCACGTGAGTATTGCCCGGCATCCTTTTCGAGCCTCCCCCGTCCCCGTGCCACGCCGTCCGGGTATATCAGCAGCCCGGTATTATCGATGATATCCGGATGGTAATAGTCCATTATCTTTGACGCGCACATGCCTACCCCGTTATCTTTCCCCACAGGCACAACGAGTTTCTCAAGCCACCGCGGGTCAGCTTTTGTATCATTATTGAGAAGCACGACATACTTACCATGGGATTGCCTGATTCCGGCATTGTTGCCGCCTCCATATCCGAGGTTTTCCCGGTTCTCGATGACCGTTACTTCAGGATAGGTATCCTTTACAAGGGAGACAGAGCCATCCGTTGAAGCATTGTCGACGAGGACTATTTCGAAATCCTTGTACGTCTGTCCCCGAAGGGATTCAAGGCACTCTTTGAGCAGATGCGCCCCGTTATAATTTACGATAATGACGGAGACCGTTTTTTTCATGAGAGTACCTTCTCGTAGAGTTCAAGGTATTTTGGGATAATGGAATCGAGGCTGAACGTATCTTGCATTGTCCGTAGGGCATTGCCCGCAATGGTGTCTCTGCGATTTCTGACGGCAAGAAGCCTGGTGAGCCCTTCAGCGAGCGCCTTGCTGTCTCCCGCATTGACAAGCACCCCGTTTTCCCCGTCCTGGATAATGTCCTCGACGCCTCCGATTCTTGTCGCAACCGTCGGGAGCCCACAGGCCATGGCTTCGAGCAGGGAGTTCGGCATCCCTTCCTGAAGCGAAGGCAGAACAAAGCCGTCTGCTGCTTGAAGAAACCCGGCAACCGCATGTACATGACCTCGAAACTGAACTGCATCCGTAATTTTAAGACGAATCGCCTTTCTTTTCATCTCATCCAGAAGCGGACCACTTCCGAGGAGGATGAGGCGGGCATCGGGGAATGTGTCGGCGATATCACGCCAGGCATCAAGGAGAAACGTCACGCCTTTGCGTTCGACAAACCTTCCACTGAAAACCAAGGTCGTATGATCGCCCATTCCCAGTGAATTCCTCAGTTTAATCTTCTCACTAGCCGGAACAGGCCGAAAAACCGACACATCGACAAAGTTCGTGATTCGGTGGATTCTTTCTTCCGGGAAGCCATCTCGCAGGAGTCCTTCTCTGATCTCGGCTGTTGTTGCGACAAAGGAATCTACCATCTGAAGCTCCCTGACGATGCTGCCAAGCCCGAAATAGCGGCCCCTGAGTGAGCCGGCCTCTGTCCCCACGCCAGCAGCAGCGACTTTGGCAATAACCTTCTTCCCCATGATCTTCACAAGGGGGAGGTTCACAAAAAGCGGAAGGCTTGCACCGTGAAAATGGACGATACGATATTTTTTCCGATGCCTGAGCAGGAGAAGAGCGCAGCTGATCGCGAACGTAAGCGATGTGAAGATATTGAGGACACTCACCTGCTCAAAATTATGGCAAAACGGTCTCACAGACCATGCCCTGCAGACCTTCACATCGGGGGCAAAGTCAGCGTCGGGCATCCCTTTCATCCTCCTTGCTATGACGAATACTGGCAGACCTTCGCGGGCAATCCGCTCGGTCAGGAGCTGTGCCTGCCTCCCCAGGCCGCCCAGTGATGGATGGTACAAGGGCGAAACAACGCATAGCCCGCCCTTCAATGCGTCTTTCGGAGTTTGAATTCCCACCCGCTCACCTCATTGCCGAAGAGAAACGTAACTATTTTCCGGAGCCATCCGAATCGCTCCAGCTGAGGATAGTCGATGAAGATGCCGCGCGCAGTCTTCAGCTCCTCTATTTCGAATCCTGCGTTCTGAAGCAGTTTCCTGAATTTCTTGAGCGTGAACGTCTGGATATGGCTGGTCTTCCCGTAGATGGTGATACCGCCCCAGCGGAATATTCTGTCTCCCATTGACCGGGCATTCGGAACGTCCATATACAGCGTTCCGTCTTTTTTGAGGACCCGACGAATTTCTTCCAGAACCTTGCCCGGATCTTTGCAATGCTCAATGACATTGTAGAGAAGACAGAAATCGATGGATGCATTCCTGATAGGGATACGCGTGGCATTCGCGACAAACACATTCGCTAGATCGTAGTCATTTCGTGCGATACGGACCAGCTCCGGCATGACATCGAAACCCAGCATGTTTTGAAGCCCGTTGCTTCTCAGTACAAGCAAATGCCTGCCGATACCACATCCGATATCGAGGAACGATGCACCTGTTCGCTTCACTTCCTGATCAAACAACCGTCCGGATGACCTGCTTTCAGGATCGATCTCTCTCCTGAACAAGGCGATCGCATTGTTCACATCCACAGCGATGCCCTCTTCTGCGTGTTCTTTTTCCGGATCTGCAAGAAAATCCGGTATCCCGTCCTGCACGGCATACCGGACGCGGCAGTTCAAGCAGCTCAAATGTTCGTCTTCGGAGTGCCCACTCTCGCTCCTCTCTTGCGCAAGATCGTGATGACAGCTCGGACATGCAAAATAATCATACATGCTTTCCATCATGATATCAGCAGTCATACGCGGTCGATGAACTCCCGGTGCCACAGTTCGAGCATCAGCAGATTAAATATATGGTACTGCCAGTTCCATTTTCTGGAGACGTGATCATCGAGGATTTCCCGAACGTAGTCCCGGTTGAAATAGCCCCGCTCCATCGCCCGCTGTCCCAGCAAAGTATCGAAGGCCATCTCCTTCAGCTCGTTCCGGAACCAGTAATCAAGGGGGACACCGAATCCCATCTTTTCCCGGAACAGTACCTCGTCAGGAAGAATGCCGCGGAGCGTCTCCTTCAGAATGTGCTTGGTCGTCATCCCTTTGAGCTTTAGCTGCGCCGGTACCCGGGCTACGAATTCCATGAGCTCATGATCCAGAAACGGTGATCTCGCTTCGAGGGAATTCGCCATGGATGCCACGTCGACCTTAACGAGGAGTGCGTCCGGGAGGTACATCATCACGTCAGAGTAGAGTGTCCTTTCGAGAAGGTTGTCAGCCCCTGCCTCATGGAATTTCGCAAGGAGCAGGTCAAAGGAGTCTGTTCCTGAAACCTCATCCCGAAACGCCTCTGTATAGAGATCGCTCTTCATCTCAGCCATGAAATGGCAGAGCATGTCAGCGTTCCGGAGCTCCGGGGACCTGACATAGACCTGGGAAAACCTCTTGAGCCGCCAGAAGAAGCTGTTCGGGTTTCCGCCATGGGGCAGCAGCATGAAGAGAGGATGCATTGCCCTCACCAAGGCAGGAGAGAAAAATCTCCGCACCTTCTCCGAAAAAGCGTTCAGCGCGTACCGGGCGTATCCGGCGAAGTTCTCGTCCCCGCCGTCGCCGTTGAGAATGACCGTGACATGTTCCCGGGCGAGTTTCGACACGTAGTAAGTCGGGATGGCGGAGGGATCGGCAAAGGGCTCATTGTAGTGCCAGACCAGCTTCGGCAGAATATCAACGGCATCAGGTTCGACCATGAACTCCGTATGGTCGGTCTTGTATTTGTCCGCCACCATGCGGGCAAACTTCAGTTCGTTATAGGCCTCTTCCCTGAACCCGATGGAGAAGGTCTTCACCGGCTCATTCATCATGCCTGCCATGACCGCGACAATTGCGCTCGAATCGATCCCCCCGCTCAGAAAGGCGCCGAGCGGTACCTCGCTGATGAGCCTGATCCTGACCGCCTCCTTTAGCCGCTCAAGTATCTCATGCTTCAGATCCTTTTCTTTTATGGCATGTTTTGGGAGATAGGTGAGCTGCCAGTATCTGCATAGCGTGATTTCCCCGTTCTTGAGTATGAGATATTGCGCAGGGGGAAGCTTCCGGATACCCCTGAACGCAGTCCAGGGAGAGGGGACGTACTGATAGGTCAGGTAGTGGTGAATCGCCTCGTGGTCCGGGACCCGCTCCACCCTCTCGTCCGCGAGGATTGCCTTGATCTCCGAGGCGAAGATGAAGGTCTTTCCGTCGGAATAATAGTAAAGCGGCTTCTTTCCGATCCGGTCCCGCGCGATAAATAGCGACTTATCCCGTTCGTCCCATATGGCGAACGCAAACATCCCCCGCAGGTATTGCAGACAAGCTGTGCCGTACTCCTCATACAGATGGATTATGGTTTCCGTGTCGCTCCTCGAACGGAAGGTATGCCCTTTCGCCATAAGGTCAGGCCTGAGGTCGAGAAAATTGTAGATCTCGCCGTTATAGACGATCCAGACCGTGCCGTCCTCATTGCACATGGGCTGGTGCCCTTGTGGTGAGAGGTCGATGATCGAAAGCCGCCGATGGCCCAACCCCACGTTACCGGAGATGCGAATGCCTGAATCGTCCGGCCCGCGGTGGACAAGGCTGGAGGTCATCCGTCCGAGGAGGTTCTCGCCAACCGGTTCGTTGTTAAGATTTACCTTTCCGCAGATCCCGCACATTATTTTCTTGCCGCAATCAGCCGAACCGCCATACCAATACCAGCAAGCTTTGAGGCTGCACTGAGAACCCGATAGGGAACCCGCAAGGCAGTTCCTGTAAGCCTATTTGTCGACATATCAAGAAGAGCTTCATTGAATCCTGCATCTACGCTGATAATTTCCAAACCTACTGCATTCTTTACATTTTACGATAGTGCCGTTTTCCCCGGTGAAAGGAGATCCCGCGGTAACATATTTTTTTTGAGTCGTATTGCCGCACATTAAGCATGGCAATCATCCAGCATTAACACTGCCAATGCAACCTCATCATCAGCATACCTTTTCAACAGCCTCTTCATACTGCCTCACAATGTTCTTTACTTCAAAGTCCTGCGCCCGTCTCCTGCCGGCCTCGGAAAATTGCCGTCTCATGCTGTTATCCTGTAACAGCTTTCTTATCGACTCCGCAAGGGCACCGTAATCTCCGGGAGGCACGAGGAGTCCGTCCACACCGTCGGTTATGATCTCATCGGGGCCGGTAGGGCACCTCGTCGCTACAGAGGGAACGCCCAGCGCGATCGCCTCGAGGAGTGCGTTGGGAAAGCCTTCATAAAGGGACGATAGTACAAACACCGTCGACCTCGCCAGGCATTTATAGGGATTCTGCTGAAAGCCTAAAAATAGGACCTTGTCACCAATACCCAGCTCAGCGGCCAGCCTCTTCAGGTTTCCTTCCTCAGGTCCTTTCCCCAGAAGAACGAGGCGGCATTCTGCGCCATCGTCATTGAGCGTCTGGACAGCCTTTATGAGATGATCAAACCCTTTCTGGCGAGTAACCCTGCCTATGCCTGTGATGATGGGGATGTCTTCACGAAACCATGCGTAATCGGCATCTGCCCCGGCCATCCTGCTGATTTTATGCATGTCAACCGGATTATGGATTGTCACTATTTTCCTTTCCTCAAGATGAAATAATTCTTTCAGCTGTGTTCCCATTACACGCGAATTCGCGATGACCATATCGGCACCCGGATAGAAATATCGTATTGCCAGACCCCTCAGAAATTCGGCCATCCTCCCTTCGAAAGAAACGGCTAACCCATACCGCTCACTCACGATAACTTTCGATGAAATGCGGCTTAAGATTCTCGCGATAAGTGTTACGAAGTTTGTATACCACATAAAGCTGACAATAACATCCGGTCTTTCCTTCTTTATAAATCGAGCAAATCTGTGGGCAAGTTTAAAGAAGACTGTCCCATAAATTCGATACGTTTCGTCATTCTTCTTTAATATTTCCAATCTCATATCAAACGGCAGTTCAGAAAGCAACTCCCCCTTCTTTTCAAAGAGTACAACACAGGGGTTGAACCTGGTCCTGTCCAGATTTTTCAAAATATGAAGGAAAACCCTTTCCGCGCCTCCGCCGCCCAAGGTCGGAATAATGAAAAAAACTTTTTTCAAATCTTTCTGCCACGCATGCAGACGAGAGCAAGACTGCTTTCCTTCTCAAGCTCGAAGAGTTCGATGTCAGTAAAACCCTCTTCTTTATACCATTGGAACACTTCAGGCCAAGTATGCTTCCACTGGTATTTCGGCGCATACCAGTCGAAGGTATCGAGCCATCTCCATCTCCTGTCGGGCCAGTTGGCCGTGGGCAGGAAAAACTGCGCGGCGCGGCCAAAAAAGGGAATTTTATGGATATAATAAAGAGGAACGGCAATTGACGACAAATAGTAAAGCAACTTGATAGGTAATTTTGTCGTTATCTTTCTCCATCTGTCACTGAAAGCGTGATAGTGCCCATGGGCGTAGAGGAAGACTGCAAACTCCCCACCTTTTTTTAATAAGGGAACAACGGAGTGAAATGCGTTCCTCGTATCGGGGGTGTGATGAAGCACGCCGATTGAATACATATGATCGAATGTCTCCGGTTTGAGCGGCAGATTGAAAATATCGCCTTGGATAATGTGCACATTATCACGTTTACCGATGTTTTTATACGCTGCATGGACTGCATAGCTCAGGTCGATGCCGACGACCTCGCCGCCCCACCTCGACACGACATCGGCAAACCTGCCAGCCCCTACCCCCACATCCAACACAAGTTTTCCTTTTATATCTTCTGGCTTCCACCCGGTTTTCCAGAGGAAGGTCCTTTCCGATTCATCGTTGTTGTTCAGAATATCCATTTGTACATCATAAAATTTGTTCCACTCAAAACTGAATGAATCCACATACGTATCAGTATCAACAAACCGGGGGATGAAATCTGTCACTTTGTACGGCACATTGCACATCGTGCATAAAAGCAGGCCTTCTTTAATCTCACCGTCCTCATAAGTGGCATGTTCTAAGTTCAATGTACCTGAACAGGATGGACAAAAAAGCATCTCAAGCATTTTTTTCTTCACCGTGCAACCTCCTTATGTGCCATCGCAATATCATAATGTTATAAGTAATGATTTTCATCGTCACTGCATACAAAAACAGAGACCGACATTTATTCATGCCGCACCTGATTATCCTTTCGACTTGCCCACGCATCCTATACCCATCGTATAGGAAAAATGGTTTTGCAATAACCGGTAAGCTCCAAAAGGAAGAAAATATTTCATCCATACATGGAATGAAGATGGGATATCGCCATATCCGAAAGAAGATATTTGCCCCAGCCCTGCATCTTTAAAAATTTTTTTCAATCCCCTTGCCGTATATATTCGTTCATCGGTGATATCGGCAACATAAGAGGTATATTTTGATGGCACAACGGCAATAATATATTGTGCGCACTTCCTCTGTTCTTCAATCAGCCTTACAGTCACGCCCCTCTCAAAGTGCTCTACAACGCCCACGGAGAAACATAAGTCGTAGCAGTTGTAATAATTCCTCATATCCAGAGCATCCGCCTGTTCAATCAATGGGGTTGATGAAAGCATCTCCGCACTAATTCTCGCCATCTTTATGACTTCTGCACTCTTATCTACTGCTGTTACCTCGTAGCCGCATTCCCGCAAATAGATCGACGACAATCCAAGTCCACATCCTATTTCCAGAATTCTGGCGGGAGGTGGAACATATTTCCTGATCTGATAATAGAGCTGCATACTGTACGTCCAATGCCCAACCGCATATTCGAGCAATCTCTTTCCTTTCATTGATGCCGAAAAATAGTCAACCCAGCGTTCACTCATACCTATATTGACCTTATATGGTAACCAAATTTTTGTGTAACCGGAGCTGTCATGAGTTTGTCCAAAAGGATAAATCGCGGCCAAGTAATGAGCTCAATCGTTCGACATCATTCCGAAATTCTCGTTTAAGCGCTTGTCTCAGTTCCACGTCCATGGCACGCCGTTTCTCGTATCGCGTATTGAATGCACGAAGTTTCTCCAGTGCCATCGATTGCATTTTCAGTGGGATTTTCAAATGACTGCCGAGTCTCAACAACAGTCGTGGTGGATTCACAATTATTTGTTGCAGATTCCGACTTCGTACTATCTTATTTGGATTAATAACCTTCATGTCAATCTCGAAGTTGTCGTCCACGTTAAGAAAAAGCAACGTTTTCTTATATTCACCCGCCGTATCTTCCCTAAAATCGTCATAGATGATGACAAGGACCTTTTCTCTTCCAAAGATTTCGAAGTACCTTTGAACCTGCCTGGAATACTTTGCAACATCCTTATAAAAGAGACTCTTGATCAGATAGGTATGGGATGGAGTGAGCTCTCCGTGTTTTCTCTTTTCTTCCGCATCCAGGGCTGCTCCAAACTCTGATATATCTTCATTTCCTTCATAAACATATTGACTGTGTAGTGAATATATCATGTCTACCGGGTTACGGAGCATGATGATGATCCTCGCAGCTGGGTTAAATATCTCTATTTCTTTTGCAGCTCTTTCCGAGTACAAATACCAGACTGAAGCCTCGCCGATAGCCTTTTCATGTTGCGCTTTTTCAAACAACCCTAAATAGTATTCTCTGTTTGGCCTCTGCCAGCCGGTTATTCTGAAATTCAGATCACTGCCAAAATAATGCACTTCTTTGACATCAGGAATGAATATATCCGGATGTTGCTTTAAATATTCATTCATGGCTGTGGTCCCACATTTCGGGGCGCCGACGATGAAGAAATTCGGTTTCTTTACATCTTTCTTCATGCACCTATCTTCCCTAGAGCAGTCGTGTGTATTCCGAGCTTGCGGTAGACCCATACGACAAATATCGCATTCCAGGTTATCATGCTTACCCCTGTGGCAATGGCAGCCCCTTCGATCCCCCAGACAGGGATCAGGAGTGCGTTTAATATGATATTGAGCACCGCGCTGATAGCAACACCGATGGCTGCCTGCTTTTGATGACCTGTCATGACGAGGAGCACGCCCACAGACCCCATGGCGCAGTTAAAGAACTGGGCGATGCTCAGGATCGACAGTGCCCGGTTTCCCGGAATAAACTCCAAACCAAAGATCATGAGGAAGTATTTGCCAAAGATAATGAGCGCAAGCGCAATGGGCAGGGAAAACAGCAGGACGGCCCGCGCTGAAAGGGTAATGATATTCTGAAGACGATCTTTTTCTCCCTGTGCGTGGAGCGCGGCGATGGTCGGCGCGAGGACCATATTCACTGAAATCAACACAAAGGTAATGAACTCTGCGCCCCGGTTTGCTACGTTGTAGATGCCCGTCGGAGCCGCACCCTTCATTGCGCCCAGCATGATAATATCTGTCCTCGAATTGATGATATACATGCTGTCGATAAACAGGAGCGGGAGCGCAGTTTTCAGCCATCTGTCGGTCTCGAAGGCCGGGGCAGCAGCAGTCGCTTCGCGCGGAAGCGACCTGTTTACCATGTAGGTCAGTACAACGAGCGTGCCGACCGCGGTTACCACAAATAAAAGTACTGCATGCTCCGCGGAAATACTCCTCTTCGGCAGGAAACAGGTACCCAGCAGAAGCACAAGGAATAGGATGGGCTGAAAGATCATCTCCGGCGCCTGCCCTTTTACGACTTCATGCATCCCTTGAAGTACCGACTGCTTCAACCTGATGAGGGAGTATACGGGCAGCACAAGGAAGGCGAAGATCAGAGCATTTCGCATCACGGTCGCTTCACGGGTCATCAGACCCCAGGCAATGACCGCAGAAGCAGTAGCCAGGACCACCGATAGTGCCAGTACAGCCTGGCCCGTCCGCTTGATCAGTCCGTGCATGAGGCCCCATTGCTGCTTCGCGTGATAGACTGCCAGATAGCGGACAGAAAGCTTGTCAAAGCCCATTACCGCGAATACGCTGAGCAACAATGCCCAGGAAAGGGCATAGCTGTAAATGCCATAACCCTCGGCTCCGAGCAGGCGGGCAAGAAGAATGCTTGTGATGAAACCAAGACCCGTTGCGGTAATACGCAGGGAAAATGACCCGACCGAACCCTGGACCAGAAAGTCCTTCCGGCCGTCGCTCTGCAACGGCTCCCTCTTTCTTCCTGGAATAAGTGCTATAAGTTCTGTCCAGATTTCCTTCAAAGTTACCTCTTACGCTTCAAAGCGAATCTTGCACACTTCATATTTTTTTCGACAATATTACATCACAATTACAACTATTGCTCTTTTCTGGTCATGAAAAAACCTGTAACGTATAATTTGATGTAAAACAACCCCTTCGCGGACTGATCACTTAGGTCCGGTATTCTTCTTGAACTGTCTTGATCTGATCGTTCATATCAATTCCCATGCTGCAAACAGGCTACCGCCGACCAGGCATCTTCATACCCACCCTGAGCATTCTTTTTGGCAATGAGCATTAAGATTGCCTTTTTTTGTTGCTAAGCCCTGCGCTGTTCCGCAGAGCGACTACTTACTGATGAACGTCATAGATCGCAAGGATCTTTTCAGCTGCAACACTATTCTCCAAAAGCTTATGGTAGATCTCTTTCCTTTTAAGAAACGTGCTTAATACAACATTGTCGAATTCACATTGGTTAATCTCATGGAAGGGCAAGACGACAGTCTTGAAGAACGTTGTACCCTTTTTTTCATCATCAAAAGCACCGACAAGTTCGATGTCGACCTCCTGGAGTGATAGGTATGCTATCTCGGCTACCTCGTCAACCCCTGCAAAGACGACTTTTTTCGCACCAGCCACAGATAAAGCATGAAAGAGCTTCCGAAAATCCCTTCGGGCTTCCTTATAAATATTCGTATAATCCTGAAGCAGTTGATAGGTAAGCCGTGTCTTTTCCGAAAAGCCCTTCGGCGTCAGATAATAGGCATATCTTTTGGCAGGTATGGCCGAAATCGTAACATAGCCTTTAGAAACAAGATTTTTAATGTATGAATTGACAAGGCCGAGGGCAATATTAAGCTTTTTACTGATATCCCGTTGGGATAGCGGTTCCCCTTTTGCTATCTCGTCAAGGAGGAGCAGGGACTTGTAACTATCCTGATTTTCAATCTTTTGTCCGTTCAGTTTTTGAACGTTCATGAATTGAACATACCATTGCATTCATGGCAAGTCAAGTAAAATTTCTTTTCATGCCTTGACTTAGCCCCATGCAACAAACAATAGTACGTTATGCTGCAGGTAAGAAAAGTTGCCCTCATTACCGGAGGTGCCAGGGGTTTGGGCAGGCATCTGACAGATAGCTTCATTGCGGACGGGTATGCTGTTGTCGTCAATTACCTGCATGCTGAAGTATCTGCAAAAGAGCTTATAAAAAACCGGGGAATATATGCCCTGGCAGTAAAGGCTGATGTCGGAAAGGCAGAGCAGGTCAGGGAGATGCTTTGTCAGACAAACGACTATTTTGGCAGGCTTGACCTCATCATCAACAATGCCGGTTTAACAAGAGACAACCTGCTGCTCAAACAGACAGAAGAGGAGTGGGATGCTGTCATCAGGACCAACCTCACCGGCTGCTTCCATATTATCAGGGAGGCTGTTCCCCTCATGATCGAAACAGGAGGAGGTCATATCATCAATATAGCTTCCTACGCCGGCGTCAAGGGCAAGGCCGGACAGGCTGCGTACAGCGCCTCAAAGGCGGCGCTGATCGGGCTGACGGTCTCGGCAGCACGTGAACTCGCCGAGCATAATATCAGGGTCAACGCCATACTGCCCGGATACCTGTTGACGGATATGGGAGCCCAATCACCAAAGGCCGTGGATCAGGCAACGAAAGATAGTCTTTTACATGCGCTTTCAAACCCTGTATGCATCGCGCAGAGCATTGTGGACTTCGCAACATTGGACTATATCACCGGCCAGATCATCAGCCTTGACAGCAGATTGCTTTAGTGCAATACTCCAACTAATGTTTTCCGTTATGCCGGGGGAGAGTGCATGCTCAAGGGTTTCTTCATAACCGGCACCGATACCGGAGTCGGCAAGACCATCATTGCCTGCGCTGTCATCAAGGTGATGCAGTCGTTTGGCATAAAGGTCTGCGCCATGAAGCCGATCGAAAGCGGGTGCGATAAAGAAGGGGATGTCCTCATCCCCTATGACGGGACGTTTCTCCGGCAGGCCGCGCATATGGAGGATCCTCTTCGTCTCGTCACCCCCTGCTGCTTCGAAAATCCGCTTGCCCCTTTTGCTGCTGCCGAGCTCGAAGACAGGTCGGCCAGTATTGATGAGATCAAGAAGGCCTTCTCCACGCTTTACCGCGCATATGAAGCAATCGTTGTGGAGGGGATCGGCGGTATCATGGTGCCGGTCAAAAAAGATTATTATGTCGTCGATCTTGCGAAAGAGTTTTCCCTGCCGCTCCTGATCGTCACCAAGCCCGGGCTAGGGACCATCAACCATACCA